>JAJRSP010000262.1 GCA_024278775.1 Planctomycetota bacterium
GCAAACCAACCACGACGGCAAACAGCGTCGCACCCTCGATCATGGCCGCGGTGATAATCATGGCCGTGCTGATATTGCCGGCCGCTTCCGGCTGACGAGCCATCGACTCGACCGCGCTACCGCCGATGCGACCGATGCCGGCCCCACCCCCCATGATGACCAGTCCGGCACCAATGGCACCACCCATTTTGCGGGCACCGTCGGTCGTCAGAAACGTCGCATTCTCCGCGACGGTAGCCCCATCGCCGTGATCCTGCGCCTGCGCCGTACCAGAGAACATCAACACGAAACCGGCGAGAATCGCCGCCAACGCCAACTTAGAAACTTTCTTCTGCATCTCAAACCACCTTTACCGTGTTCGATCGTCGAGTGGGGTCGACCACCATGTTCGATTCGCCATCGCAGTCACGCCTCACGGCCCGAGTGCCCCACACGTGTCCGGGCATGACGAATATGTTATGTCTTGCTTCTACGGCACGAAAACCCAGCACCACCGCCCAACCCGTCGCATCGCGCGATGATCCTCTAAGCCATCAGTGACTATGCGCCTCGACTGCGTGATCGTCGTGGTGAAACACCACAGACATACCAATGAACAGCGCCGTAAGGAACGTAAAAATAAACGCCTGAAGAAAGGCGACGAAGATTTCCAACATGGTGATCGCTACGCTGGCCAGGATCACCGGAACCGCAATGAGCAAACCGCCGCCGGTCCCCATCGAGGACCCAGCCGTCAGGATGAAGCCCACCAGCACCGCCAGCAGGATGTGACCCGCCATCATGTTCGCGAAAAGTCGAACGGCCAGCGCGAAAATCTTAGCCGCCAAGCCGATGATCTCCACCGGCACCAACAGCGGTGCCAGCCAGAGCGGACCGGGGCAGAAGTGCGCAATGTAATGCATCCCACCCAGGCGAAGCCCGTTCACAACCATCATGATCATCGTGAGCACGGCCAACGTGCCCGTCACATAGATATTGCCCGTCGACGTACCGCCGATGTGCGTCCCGAAGAGCGGTGAGATAGTCGCCACCGGAAGCAGACCGAGCAGGTTGATCGTCAGCACGAAAAAGAACACACTCCAAATGTATTTGATGAATCGGTCGGTGTGCTCTTGCAGCGCGGGCTCGGCCACTTCTTTACGAAGGTACTGGCAGATTGACTCCATGAAATTCGCGAAGCCCGCCGGCACGAGCCGCCCGATGTCGTCCGTGCCACGACGCTTGCGAATGAGCCCCGGGAGCACCACCACGAGCAAAAAGCCGGCCACGATCATCATCACAAGCTGATCGCTCAGCAAAGTGATTTCACCTTGGGGCGTTAACGGAAACCCTAAATCCAACGGCATGGTCCAGAGCGGATGCTGGATCACATGATCCAACGGAGACCCCGAAGCCAGCAAAGATTGACCGAAACCCATCACGTCTCTTGTGTATCCTTTGGCTGTCCCATCCGAACCGCAAAAAGCGTGTCCACTACGAGCAGCACGAGGTAACTAATCCCTACCCATATCAAAAACGAGGGCCGCTCCACATCCGAGCCGAGCACTACCGCCAACGCGCCAAACAGCACCACCGCAAACCGCACAGCCATCGCGCCGAGCGCCGCGGTCGCCACGGCAGCCCGATCACCCACCGAAACCAGGGCCATCGGCACCGCGCCGATCCAACTGCCTACCAGGCTCACGCCGCACGCCGCGACCATCGCCCAGAGACCGTCAGCCCCGGCCAGATTCCGTGTCGGAAAAAAACCAGCACCGACCAGCACCATCGCCACCACGGCCGAAACAGCCACAAACCTGGCGTAGCGACGAAGATTCATCGTGACCTAGTCGCGCCGTTCGCTGCGCTCGTCCATCTCGCGACTGGCACGCAACGCCTGACGAATCAGGTTATACATGCCGCCAACCAACCCGAGCACCGCGCCAATCAGCACGCCCCATCGTTCGGAGCCGTAATGCCGACCGATCCAATATCCGAAAAACACAAACCCGCCGACGGCCCCGGCAAAATCGAAGCCCATCCCGGCGTAGCTCTTCGACCGGACCCGCCCAGGTTGACCGTTCCCAGGTCGCTCATCCACCGTTCGTACGCCGCGACGACCCGCCACCAACGTCCGGACGACACCTGACTTTGCACGGAAAAGTCACAAACGCATCGCTAAAGCAAAGGTACCGCAGCACCCTCTTCACTCCTCGGAAGCTGGTCGCCCCGCGTCCGAAGGGCTGGCAGTCTAGCAACCTGTCCGCGCGGGTTCAAGTACCTTTCCGTCCTATTTAACTCGTTTTCTGATAGGCGCTTTCAAACCGATGGAAGCCGCTTCGACCGTTCGGATTGACTCTATCGCGGCCAAGCACTACGTTCTAGCATGGACATGCAGTCGTCACCACGCCCCACCCCCGTACCCAACACCGGACATCTTGCCGTTGTGGGGGCTACGGGTGCCGTGGGACGGGAAATCTGCACGCTACTCGAACAACGTGGGATTGAGCCTTCTCGTCTGACCCTGCTGGCGTCAGCCAGAAGCGCCGGCTCAACTATATCTGTCCACGGTACGAAGACCCCCGTGCATGAAGTGAAACCCGACTCCTTCCACGGCGTGGATTATGCGATTTTTAGCGCCGGGGGGGATCGCAGCCGGGATTTGGCCGATTTTGCAGTGAAAGCCGGGGCCGTCGTCATCGACAATTCCTCTGCCTTCCGCATGACAGAAGGCGTCCCGTTGGTGATCCCAGAGATCAATCCACAAGACGCAGGTCGGCACAAAGGCATCATCGCCAACCCCAACTGCTCCACCATTATCATGAACATGGCCGTGTGGGCCCTGCACAAGCTCAACCCGGTCCGGCGGATCATCGTCAGCACCTATCAGGCGGCGAGCGGCGCGGGGGCGGCGGCCATGCGAGAGCTACTCACGCAGAGCGGCGATGTCTTAGCCGGAAGAGAGTTTCAGCCAACGTCGTTCCCCCACCCCTGTGCGTTCAACCTGTTTTCGCACAACACGCCCATCGGTCCCGACGGCTACAACACCGAAGAACGCAAGATGATCGACGAAACGCACAAAATCTTTCACGACACCACCATCGCCATCACCGCGACCTGTGTCCGCGTGCCGGTGTTGCGAGCCCACAGCGAGTCGATCAACCTCACCTTTGAACGTCCCATCACCCCGGATGAGGTCCGGGCAATCCTGGTTACCGCTCCCGGCGTAACGATCGTGGACGACGTCGATACCGGCCGTTTCCCCATGCCGATCGACGCCACCGGCAGAGACAACGTGCTCGTCGGCCGCATCAGACGGGATGTGAGCCAACCCGACGGGCGGGGCATCGAGATGTTCGTATCCGGCGACCAACTCCGAAAAGGTGCCGCGCTCAACGCAATCCAGATCGTGGAACTGCTGGCGTCTTCCTGACGGCCACCGGGCTTCCGGCTACAATCTCCCCTTCATGGCCGGCAACATCACCAACATCTTGGGCGAGGCGGGCCGCATCGCCGAAAAGCTCCCCGATTACGAACTCCGACCCCAACAGCTCGACATGGCGCTGGCCGTGTACGACGCTTTTGAGAACGGTGAGCACCTCATGGTCGAGGCAGGGACCGGGGTGGGCAAGAGCTTCGCCTACCTCGTGCCGTCCATCCTGCGGGCCATCGAGCATGGGCAGCGGGTGGTCATCAGCACGCACACCATCGCCCTGCAAGAGCAGCTCATCCATAAGGACATCCCATTTCTGCGAAGCGTGTTCGATGCGGACTTTTCGGCCGAGCTGGTCAAGGGACGCGCGAACTATCTCGGCCTTCGCCGCCTTGCGCGTGCCAGCTCGCGGCAGAAAATGCTCTTTGACACGAAGGACCAGCTATCCGAGCTATACAAGATCGAAGATTGGGCCTACCAGACGGCCGACGGCTCTCGCAGCGATCTACCCCAAGAGCCGAGTCTGTCCGTCTGGAACGGTGTCCGGAGCGACGGGGACGACTGCTTCGGCCGGAAATGCCCGCAATATCGACGGTGCTTTTTCCAGCGAGCCCGCCGTCGCGCCGAGCAGGCACAGCTACTGATTGTCAACCACGCCCTCTTGTTTTCGGATGTGGCCATGCGCAAGCAGGGGGCGTCGATTCTGCCGGACTACGACTATCTCGTGCTGGACGAGGCCCACACCATCGAGGGGGTGGCTGGCAACCACCTGGGCATCTCCGTAAACACCAATCAGGTACGGTACTTGCTCAACAGCCTACACAACGACCGCACGAAACGCGGGATATTGCACTCGAAAAATGCGGAGTCCACGACCGAGGCGGTGAGTGAGACGCACCGGAGACTGGATGCGTATATCCAGCAAATGATCACGTTTGCCGGGTCGGACGTGTCATCCAATGGTCGCCTTCGTGAGCCGCCGAAAGTTCCCGATTTGCTATCCCCTGCGCTGAGGGAGCTCAAGACCGAGCTCTCATTACTGCGCCGCGAGACCGTAGACGAGCAAGACCGACAGGAAATCGCCAGCATGATGGAGCGATGCCAGGCGCTGGCACTTGAAGTCGAGCATTGGCACGAGCAACGCGCCCACGATTGGGTCTATTGGCTCGAAACGGACACGGGGCCGCGGCGGCGAAAAACGAAAAGCCAACGGGTCTCGCTACACGGGCGACCGATCGACATCGGACCGGCACTGAAAGTGTTACTCTTCGACCAACTCGAAAGTGCGGTGTTGACCTCCGCCACCATGACCACCGGCGGCGAGGAGCCGTTCAGGTATCTGACGAAACGACTATCATTCGAAGACGCGGAAACCCTGGCACTCGGCTCACCGTTTGATTACAAGGCCCAGCTCACCGTCCACGTAGAGGCCGACATGCCCGAGCCAAGCCAATCGGACGAATTCGTGCCGGCCGCATGCCGCGCGATCGAAAAGTATGTGCAGCAGACCGAAGGGCGGGCGTTCGTACTGTTCACCAGCTACTCGCTGCTCAATCAGTGCGCAGACCGGGTGCGCGGTTTCTTCGAGGCGCATCATCTGACGCTCCTCGCTCAGGGTGGTGGAATGCCGCGCACGGCCATGCTCGACGCCTTCAAGTCCGGTGATCGTTGTGTGCTGTTTGGGACGGATACGTTCTGGGCCGGCGTGGACGTCCCAGGGGACGCGTTGTCCAACGTCATCATCACGAAACTACCCTTCGCCGTCCCCAACCAGCCGATCATCGAGGCGAGAATCGAGCAGATTCGCGAGTCCGGCGGCGTCCCCTTTATGGAATACCAGATTCCCGAAGCGATTCTGAAATTCAAACAGGGGGTAGGCCGCCTGATTCGTACGAAATCCGACCGCGGGATCATTGTGATCCTTGACGCACGGGTCGTGAAAAAGCGATATGGACGCCTTTTCCTCAACGCACTGCCCGACGCAACCGTCCACATCCACCGCGAAGACCGATAAGACAGCCCTTCGCGACCCACCAAGGCACCGTGCTATTCACGCACGTCCTAAAAAATCGCATGGTATCCATCGAAAACTCGCCTCCGAACGTGGGATCGCCACCGTAAGTGCCCGGAAAAATTTGGCTCAGATCTGTAGATTCCCGCCCGATATTCAAGATAGGTCCAGGAGTCGCCGACTTGGACACGGTAGGAACAATGGGTTCTAATGCGACTGATTCGATGACGACACACGCGCAACATCGGTTCCGATGGAGCCATCGCTCACGGTGGCAGCAGCGGCTGCGCAGACTTCTCGGCGCGGTCGTACTTTTTGTCTCGTCGCTAATCTGTTTCTGGTTGCTGGTTCGCTCTTGTGAGCCAACGATCTAAGCGCGCAGACAAAAAGAAGCAGGTCCCGCCACGCCCCGTCCGAACGACACTCCATCCATGCTCATGGCGAGACAGCGCTAGCGAGCTTGCAAGAACCCTTTCCAGTCTGTTTCAAGCTGTTCGAGTGTGCGGTGGTACACTTGATACGCCGTCTGATCGAGCGTCGTTTCCGCCAACTCTTCCGTCTTAAACGAGAACAGCCGCTTCAGCTTCTCCGCACCGTACTGATCTATCAGGTAGCCCACAAACGACGACGCGACAGGTCGAATCATGGCACCGGGAATATTCCGAATCACCTCCGACCGACACAGGTCGGTCACGCTCGGCAGAACGCCGTCCGCCACCATCTTCTTGGCGTCGTCGTGGCTGTTTCTCCCCTGCAAGGCCATCACGCAATATCCCGCGGTCCCTTTGCCGATAAACTCGGTCGTTTCACCATAGGAGGACATCAACGCGCCTACATAGGAACCACGATCATCCCATCTCAACGCATGAATCTCCCGACCGGAGTAGTACCCACGCCCTCTTCGACCGGTGAGCGTATGCAACCGATCCGCTGACGCATACCGATAAAAGGCAATTTTTTCACCCGGCTTGATTTCCAGAAGGTGTTCCAACGACTTCAGGTATTTGGCGTTGGCCTCGATGACGGCGCGCGGCGGTTCATCTCCGCCCTCGGAATAGTAAGTGAAACGGTCCGTGTCCTTGCGATTCCAAACGACATTGGTCACTTCATGGAACTCGATCTGATCAAACCAGACCGAACCCGTGCAGGTGAGCGCCACACCGATCTCAGCCGCCACCGCTCCGGCCGGCACCTTCACCACACGCTGCACCTCTCGCCAGTCGCTCGTCCCCAGCACCTTCGGTGTGGCCCGAACGGGGGATCGCCCCATTCGCACGATCGCACCGTCGCTTCCGAGAAACTGCACATAGGCGTTGCTGTTGAGATACTGTCCGGGGCTCTGCACGACCTTGTCCGACCGGATCCACGCCACGAGAACGTACTGAGCATTCGCTCGCACGGCCAACGGATCGGTTTTCAACGCAAGCCAGAGCGTGGTATCCGAGGTGCCGCTGAGCCGAAGACTCGCCAACCCCTCATGAGACACGTCGGAGTCCACGGCGATAAGAGACCGCACCTCCTCGCCACCGGTTTCTTCCCGGGCTCCGAGTGTCACGGACCAGCCGGACACCCCATCCTCAAACGAGCCATTAACGACCAGATCAGGCCCCCAGCTCAGATGCCCGCTGCTCTGCGCCCGGACGGCCGACGCGCCCCCGGCTAGCATCCCCCATGAGACCGCAACCAACACGCCACCAACAGAGATCTTGCACATGATGATACGTCCAGCGCCCGAGGCGCAACTCATAGTGATCACCCGGCCAGACAGCGCTGGCCACCCGTCGCCTATGATCGAGCTTCTTGCGGATTCGTCAAACCCCTGGGAAACAGGCACCCCGTATCGTTGACGCCGCCCGACACCAACGGTAAGACCTTCGCCGGTGGAGCGGCAACACGCCCGGTAGGAGACACCCGGCGATAGAGGACGGAGACCCGCTCGTTCATTCCATGGGAGCCGCAGACTTGACCAACATCAGAGCCAATCGCTTATCCAAATTGCCGCCGTACCTGTTTGTCGCGATCGACCGGATGAAACGGGCCGCGATCGAAGAAGGTCGCGACGTGATCGAGTTCGGCATCGGCGACCCCGATCTACCCACCCATGATTTCATCATCAATCGGATGAGTGACGCCATCCGCGACCCAAGGAATCACCGCTACTCGCCGAGTATCGGGTGTGTCGAGTTTCGCGAGGCGGCCGCCAGGTATCTGAGCGACCGATTCGGCGTGTCCGTCGATCCACAGACCGAGGTGGTCAGCCTGCTCGGGAGCAAGGAAGGCGTCGGGCATCTTCCCACGGCCATCGTCAACCCCGGTGATGTCGTCCTCGTGCCGTCACCCGGCTACCCGGTGTACACGTCGGGCACCATCTTCGCCAACGGCGAAGTCTATACGGTGCCGTTGCGTTCAGAAGACGGCTGGCTGCCCCGGCTCGACGAGATCCCGGTGGACGTGCTCAAGCGAGCCAGGCTCCTCTTCCTCAACTATCCGAACAATCCCACGGCCGCCTGCGCCACGCTGGAGTTCTTCGAGCGTGCCGTAGCGTTTGGCCGCAAGCATGACATCCTCGTGGCACACGACGCGGCCTACGCCGATATCTTTTTCGGCGACCCGCCCCCCAGCATTCTTCAGATCGACGGCGCGAAGGAGACCTGCATCGAGTTTCACTCGCTCTCCAAGACGTTCAACATGACCGGATGGCGCGTTGCGTTCGCAGCGGGCCACGCGGAAACGCTGGCGGCGTTGGCGGCCGTCAAGAGCAATCTGGATTCGGGCATCTTTCGGGCCGTGCAAATGACCGCCATCGAAGCCCTCACGCGATTTAACGGTCCGGAGGTGAAGGATCAGATCGGGATATACCGTCGGCGGCTGGACGTTCTTCTCGCCGGTCTTCGGGCGGCCGGGTGGGAGGCCGAATCACCCGATGCCACGTTCTTCGCGTGGGTTCGGTGCCCCGAGGGTTACGACGCGATGCAAGTGGCCGAAAAAATGCTGGCCGTGGCGGATGTCGTCGTCGTACCGGGCTCCGGCTTTGGCCCCACCGCGAACCAATTCGTCCGCTTCGCGCTGACCGTCGATGAAGCGCGAACGCAAGAGGCCGTCGAACGCATCGCTAAGATTTCATGGTAGGCGTGGAGCCTGAGAAACCTGTGACCCCAGAGAGGCAAGCCACCGCACCCGCTACGATACACGCGGCTGATGCGACGAAGCCACCCGAACCAACCACCGCCTACCTCTCACTTGGTGCCAATCTCGGTGACCGCCGCGGATCGCTGCGCCTGGCGCTGCAACGGCTGGCCGAGCATCCGCAGGTTTCGCTCGATACGAATCGCGACGTGGCCCGTCTATTTCAGACAACCCCGGTGGGTTGCGAAGACGCGCAGCCGCTCTACCTCAACACGGCCGCAGGGATACGGACCACACTTTCACCAACCGCCCTGCTTACGCTGACCCAGCGAATCGAATCGGAACTCGGACGAGTTCGACAAGAAACACAGGCCCGATCAGGGAGAACCAAACCGAAGAACCACCCCCGGACGATCGACATCGATATTCTCCTCTTCGGCGATACGGCTTATCACTACGAAAACCTGGAGCTACCGCATCCGCGTCTGACCGAGCGGCGGTTCGTGCTGGAGCCGCTGGCCGATCTCATCCCCGATCACCGGCTGAACCCAGCCGACCGGACGGTCGCAGCCACCGCACTCGCCTGCCGCCGGCGATACCCACATCAAGCCGTAGAAGTCGTAGAAGAACGTGGCTGGGCCGTGTAGACGAAACGAAAAACTGACCGCGTGATAATCACGGAACGCGAGTGCCTACCGCTTTAGGCGTAAGAATGACCCGCCCTACCGGCCTGTGTGGCCTGACACCCCCGCGCGGCCACAAAAGAATAGCCGCACCCGTTGGATCACTCGCAACATTGCGGCCATTCGACCCGAGGCCAACCGGCGGATATAATACGGGCGACGCTATCTTTGTCCCTGCCACGGATGAAACCGCCGTCTCGATCGGCGAAAGCAAATCAATCATGAAAACCCACACCCGCCTGGAGTCTGCAGTGGTCTATCGGTCGCACTACCAACCGTGTAGATCGGGCATGGTCCGGATAGCCCGGCTCTTCTTCCTAACGGCAGCCCTGCATTTCGTACACACAGCGAATGCGGCCATCATAGGCGGCACCGCTCGTGTCGACACACTCGTACAGGAACTGATCGACGGAACACCCGCCTCGATCACCTCGGACAGTGGCGAGGCCGATCTACTATCCACAAACCCGTCGGCGTCCGCCCTCCCGGTGTCTGCGACCGCCGAACTCACCTCGACTGATCTGGAGGGCGAGTTGGTATCACAGGGACGCGGCCTGGCGCGGCTCTCTGATCCGACACGTCTCCATCAGGATAACCCCGAAGAGTTCCGGCTTGAGGCCGCGTGTTATTCCAACGCCGACAACGTGTCGTACATCGTGAACGCCGTCGCGACGCAGCAACGCGATCTCGTGTTCACCACCTCCGGCAACCCACTCGCCGAGGTCGAAATCGAGTTCAACAACAACGGCACACGAAACATTGAAAGCCTCGTGTTTCTAAGCGGTGCTGTGCTGATCTGGTCCACGGGTTCGCCAGCAACACTCGCCGACCTCCAAGGCGAAATTCAGATCAACATCACGCGCGGCGATGCGGAGCCGCTCTTTGCGACATCGCTCACGATCAGCGCGGATGAGGCCGGTACCATCTCAACCGAAACCACGGGACCAATCACCTTCACCACGCTTTCGCTCGCCGACTTGTCCGACACCGGCCTTCTCGACACCGGCACGTTCGACGCACTCTCCCAAATCGATCAAGGTGGCGTGCTGATGGTTCTGGCCATCGAAGCGCAGTCGCACACCTACACCTATCCGGTTACGGCCGACGCCACGTTCACCCTCACGGCCACTATGGAGATCACACTTCGCGCGCCACCCGGCGGCGTCGGGATCGCGGCGACACTCGGCGGACCCTTCGAGAATCTTACCGGGTTTGTAGACGACGGACTCCCCGACGTATCAGGAGAAAGCGTGGGACGCGCCATCAACAGTAGTGCCGGACTGGATACGCATACCGGATCGAACGCCGGCACCGGATTAGGCGATGGCTCTCGGGCCGCAGCGCCCGCGCCGAGTTCGTTTGTGTGCGGCGCATTCGGGCTGGAATCCCTGCTGGTAATGATGGTGTCACTGGTCGCCCCCGTCAGCCTGTGGCGACGTCGCAACAATCAAGACCACCCGTATGCCTAAAAACCATAGCCGACATACGATGAGAAAAAGACGAACCCGTTGTAACACGCGTGAAGAGACGCGGAGAGCAACAGCCACGGAAATCCGATCGACACGCGCGCCGTTCTACCCTCCCGCTGTGCCTGTCGCCGAATCGCGAGCAACCCCACGGTGGTAATACCAACGCACGTGAGGTGCAGCGCGATGCCGACCGTCCAACGGAAGGCCGATACCATCGCCGGTGCCTGAGGCATGAACACCGCAAGATAGATGGCGTTCTGTGTGATCGCGAAAAGAGCCGCCGTCGCCAGCGTCATCAACCAGATAACACCAACCGGTGCGCCCGCAAACCAACCCCGCTCCACCATCATAGCCGGTGCGATGACCTTGGCTGCTTCGCCACCGATCGGCCCGATCACCACGAACGCCAAAACACCGACAAGCTCATACGAATAGAGCGAAAAAAACACCCCCAGCGGAATACCGAGCAGCGACACCGCACACGCCACCACCCAAGCCCGTCGCGAGGCAAAGCGGCGGCTCTGCTCCTGAAGCAGCGCGCCGTAGCTCGCCTCTCCCTTCTGTGGCGGTTCATACACTTCCACCGTCCCGCACTCCGGACAGGGATGCCCCGTCATCAGCCCGCGAAGGTTGTACCCGCATTGCCGACAATACCAATCTTGATCGACCAGACGCGGCGGTCGGTGAGGAAGGATGGCCGGCTCATCAAACACAGAGTGTCGGGCGCGTTCCCAAGAGACATCCGTTCGCTTTTTTTCCTTATCCAAGGATCGCGAGGCCCGTAATTCGGCATCGTCTATCTGATGGGGATGCTGCTGAAAGTGTGGCTCATGTTCGACCGAAGGATCGTGTTCGTCGCTGGACATCTGACAAACTCACCGGCTTTGCTAATCGGGGACGTACACGGCCGTTCCGTAGGCGTAGAGTTCCACCATGGCAGAGGCCCTCTTACGACGCACCGCCCCAATGTTGCTCGACTCAAACCGCACGTTGTACACACGGTTCGCTCCGATATCTTTGGCCCGGATCATCAAACGCACCAGGGCTTCGCGCCGCGCCCGCTCCATCAGCGTCTCAAACGTACGCAGTTCGCCGCCGAATAAACCCTTGATCTTGGCTGCGACCGTTTTGAAGTAATCCGAGGCAATCACAACCTCACCCATCACCAGCCCACAAGGTTGCGCGGCCGCTTCCTCCGGCAGCGTGGCCAGATCAGTCACGGCCACATCCGACAGCGCCGCCTCGGCCAACGCAAGAAGTCTGAAATGCCGGCGCTCCACGAACCCACCGACCGTAAACCCAAGGATGAGCAACACGGTGGACGGCACAATCTGTATCCAAAATTGAAGGGGCATACTACACCTCCCCTTCCGCGATGATCTCGTACGCGACGACGGCCGTCCCGTAGGCGTATAGCTCGGCCGCCCCCTGCGTCACGGCGCTCGTCGTGAATCGCACATTCACCACTGCATTGGCGCCGAGTTGTTCGGCCTGGGCGAGCATACGCTCCAGCGCCTGACGCCGCGCTTCGATGAGCAGTTCCGTGTACCCCTTGAGCTCACCGCCGAGAAGATTCTTAAAACCCGCGGCAACATCACGTCCCAGATGCTTCGCCCGGATGGTGTTACCCTGCACCAGACCCTTTAGCTCGGTGATCTCGTACCCGGGAATGGTTTCAGTATTGACCACGATCATGCCGGTATCTCTCGCAATATGATGAACCCACAACGCACCACCTATGGCGTGCAGAGCCACCCACGCATGATACCGTAGTACAGACGACAAGGCGACAAGAAATGCCAAACAGGAACAGCCAGCCGCCCGCACAAAGAATACGCAACGCTAGCTGGCAGAACTGCTAGCTAGCAGAGACCTCGGCACCGGCATCCTCCGGCTTCCAGGTGCGCTTCACGGGCTTGACAACCAGACCCATTCGAATGGCCTTAGCCGAAACCTTGATACGGCAGATTTTACCGTCGATCACAGCACGGACGCGCTGAATGTTGGGCTTGAACTTACGCTTGGTGACGCCGGTGGTCTTACGACCCACGCCGCCCAGATACTTCGCCTTACCCTTACGGGCGATCGAACGACCGGAACGGGTCTTCTTACCCGTGAAATGGCATACGCGAGACATCTATCACCTCACACTACTTACAGTCCATCCCTCGATCAGGAACACCAGTCCAGCCGAGAAGCCCAAACGGGGCAAGACCGGGCAGTATAGTCTGACCGGCGCAATTCGCAACCGCCACACCCCCCAATCCCAACCACACCGACGGCAGGGATGCCCTTCGGTGGGATCGGCGGGGAGAAAGAGGCTCAACACGTCGATCCATCACCCACACAATCGACGTAACCGTATAATCTACAACCACTTATCGCCACACGCTAGCCACCAAAGCCACGCGGGTGGGCTTTGTGCCATCGCCACGCAGTCTCTATGGTCTTTTTGATATCGCAAAACTCCGGTTGCCAGCCCAACTCAGTCATGGCCTTGGTGGGGTCAACATACAGCTCCGGCGGGTCACCCGGACGACGCGGTGCCGGAGACGCAGGGATTTCACACCCCGTGACCTCCCGAGCCAACTCGATCACTTCCTTCACGCTGACACCTACTCCGGTACCAACATTGTAGAACCGAAACACGCCATCGACCTGAGTCTGCAACGCCTTACGGTGGATGTCAGCCAGGTCGGCCACGTGAACGTAGTCACGAACGCATGACCCGTCCGGTGTGGGATAGTCAACGCCGAACACCTTGATGTCCTCACGCTGTCCGGCCGCCACCTGCAACACGAGTGGAATCAGATGCGTCTCGGGATTGTGGTCCTCACCGATGGAACCGTCCGACGCGGCACCCGCGGCGTTGAAGTAACGTAGTGCCGTGGCCGCCAAACCCCATGCCCTCGCACAGTCCTCCAGGGCCCATTCGATCGCCAGTTTCGACCGGCCATAAGGGCTGATCGGTCGTCGCGATGCGCCTTCGCTGATCGGTACACTCGGCGGCACACCATAGACCGCGCACGTGGAGCTAAACACGAACGATTTCACGCCGTGGTCGCGCATCTTTTCGAGCAGAGTTACCGTAGCGCCCACGTTATTTACGTAGTAGTTCAGCGGCTCCCGGACCGATTCACCCACATCGGCCAACGCGGCAAAATGCATCACGGCATCATAGCCACCGCCGGCGAGCGTGTTGTTGACGAGTTCCGCATCGGCAAGCTCACCAACGATCAACGCGGCCCGTGAGTCAACGGCCTCTCGATGACCGACCGCCAGCGAATCAAACACGTCCACATCGACACCATCATCGCACAAAGCGCGCACACAATGACTGCCAACGTAACCCGCACCACCTGTCACCAACACGCGCATGTTCGATCGTCCTACTGCGTCACCCGTACCGTCGCCACTCCCCAGGCCCCTCTATCGACCGGGTGGGCGTTGGATACCAATTCCCGATCACCCGTCACGACCACCGACGATCAAACCGTATCGACGTCACTCAACCGAGACACACTGATCACCGACGCTCGCATCACGATCACACGGGACCGGTTCACAGACACCGTACCGTGACAAGTCTCCACAAGATAGAGTTCCTTGTTCGCGTGCCCGTCTCGGCAGTCGTGCATATCAGCCTGGTCCAGAACAAACGTCGTATCGGTCAACTCGACAAGCCGACCGATGTAGACGATCGGCGTCAGCGTGTCGAGTACAACAACCTCATTAATCCATTGACGTAACGGCTCGTCACTCATATCGCCTTTTCTCCGCCATCAACGCCGCGCCTTCTCCACCCACGCGCGGAGCACTATAACCTCGTCATACGGCTATCGCCACCATCGAACTCGCTTCGACGAAAGCGGTGTTGTCGACGCCCCATGACCTCCCGAAGGCCTACGTCCACCGCCGCTGGAAGTATGATCTCCAACGGCTACCATGCTCCACGGTGCCGGCCTCTTTGGAGAGATCGAGCCGGAGAGACCATCGGTCAACAGGACGCGCCAAACCAAAAAGGAACCACCATCGTGGACATAGATATCATGCCCTCCTTGGATCGCCGTTGGGAGCCGAACGCTGACGGTCGCTTTGGAGACACGGGCTGTGGTGACAGCCCTGGCGGCTTCGGCGGACGGTTCGTACCGGAAACGTTGATGGCCGCCGTCACGCAGCTAGGCGAAGTGTACGCCAAAGCGCGACGAGACCGCGTGTTTTGGGCCGAGCTTCACGACCTGCTCAAGAACTATGTCGGACGCCCCAGCCCGCTCTATCACGCGGTGCGGCTCAGCCAACAGGTCGGCGGGGCACAGATCTATCTCAAACGCGAAGACCTCAACCATACCGGTGCCCACAAGATCAACAACACCATGGGGCAGATTCTGCTCACACGGCGAATGGGAAAGCATCGCGTCATCGCCGAAACCGGGGCCGGGCAACACGGCGTGGCCACGGCAACCGCAGCGGCCGTCTGCGGGATGGAATGCGTCGTCTACATGGGCGCGGAGGACATCCGCCGGCAACGGCTCAACGTCTTTCGGATGGAGCTGCTCGGCACGCGCGTGGTATCGGTCGAGTCGGGCCAGCGAACGCTGAAAGACGCCATCAACGAGGCGATGCGCGACTGGATGTCCACCAGCGAGCACACGCACTACGTCATCGGCAGCGTCATGGGTCCGCACCCGTTCCCGCAGATGGTGAGGGATTTTCAATCCGTCGTCGGCAAGGAAGCTAAAGTACAATCGCTGGCGACCACCGGGAAGCTACCCGATTGCGTGATCGCGTGCGTCGGCGGCGGAAGCAACGCGGCCGGTATCTTCGCACCGTTTCTTGATGACGAAGGCGTAACGCTCGTCGGCGTCGAAGCAGCCGGTGAAAAGCTCCGAAACGGTCGGCACGCGGCCACACTCACCAAAGGCACGCCGGGCATCATCCACGGCATGCACACCTATGTCTTGCAAGATGACGACGGCCAGACCATGCCAGTTCACTCGGTGTCAGCCGGTCTCGATTATCCCGGCGTCGGACCGGAACACGCGTTTTGGAAGGAGGCCGGTCGCGTCGAGTATGTTCACGCCGATGATGACGCGGCGCTCGCGGCGTTCACGCTGTTATGTGAAACCGAGGGCATCATCCCCGCGCTGGAATCGGCTCACGCGGTGGCCCACGCGGTCGAGCGTGCCAAGACGATGACACTGGATCAGATGATCGTCGTCAACCTTTCCGGCCGGGGGGACAAGGACGTAGTGGAGGTCGGCCGCCTGCTTAAGCGATTCGATGGCGAAGAGCCATAGACTAACCGCTAATCATGCGCCTCCCCATCGCCTCCTCCCGTTTCGGGCCGCGTAACGGTTTTCGATGCGTGCCCATCGTATCCGCAACTTCAATCGAATAAACTGAATCGCGTGGCCGATCTCTCCAGCGTGCCGGTTCCGAACGCAACCTCAAAGAAAAAAGGGAATGCAGCCTCCGCGTATGGTTCCTTTCCACCTCACGTATACGTAAGGTCCGAAAACATGTCTTTCTTCCTTGCCCGTCCGCCGTGCAAACCACCCATCCACGGAGGTCATATTCAAACATCACCCTTCAAGAACCGATAAACCGACGTACCTTCGCCGATTCAGGTGGCACGACTGCGCGCGGGAACTCTCGATGATAAGGAACCCAACGCAAACCACATGGGGCATCGCCCTGGCCGCGACGGCTGCGCTGATAGCGCCGCCGGTCTCGCGAGCGCAGGGCATTTCGGATTATGCGAGCAGCACCGCACGCATCGTCCACACCTTTGATTTCGACGAACGCAAGCTCGGCAACCTGGAAGAACTCCCCAGGTATTGGGAGGTACTTCGCCCACCGGGGTTCCCACACTACGCCTATGCCCGCTTCGACATGGAGGCGGGTCACGACGCACCGCCTTCATTTCGGCTCACGAGCGAGGGCCGCAACGTGGCTTACCAATATCGAGGCGAAGCCACACGGGTGCGAGTCAATAGCGCGTACCGAATCAGCGGATTTATCAAACCCAGCGGCATGAGACATGCGCGCGCCTGCCTCAGCGCGCACTTCGTCGACCAATACGGACAAACGATTCGCGGCACACTGGTGCGGTCACGCTATGTCGGAGGCACCAACGACCCGGAAGACTGGATCGAAGTCGAGATGTTTTTGGCCGCGGCACCACCACAGGCCTATGCCATCGGACTGACCGCGTGGGTGATGCAGGATGCCACCTGGAACACGGCACCGCGCCGCCGGCGCCATATCCCTCGGACGGATGTGTTCGCCACGGCCGCCTTTGATGACATCCGAATCTATACCTTGCCCCGTGTCGAGTTGTCCACCTCCAACCGGGGCAACATACTGTCCGCAGAGGATGACCCGGCGTTGATCGTCACCCTGGCCGACAACGATGACACCAAGCTCATTGGTAAACTTTCGATCCGGGCGTCCGACGGGGCCCTGGTCGAAACCTATCCCATCAAGGTGGAACTCACGATCAATGCCGTGCCCCGGCGTATCTCCGTAGCTCATTTATCTCCCGGTCTCTACCGGGCACGCATCGACGTCACCGCAGACCACATGCCGATCATGTCCCGGGAGGTGACCTTTGTACGGCTGTCGCCGCGCTATCGAGAGTCGGACGCACCCGCGCGATCGTTCGGCATCGTGATTGACGCGCGGCATCGGAGTGACGTGGACACCGAACTCACCCTGCTGCGCGGTGCCTTGACCGGATCAATCAAGCTGCCGGTCTGGACCGGGCTTGATGAGGAACCGCCAACCCTTCAAGACGAACGAGCCACGGATCACTTTCTTCAAGAACTGGCACGAGATAGCTTCGCATTGACCGCCGTGTTTGCCGGACCACCGGCAGCCATCGTCCACGCGGGGGGTGAATATGCACGTCCACTGATCGACCTGCTGGCTGATGAGCCGAGCGCATGGAACGAACATCTCGCAGCCGTCGCCGCGCCGTACGCCAGCGTGTTTCGCTCGTGGCAGATCGGGCCGGACGATCGGGACACACACTACACCGCCGACCAACTCAGTCTCCCCTCGCAACAGTTTCGCGCATCAATGCGACGGTTCATCACCGTACCGGTCGTCGCTTCGACGGTCTCACCTCACGACGAATCGAGAGCAACAAAACTTCCGGTGGATGATACGACCCTCACGTTGGATCCGACCGTCTCTCCCGACCAGTTTAGCGATCTCCTGCAAGAACAAAATCAACTCGGATACGACCGTGTGAACGCGTATATCCCGACCCTGCCACCCGATCGGTTCCGACGCAGCGCCGAACTCGCCACCTGGGCACGCCGCATCATCGTAGCCCGACACGCCGGCGCGAAAACCGTGTTCGTACCACAACCCTGGACCGTACGAGAAACGACCCAGGGGTGGACCACCGAACCCACCGAACGCTACCTGGCACTACGCACAATCGCGGACCTTATCGGGGATGCGATGCCGGCGCGACGCGTACCTGTGGCCGACGGCGTCACGGCGCTCGCCTTCCGCCTGGGAGACCAAGTGACGCTCGTCGCCTGGGACGACCATGCCCCCCCGGAAGGCAGGGATCACAAGCTCCAAGTCGGAGCCGCCACCTCTCAAATCGATCTGCTCGGACGTTCATCACCACTCGGTCGTGCGGAAGATGGGCGTCAGATGGTCCGTTTGAATGCGAAGCCGATCTTCATTCCGGGGATCGAACCCTGGTTGAATGATCTTCGCACGGCCGTGCGGATCTCGCCGGTCAAGGTCGAATCGGGACATGAAACCTTTCAGTTGGACGTCGAGATTCCCTACCGTGGTAATCAGCCGGTGGCCGGCTACATGGCGATGCGGCTTCCACCCTCTTGGGTTTCCGTACCACGCGGGTTCAACTTCAGCGTCATGCCCCAACGAATGGATCAGAAAGAAGTCGAAGTCCAAATGCCTCACAGCGAAACCGCAGGGCCGAAGCGCGTCATCGTAGCGTTCACGCTTCCGGAACAGGGCTACTACATGGAAGCCCCGCTCACGATCGACGTCGGGCTATCTGATGTGGACGTGTCGGGCATGGCCGTCCTGGAAGGCGATGTGCTCAAACTTCGTCACGTCGTCACTAACAAGAGCGATAGTACCCTGAGCTTCCGTGCGTCGGCCTCGGTACCCGGCCGCGAACGACAATACCGCCCCTTTACCCACCTGAGACCCGGAGACTCCCAAGCCGTCGAATATCGGTTCGCCGAGGCCGCCAACCTGGTCGGCCGCGACATTCGGCTCGTCCTACGCGAGCTCAACGACGGTCCGCGAATCCACAGCCTCCAACTCACCATCCCATAGGAGAAGAGGGGTCGGGGAGCATGCCACATGCCTTCGTGATCTCCCGAGCCGCGGGGTTCACCCTGCGCCCCTGATACCGTGTGTCACCCGGCACTCGGAGTGTCGCGGTGATTCCCATCTCATCCGTAACACACTAGACAAATGGCATTCCGGCTGTACAGAATTCGTGGAATCTCAGTGGAAAGGGAACTATGTTTCTCTGCTCCAACTGCCAACTGCCCGATGGACGTCAACTTACTTGAGCGGCAAGCCGCAGCGGCTGTCGAGTAGTGGTCCTGGCGTTGTTTCGGACCATGGCGTCAAGGGGCCATCCGGATCGATCCCGGGTTGGTCCCGTTCGACGCAAATGACGGTGGCGTCGAGCTCGAGCCACGACTTCAGCGCGGCCCAGAGCGGCGCGCTTTGCCAAGCACATAGATCAGGTGCCATGTCGTCGCACATTTGGTAGTCCATCTTTGCCGTGTCCGCCCAACTGTCGTGCGAGCTCCACTCGGGTGCGAAGACGGCATGGCCAACCGGTGCCTGGACGTCCGCCGGGCTTTCCTCCGGCAC
>JAJRSP010000263.1 GCA_024278775.1 Planctomycetota bacterium
GTAATTGGGACGGTATCCGAGTGGGCGGTTGTAGGTGACGAGTCGCACCGGACCCAGGTGGGCGCGCTGTTTGATGATCTCGATCGACTCGCGCATGTTGCTAATGCGATCAATCAGTCCGAGACGGAGTGCCTGTTTCGCGGAATAGACGCGGCCGTCAGCCAGCTTGCGAATGGTTTCCTCGTTAAGGTGGGGCCGGCCCGCATCGACAACGGCCACGAACCGGTCGAACATATCGTCAACGATGGACTGGAACACCGCATGTTCTTCCGGCCGCATTTGTCGAAATGGTGAACCGGCATCTTTGAATGCGCCGGAGGTGATGGCGTTGGCGCTCGCACCGAGCTTATGCAGCGTGCCGGACAAGTCGAACATCTGCATGATGACGCCGATGCTGCCGACGACGCTGGACGGCTGAGCGATGATCTCGTCGCATGCGCAGGCAATGTAGTATCCGCCGCTGGCGCCGAGGTCCATGATGACGGCGACCACGGGCTTACCACTTTCCTTGAAGTGAACAATTTCTTCGTGCATGAGTTCGCTGGCCACCACGCCACCGCCGGGGGAATTGATACGCAACAGCACGGCTTTCACACGCTTGTCTTTTCGGGCCTTTTCCAGCTTTTCGAGGAGCAGGCTGACGGGATGTTCCCCTTCGCCGAGGAATTGGGTGGCCGGGGCGTTCATCAGCACACCGGAGACATCGATGAGGGCGATTTTGTCCGAAGCGAAGAAGCTATCATGCGAGAGCTCGGTCTCGACGAGTTCTCGCCGGACAGTGACCGGCGTCAACAGCAGGCTCGGCGCGCCGCAGGAGGTGAGCAGGGTCACACCAACAAGAGCGACCACCATGATGATTCTCGTACCAGGACAATGGGACATTGAAAGATTCTCCTTGCGGGTTTCGGTGTCAGTCATCCGAGGCCCGTGCTGGTCAGGTGGTCTATCCACCGCTTTGTTTTCGCATGGTCATGTCAAAATCGCGAACCAACGCAGCGTACGCGCGCCAGGCGATGAACGCAAAGAGGGTGATGGCCACGGCGCTTCCCACAAAAGCGGACGCTCGGGCGGCGGCGGCACCACTGGCGTATTCGGCGGGAGACGCAAACAGGCTGGAAGGGTCAACCAGGACATAGATGGCAGTGAAGGGCGTGAACGGGGCGAGTAGCGCGCCCATGTCACCGCCGGCCTGGTCCACAACGGCAAAGCCCACCGCGGTGGCCGCACCGCACGCGACGATCAAGATACCGACGCTGTACATGACGGCGGTAACATTTTTCTTGCTCACCATGGATACCTTGAGCCCCAACACGCAAGCCAACGCCGTAAAAATCGTGAGCAACGCAGCCAATTCCACGCTGGTTTCAATCCAGATGGCCGGGGGGTTCCCGGTCGCCAAAACGCCGTAGACGCCAAACGACAGGAGCATGACGATGGGACCGACCAGCAGCGGCGCGGTGAAGGTGACGAGCCCGCGAAGCTTGCCCCAGAGGATGTATTTGCTGGTGACGGGTGTGGTCAGGAGCACGTCCATCGTTTTTGCTTCTCGTTCTTTGGTCATGGAGGTGGCGGCCGTGTTGGTGGCGATGATCAGCGCGACGGCAACCTGAACGATCGTGATCATGCCCACGAACACACGCACGACGGCTGCCGAGAGGTTGCCCGTCACATGATATCCGAAGAGGGTCAGCAGGCAGACGAACCCGGCGATCGCGGTGATCCACCGGATCAACCCGCTGGTGGCGACTCGGGTTTTGGCCTCGCGCCAGGCGACAGGATTCGCCCAGACGGCGCGCGGCGCTTGGGTGGCTTGACCCTTGCGGCGGCCGGGGAGTTTGTCTCGAATCGCCGAAAAGACCGTCGGCTCGCCGGTTTTGGCACCTCGTCGGACGTAAAAAATGCTTAGCACGGTGAGAATGAATGCGGCGATGGAGGTCCAGATGACATAAGCCGTCGCCGGATGCGCCAAGGCAAAGCGAACGATGCCGGAACGAGCCAGCAGCCGACTCTCCGGTGGTGCATACACATCATTGAGCGCGACATGAAGCGCGAGGAACGGGTGAAGCGGTGTAAGCCAGCTCATCTGTTGACCGGAGAGATTGGGCGCGGACGCCTCGACCCAGGTGCGATCCCAGAAGACGGCCACCATGTACATCGCGATCAAGTAGAACCCGATCAGCAAGTAATACGAGAAGATGGTCCGTCGCGTACCGACGGCGCTCATGGCGACGAAAATGGCCAGTGATCCCGTGATCATGGCCGTAGCGCAGGAAATGGCGAAGCTTTCGAGAATCTGCCCCGACGTCACGCCGCCGTAGACCATGGTCACGAGAAAGATCGGCAACCCGGCCACGAGCAGCATGATGAGAAAATACATGCGGCTCATGAGCGAACCGAACACGATCTGAGCACTGGAGAGCGGCGTCGAGAGGAGGATGTTGAAGGTTTGCGCGTCACGTTCTTGGGTGATGGCGGAGGCCGTAAAGATGGGTGCGAGAAAACTCATGAGCGCCAGTTGGGTCATGGAGGCCCAGGCAAACGTGCGCGAAGCGCCCTTCGCCAGTTCGGTGAGAGAGGCGTTGGTGCCGGTCATATAGCTGCTGAGTGAAAAAAGCACGACGAGCAACAGAATCGAAAGGTATGCGAAACGAAGCCAGGCGTGGCGCGATCGACGCGAGGCGCCGTGAACGACGCGCACGAGAATGGGGTTGGCCAGCAACAGCCGCCAGAACCACAACCACAGCTTGGCGATGATTTGGTTCATGGTGAAAGCTACTGCACGATACCTTTGGTGAGCCGCATGAAAGCGGTTTCGAGATTGACCTCTTCCTCTTTGATCTCACAGATTCGGAAGTTGTTTTGGATCAGGAGCTTAGTGATGGCGGTGAAGTCGTGCGTCTGACTGTCGAGTTCGACGAGGAGGCGACTGTTGTCCTGCTCGACACTCTTGACCCCCCTTGTTTTCTGTAGCAACAGCGCGGCAAGGTCCTGTTGCTCAACGACACGTACGTGTAGCTTGGAGCCGGTCTTGACGCGGCGAATGATTTCCGAGATCGGTTCCTTGATGAGCAGTTGGCCCTGTTCAATGATGCCGACGGTCGTACAAAGATCGGCCAGCTCATGTAATATGTGCGAGCTGATGATGATGGTTTTTCCCATCTTGTGAAGTTCTTTAAGCAGCTCGCGGATTTCAATTCGGGCGCGCGGGTCAAGCCCGCTGGCCGGCTCATCGAGAAGCAACACTTTGGGGTCGTGGAGCAGCACGCGCGCAATGCTCAACCGCTGTTGCATACCGCGCGATAACGAGTCAACCAGGGTATCGTGTTTGTAGACCAGGTCGGTGAGCTCGAGTACGTCGCCGACGATACGCGTGCGTTGCTTGCCGGTGATGTTGTAGGCGCTGGCGAAGAACTCCAGGTATTCCTGAACCACCATGTCTTCGTAGGCACCGAAAAAATCCGGCACGTATCCGATGAGCGGGCGAATTTTTCGTGATTCGTATCCAATGACGTGGCCGCAGACCCGCGCTTCACCCCAGGTGGGTTGGAGTAAGGTCGCGAGAATCTTGATCGTCGTGGTCTTTCCGGCACCGTTCGGTCCGATGTAACCAAAGCATTCGCCCTCCTCAATGCCGAGGTGGAGGTTGTTGAGTGCCACCAGCTTGCCGTAGCGTTTGGTCAGGTTAATGGTTTGGACGATCAAGATCGGCTTCCTATAGAAAAAGTAGCGCTGCCCTTCGGTCTCGCCTCGGTGTGTCGTTCGCTCTTTCTACCTCCGTCCGTAATCGGAATGCGGATGCGGTACATGGTCCAGGAGTATTCGGGTTCCGGTTCAATGACGCGATAGCGATTGGTACCGGATCGGCGGAAGAGCCGCGTGGGACCGGGGTCTTGCGTGAAACCGATCAGGATGGCCGTGTCGCGCGTGAGCTGATTGCGAAGATCAAGCCAGCGCAGGCGATCGCGGGACCAGGTCTGGCTCACGCCGGTGACCTGGGCCGTGATGCTCTTGAGGCTCTCCGGGTCGAGTTCACCCATCGTGCTCGCGAGGAGCATCGCTTTTTGGACATCTTCGAGCGTGCCAGCGGCTGCCACCGTGTCACCCAGGCCGATGTTGGACAGC
The DNA here is from genome assembly GCA_024278775.1 of Planctomycetota bacterium. Next base: position 4,123 of record JAJRSP010000263.1, read on the forward strand.
GCCGATCGAAACGCGCGGCTCCACGTGGTCTGTGCGGCGGAGAGCATGGACTTCAGAAGAAACTGATTCAGGGATTGATCGGCATCCGGTCGGTAGCAGCGCGGCGCTACCAAGACTTTTCCCGTGCCTGTCTTGAAGTCGCCAAACGGAAAAGCGAAAATGGCGTTGCCGCTACGAAATCCCTTGGCGACGTCTTGGTAATCGTGTTCAAAATCCTTGACGGTATGGATCAACCAGCAGTTGGTGAGATCAACGCCGAGCTCATTCACCAGGTAACTTTCGTCCGTAAAAACTTGGCGGATCGCCGTGAGCTCACCGGTGACAGTGCCTCCCAGGGCTCCGTCCCACCGGCCCTCGAACCGTTTGAGCGTCGCGCGAAACCGGGCCCCCTCGATCGTGCCGACGGACGGGGTTAACGCATACGCGATCGGGTCCGTAAAACTCGAACGTTCCTCAAAGAGATTCCGGCCCGACGGAAGCGGACGCAAGAACGTGTTGGTGTCGGAGGGCTTGGTGTCTCGCTTGGGGTTCTGCGGAATCCAGACATCGAGCCGGGCGTCTGTGGCCGTCTTCAGCCCGAAAAAAGTGGTTCCATAACCGAAGGAGTCACCCGCCGCGAGGTCAATGACGCTCACCTGATGGACGCGATCGCCAAAGCCCTGAAAAGCCCGCACGCCGGTGACGCTCAGGAACGCCGCCGCCAAGGCGATGAGGCCAAAGACGGACCAGCTATGCCGTCGCCGTCGTTGCTTACCGAGAAACCACCAGACGCCGCCCGTCGCAGTGACGACGTAGGCAATGGAAAAAATGGACGCGGTCAACAGGTAGATACTGCTGGAGGTGGAGAACGCGACCGCGCCAACGATCTCAGAAAACAGCGAGACCGATTCCACACCGAATTCGTCGGGGTTGTATCTTTGATTGATCCAGAAGAGTTTATCGAAAAGCGGTCGGGCACCGCCGCCGCCGCTCAACAAATCGCCAATCGTCACGGCACTGAAGATGACGTGCCCGCGCCCCTCACGTCGACGCGCCACGATGAGCGGTTCATCCGGATCCGCCGGGGCTACACGAGTGGCACCGGGCCTTAGTGTGCAGTCGGTCACCGGTACGGGCACCGGGAAGGGGTCTCGGTACCAGAGCGCGTTTTTCTGTCTCATCCCCGAAGTTCTCGCGCCGACGGAGTCTTCCGAAACGGGTGGCGAGAGCAGCGCTTGGCGCACATCCGGCAGGTTATCAACCGGCGTGATGTCTCCGATGGTGACCGGGAGAATCGGGTCGAGCCGCTTGGACAGTTTGACAGCGGAGGCCGATTGCGATGCGGCGATGAGCAACACGCCGCCCTGACGCACCCAGTGAATCAAGGCGTCGGTCTGTCTTGGTGTGAGTTCGTCGGGGTTGGCATGATCCCATACGACGGCGTCCACCGCCTCTAATCCGATCCACAACTCGGGAAGATCGCTTGGTGCGAGGTGACCGATATAAATCTCGCGATAGTAGGATATGTTTTCGTCAGTTTCCACGAGGTCCTTGACGTGTCCCATCGCACCGGAGTCTACGGACAACACCAGCAGCGAGTCATCACTGATTTGAACCGGCTGGTTGTTGTCGACAGGCCCGGCGATGAACACGCGCTCGCCGGCCGAAACAAACTCGACGATGGCACCGTCCTCATTCAACAACTCGACGAGCACCTTGCCGTCTTTGCGATTGGGATTGATCAGCGTATACAGCCAGACGCGTTGGGCGCCGCCTGTTTCGGCGTGGAGGTGAACGTCCACATGGTCGAAGTATTGGTCCCCGTCGGCGTCGAACTGAGCGACCCGAAGCGTACCGTCGAATGTCGTATCATCAATCAAATCCAGGTCAACGATAATCGGCGTCCATGAACTTTGACGCACGACGTTGGCACTACTGAAAGTGCCGGCCCGACCGATCGCGGGGAATCCCACCTGCGTGACGTTGATGTTGACGGCGGCGTGGGCCGGCGTGGCGCAGACCACAGCGAGAAAGCCCCAAGTGACCGTCGGGGCTGGTCTCGTACGTCGCGCAGGTTGTTGCTGTGCGTTCGGCATGTTGTCGCAAGAATCATCGTGAGCGTAGATTCGCGCCGCTTGGTTCGCGCGTCACAATCCCGTCAGAGGATTCTACCCTCGGCGCAGCGCTAAGACAACCAAGGTCGTTGTTGGTGTCTGCCTGCCGCGCATCCGCCTCGGCCGAAACACCGCGCGGGGGTGGCGTACCCGGTGATGTGACGTACGGTCAGCGCTGATGTTAGCGCGGCGCGCGGCCCCCCCATGCCTTTCGGTCATGATGACACAGCGTTGGCGAAGATCGCTATTCTTCAAGACCGGCTCGGACTTGTTCCTGAAGTGTTTGTTGGAGCCAGCTCGTGGACTGTCGGCGTCGGGATTTGGCGAGGGCGGACACGGCGCGGCGCGTCTCCCCCTTGTGGAGAAAGACCGCCGCCTCGATGGACGAACAAAGAGCGTCCCCGGCACCGAGTTCTCGCGCTTTCATGGCGGATCGAAGCGCCTCTTCGTACTGACCGGTGATCGCGAGTATCAGACCAAGCGTCTCCTGCAGCCGAAACGCCTTGGGGTTAATCGCGATCCCATGGCGCACCTGTTCGAGGGCTTCGTTGTGGCGCTTAAGGACCACGAGGATCGTCGCGAGGTCGACGTAGGCGGGAATATCTCGCGGGTTGAGCGCAATGACGGCGGCGTGTTGTTTCAGGGCGTTGGGGAGGTCCCCGATGGCCGCGTAACACTTGCCCAGATTCGAGCGAGCGTCGTTGTGGTAGGGACGCAGTTGCAGCACGCGCTGAAACATCGGTCCGGCTTCATGGGTACGTCCCAGCGACTGTAACGCCACGCCAAGCAAATGGTAGGCATCGGCGGACGCCGGGTTCAGCGTGATGGCGTGGCGCGCGGCGTCGACCGCCTCGTCGTAACGTTTTTCACGCGCCAGCACGAGGGCGAGTCCGGTGTGGATGCCCACGACGTTCGGATTCTTCTCCAGGGCGGCGCGATAAGTTTTCTCCGCATCTTCGTACTGGTCAAGAAACCGCTGAATGCGCGCCAGATAGAGATAAGGTTCCACCTCAACGGGTTCATCCTCTTCGATCTGCTTTCGTAATGCGCCAAGGTGACGGACGTGCTTCTGCCTGACGTCGAGCAAGGCCATGTGCAACGCCAGAGTCGATTCATCCGGGACATGCTCTTGAAAGTAGGGGTGTGCCGATCCCAATCGTTTGTGGCGAAGTTCCCGGCGGGGTGCCACAAAGGCTTCCCTGGGCGGATCACGCTGAATGAGATGATCGGTCGCGACAACCCCAATCACGTCTTCGGGGCGATGCTCGGGCATGTGGCAACGAACACAGTCACCGCCGTGAGGCTCTTTCGCTGGCGTGCGGCAGTCGTCAAGCGCGTGGCACGAGAGGCATCGGCTACGGTAGTAAGCCGTTTTTTCTTCGGGGGGTGGTTTTCGGTGCGGGTTGTGACACGTCAGGCATGACATGGTGCCCTCGCTTTTGAGATAACACAAGCTCTGCCGCAAGCGATAGGGGTGATGATTGATCTCGAATCGTTCTCGTTGCTTCTCCTTATCTTGATAGTCGACAATGATGACATAATCTTCCAGCGGCTCGCCGGGTTGGTAGGAGTAGTCGCCCCGGCCAGCGATTCGCATGAAGCTGCTCGGGTTGGCGGATGGCTGGAGATGGCACTGGTAGCAGACATCATCTCGAAGTTTGGGCGTGAGCCTGGCGGGGTTGACAATCGAATGTCGAAGCGCGCTCAACCCGGAATCGGGATCGTAGGCGACGCGGAGGTGTTCCGCACCGGGTCCGTGACAGCGCTGGCAACCGATCCCGTTGGGAAGCGTCTTAGGAAACGCGAACGGCTGCCCGAGCCAATCCGTGCCGGCCGGTTGTTCCGGGTAGGCATTGTGGCAGAAGAGGCACTCTCGCTTCACCTGTCGCATAAACCCGCCGTGATCGGGCCGGTCATACCCCGGACTCATGGCCCATCGACCGGTCTGCGTGTACCACGCTAACGGAAGCTGGAATAGCTCACCGGCCGGGCTCCGCGTGGCGTAGGTTCGAACGGTTTTTCCTGAACCGATGACGAGATCAACGGAAGCCTCAACCTCGTTGATACGGTTTCCGTGGGCATCGAGTTGGTATCGCCTCTGAAAGAACGCGCCGTCGCGGCGGACCATGTCATAGTGACTGTCGGAAGCCTCGTGATAGAAATGACCATCCGTGAAATCCTCGATGAGGTTATCATCGGTCAGTTGAAACGTGGAGTGGGACATGCCCACGTGCTGGTAGTCGTCGTATACGATCGCATGACATTGCTGACAGGCGGCGTCGGGTACGTAACCGGGAGCCGCACCGACCGTGACGGGGATGCGCTGACCGTCCTCATCCAGGACGAAAGGCCGCGGTGGCGGGGCCGGTAACGCTGGAGTGGTGCCTGCGTCTGTGGCCGATCCGGCGTCGATATCCGAGGCGGGGTTTGTGGTGGGTGGCGGTGGCGACCGATCGGCTTGGGGGGACGTAAGGGCGGACGTGTGTGGCGGGGCCGTCCGGGTCGGGGTTTGATCCGTGTTGTCGGGCTCACAACTTGTGGCGAAGAACAGCAACAACGCAGCCGTTGTCAGGTAGGAGACGGTTCGCATGATCTTGGCTCAAGAGTACTACAAAAAACGTGCGCGCGGCCAAGACCGCCAACAGCGCGGGCCGCGCGCACGAGATGGTGCGCCACTTTCGTGTATCGCATGATTAGGTGTCGTCCGCGTGCGCGGCGACCGGCTCAGGCTCATCCTCTACGACCGTGACGCCTTCGAGGGCCAGTTCACCCTTTTCACCCTCCTTTTCGGCGGGTTTGAAGGTCACGATCACCTTGTTCTTGTTCTCGAACTCTCCTCGGAGCACCGCCTCGGAAAGCGGGTCTTCGAGATATTGCCCCAACGCCCGTCGCAGGGGTCGCGCACCAAACTTTTCGTCCGTGCCGTATTCCACAAGGAAATCTTTGGCATCCGGGCAGACTTCGAGTTCGAGCCCTTTCTCTTGCATGCGGGTTTCCAATTTGGCCAGCTCGAGATCGATAATCGAAATCATGTCATCATGCACGAGCTTTCGGAACACGATAATTTCATCGAGCCGGTTGATGAATTCCGGACGGAAATGATCCTCCAGCTCCGTGCGAAGCATGCTACGCATTTTGTCATAGTTGACATCCGCGTCACGCTTGCCAAAACCGAACTCCTCTTGCACGGTGATGCGGTGGGCGCCGATGTTGCTGGTCATGATCAGGACCACGTTCTTGAAGTCCACATGACGACCGAAAGAATCGGTCAGGCGTCCTTCCTCCATGATCTGAAGCAACATGTTGAACACATCCGGGTGTGCCTTCTCGATTTCATCCAGCAGGATGACCGAGTAGGGACGTCGGCGGATACGCTCCGTGAGCTGACCGCCTTCTTCGTAACCAACGTAGCCCGGAGGGGCACCGATGAGCCGGGAGACGTTGTGCTTTTCCATGTACTCGGACATGTCGAGTACGAACAGGGCTTCCGGATCGCCAAACATGAACTCGGCTAGACACTTCGCCAGATAGGTTTTCCCCACACCAGACGGTCCGACAAATACAAAGCTGCCCATCGGTCGGTTGGGATCCTTCAGTCCGCTTCGGCTTCGGCGCACCGCGCGGGACACGGCGCTGACCGCCTCGCTCTGACTGACCACCTTCTTGTGTAGCTCGTCTTCCAACGAGAGCAGCCGCTTGGCTTCATCTCGTCCCATTCTGGTGAGCGGGATGCCCGTCATCGAGCTGATGACCTCGGCAATGATCTCCTCGTCGACCACCCCGTCGATTTCCTTACTCCGATCCCGCCACTCCTTCTGAAGCGTTTTCTTTTTGCTTTTTATCGTGTCGAGCTGGTCGCGCACCTGGGCGGCACGCTCGTAGTCGGCATTCCGGACGGCCTCGTCTTTTTCACCGTTGAGCCGCTCCGATTCGCGTTCCAGTTCGGTCAGGTCCGGTGGCTTGGTCATGGATTTCAGTCGCACGCGGGCCCCCGCTTCGTCCATCACGTCGATGGCTTTGTCCGGCTGGACCCTGGTGATGTAACGCGCCGATAACTCGACAGCGTGTTCCAGGGCCGCATCGGTGATCCGAACACGGTGGTGCGCCTCGTAGCGGTCGCGAAGCCCTCTGAGAATCTGCACGGTCTCCTTCGCAGTCGGCGGTTCGACCATGACCTGCTGAAAACGCCTCTCCAGTGCGGTGTCTTTTTCGATGTACTTGCGGAACTCGTCCAGCGTTGTGGCACCGATGCATTGAATCTCCCCGCGGCTAAGTGCGGGCTTGAGTACGTTTGAAGCGTCGATGGCCCCCTCTGCGCCGCCCGCACCGACCAGCGTGTGCAGCTCGTCGATGAACAAAATCACGTTGCCGGCGCGACGAACTTCGTTCATCACCGCCTTGATGCGCTCCTCGAACTGCCCACGGTATTTGGTACCCGCCACCATCATAGCCAGGTCGAGCACGACGATGCGACGCTCGGCCAGGATTTCCGGGATATCATTGGAGACGATGAGCTGCGCGAGCCCCTCGACAATGGCGGTCTTACCCACGCCGGCTTCGCCAAGCAGCACGGGGTTGTTCTTCTGACGGCGGCAAAGAATCTGAATGATGCGCTCGATCTCGGCCGCACGCCCGATGACCGGATCCAGTTTTCCTTGTTTGGCAATTTCGGTGAGGTCGCGCCCAAACGAGTCGAGAGCCGGAGTCTTGCTCTTGCCTTTTTTCGTCTCCCCCGGCACGGTGCTGGAACCCATGTCGTCGCCCTCTTCGCTGGCCCCCAGCAGATTGAGCACCTCCTCGCGGACGTCCTCCAAGCGCAAGTTCAGGTTCATCAATACCTGAGCGGCCACACCGTCTTGCTCACGAAGGAGCCCGAGCAGCAAATGCTCGGTGCCGACGTAGTTGTGGTTGAGGTTGCGCGCTTCTTCAATGGCATATTCGATCACCTTCTTGGCACGCGGCGTCTGAGGGAGCTTGCCCATGGTGACCGTTTCGGGACCGCTCTTGACGAGTTTTTCCACTTCGAGACGGACCTTTCGAAGATCGACGTCGAGGTTTTTGAGCACGTTAGCGCCGACACCGGACCCCTCCTTCACCAAGCCGAGGAGAATGTGTTCGGTGCCAATGTACTCGTGGTTGAAGCGCTGCGCCTCCTGGTTGGCCAGCGCCATCACTTTACGAGCACGGTCAGTAAATCGTTCAAACATAGCCCGGTGTTCTCCTGCGTCGACGTCAAGCGCGCTGCCGTTGTGGCAGCAAAACCCACGCCCACGAATTTGCCCGCCGCGTGCCGGCGAGTGGCCCCCACTCGTCCTTCTACCCCGCCCCCCCGGCGTAGCCACGTCCGGTAGTACCGGAGTCGGAAGCCGCCGAGAGGCATTCGGCGCGGCACACTATTCTAGCACCGCCCGAAAACACCATCAACTGAGCTTATGGTGTGAGCGACGCGTTTCCAGAGGTTGTATCGACCAGCAGAGCAGGTAAGTCAACGCGGCTCGTCCACCGGGGAGTCCGCGCCGGATCACAATCCCATGTCCGATAGGATGTTGTGGGAGACGTTCGACGATTGCGTGAATGTGAGGTATGATCGTGCAGAGGCCGTTTTTCGAGTTTACGCGCAGGTAGCGCTCTATCCCGCACGCCCGATAGTTGTCAGCGTGTACCACCCGAGGAAGTTGGTTCTCGGAACGAACCACGTGAACCGGATCGTACGGACTGATTGGTTTGGGATCGGTTTTGGATTGTGTGCGATTCTGCATGAAAGCGTGGTAATCCGTCGTGAGAGAAAAACCATGTTGATACCCTATATTGTGTATTTCACGTTTATCACACCGGGTACCAAGAAGCCCGGCCCCGTGAAGCAATTTCGCGTGTATGCCGGCAATTGGGAAGAGGCGCGCCGCGTCGCCGCCAAACAATCCACCTATCCCGACATCGAAGTGCTTCGCGTCGTGCCGGCATAGCGTGCCGTCGTATGACGTGGCCCTTACTTGCGTCCTGACGCGCCGGGTCGTGAACGCCGAACCACGCACGAATTCTCGAAACCGCGCGGGGCTCAGGTAGTCGTAGAGCTTGCGAAACGCGGTGCCGAGAAGATAACTACGGTACGGTAGCAGCGTTTGCTCTAGTCAATGTAGCCGAGCGCTTTGAGTTTCCGAATCGTGTCATCATCAACCACGGGCGCTTTCTGCGGTCGCTTGCCGTAGGCGTAGTCGATCCAGGGGTCTGACCAATCATGCAACACATTCCGCAGCCGGGAAGCCTCGGCCGGCGAATCGTCGTAGACGTTGTACGCCTCAGCGGGATCGTGTTTCAGTTGGTAAAGCTCATACTCCGTTCCGCGCTGCAGCGATTGATCCAGCGCATCGGGGATGTAGATGAGCTTCCAGGTGTCATCCCGAACGGCAAGCGTATAGTCAATCTGATAGCCCGATTCCGTAAAGACATAACGCGGACCCGGCAGACCTTGGATCACCGGTACAAGTGACGCGGCTTCCATATCGGTAGGCGATGCGATACCGACAAGTTCCAGCAAGGTGGGCATCAAGGCGAAGGTCGGTACGGGACCCGCATAGCGCGGTGCGGCTTGGCCCTGGGGAAGCCGGATCATCATCGGGACCCGGGCGCAATCGTCATAAGGAAACCGACCGTGGCCGAAGTAGTAGTCACTTTTTCCTATGGATTCGCCGTGGTCACCCACGACCACCACGATGGTGTGATCCCATAATCCCGCTTTGCGAACGCGGTCCAGCAGTGCGCCGATCATCCGATCGGCGCTGGCGATTCCGGCGTCATAACGAGCCACGTAAAACCCCAGCTCAGTCGGCTCTGATCGTAGGGCGGCTGAAGGATGAACGCCGCCAAGATCAGGGTGGAGGATCTGCCGCCGAAACGGGTGGTCAGGCGGCACGGGCAAATCGAGCGGCTCATGGGGCAATGCACGCAACAGCGGCTCACGCTGATAATACTCATCATGGAAAAACATATCCTCGGGCATACCGGGTGCGAGGTAGGGGTGGTGCGCGTTGTTGAAGTGAACCCACGCCAGAAACGGTTTGTCACGCGGTTGGAAGATCCAATCCAGAGCTGCCTTCTTCGCATCCTCAAAGGGCGTGTCGTGGCGGTAAGTGTCGGCCACGTGTTGAAACCCCTGAAGGATGTTGGTCGCCGGGTTGAGCGCCGGGGTCGAGTTGAACGCAGCCGTGGCATAGCCGTGATCGCGCAGCACCTCGGCCAGCGTGACGTGATCGTCACCGAGAAACTGTCGCGGTGTGATCCGTGTAACCCCGGTCGTGTGCCCGTATTTCCCCGTCATCAACGCGGCAAAAGCCGGGGCGGTCTTGGGCCACTGCGTAATCGCCTGCTCGAAAAGGATGCTCTCTTTGGCCAACCGATCGAGATGAGGGGACGTCTCACGTGGGTAGCCGTAGCAGCCGAGATGGTCCGCCCGCACCGAGCAGAGACTGATGATAAGAAGGTTCGGGGGTGCTGCGGCGGGCCGACTCACCCACAAGCCCACGCCGACGCCCGCGAGGATCAGCAACACCAGCACGAGCCGACGCGCACTGTTCGTGCGTGCGGGCTTGTTCGTGGAGGTGGCGTCTGTGTGCGACATCTGTTCCTGGGTGATCGGCGAGTAGCGACGGCATCCGAAGCGCGCCGGGGCTCTTTCTCTGTTGGTGTCTCCGCGCCGTAAATCAGGCTGGTCCATTATACGGGTGTTTCATCGTTCCGCGACACCCGATCGTTATCAAAAGCCGTTCCGCGCGATCACGCCGCGCGTTATCTCCGCAGGACGGGTGCTCCCCGTAGGGCATGCTATGGCATGCCGTCCGTGGAGGGGGCGGGGGTCGCTCGCCACAGTAGGAGGCACAAGATGCGAAGAAGGAACACGTGGATTCAGACTGCGGCGGTAACAACACTGGTTCTTGTCGGCGGCTGCGAGACCATGATGGAGGAAGTGGTTTATCCTTCGCTGGGTAACGCCAAGAGAATGTCGCAGCGGCAACTTCAAGCCATCAGTGACCAGACCGAGACGCTGTCCGAACAGCACAAACTCATCGAGCCGGCCGTGTCTGCACCAATCGATGAACTCAAGACCGCCTTCGATGAGAAACTCACGCGATTGCAAGAGGAAACAGCACAAGAGCGAAGTCTGGCGGCCAAGGTGATTGAACGCACCGCACAACTGGCGCTCAAGCTCGGTGCATTTCCGGAATATGCGGAGATCGAAAACCGTTTGGCGAACGTGGACGACGCGGCTGAAGAGGCGAACGAAGACATCGCTGCGTTACGCGAGGATACGTCAAACCTCGATCAGCGGGCGGCGCTCGTGGAGAAGGATGTGGACATACTCCAGAATACGCTCACGCAGCTTGATCGGGAGACGGTGGCCAAGCTGTCCGACGTCAGCGCGGAAACCGTTCGGGCATTGGAAACGCTTAAGGGAGATGGCAAAGCGTTTCGGCAAAAGCTGGAGACCGAGCTTCGACTCACGCGCGAGGCGATGGATGCGCTCAAGGGGTTGACGCCGGAGGAGATCATGGCGTTGCTCGCGGCTGCGGTGAGTGCGGCCGCCGCCGGCGGCGCGCTCGGAAAAACCGGAAAGAGCCGCGGAGCGGCAGAGATGGAAAAGATCAAGGAACGACTCGACGCCGTCACCACGGACATTGCCTTAGCGAAGCCCTCTTCCGTGGCCGAAGAACTCGTCGCGCACGGCATGAAGACCAGGTAGGGAGGGAATACGACGTGCCCGCGTCGGCCGGTTGGCCTTTCGTCATCTGAGGCGTGTCCTGTCGCTTGTTGGAACGTGGATCTTCATACGGAGGGTGCATCGTGTCAGGTAAGAGTCAGCGTTGTGCGGTGTCTGCGATATCCTTTCTATTTCTATCGGCTCTCATAGGGGGCCATGCCTACGCCCAATCGGTTCACACCGACAGAGGCCGCACGATTACCCCTCGCCTGACCGAGGTGGCGCAGACGGATGCGCCAACCGAGGGCGGCGCGGCCGTGATCTCCCTTGTAGAAGTGGATCCGCCCGAGGGCGTCGTCGTGGATGTGGTGCAGGATCGGCGTTGGTTTGAGATTCGGCTGAAGAACTGGGCACCGGCCCTTCTTGGTCAGTGGCAGGTCTCCATCGACCCGGCCTCGTTTATTCCGAACGCCGCCGGTTCGATCGCGCCGGCTCAAAAACCCTGCTGCTCGGATGAGTGGTGTGAACACGCCTTCGGCACCGGTGCCACATGCAACACTTCACTGGGGCTCTGCAGACCCGGCTTTCAAGACGCCACGCGTTACAACTGGTCTTTCGATACGCCGAGTGGTCCTATCGCATCGCCCTATCTCACCTTCACCGGAACCACCACCAACGTCGGCTCTGTGGCGGATGATGGCATGGAACGCTACGGCGGAACGCTCGTGATCGATCCGTCCTACGTCGCCATAGAAGTCCCCTCCTCGTTTCCCATTGACTTTCTGCCGCCTCCGGACACGTTCCTTCTCGACCAGAGTGCGGGGCAGATTCCGCTGCTTGCGACGGAGTCGGGCGTCTTGGCGCTGGTCGGTGGAAAGTGCTGCATTCCCTCTTCAGGCACATGCCAGGATGGAATTACGCAGGCGGCTTGTACGATCCAAGGTGGGCTCTGGGATAACTACAGTGATTGCAGCATTGGTTGCCTTTTATGTAGCTCCGGGGTTTGCACTGATTTAGACATTTGCACTACTAGTGTATCGCCACACCTAAATATTCGGGTATAGGCGTTTCAGCTTAATCCGGGCATTGGCTGTCGTAAATCGCCAGTTCACCTTGGCTTGGTCGGCGTTCCGTTGAGTCTCCCAAGCA
>JAJRSP010000264.1 GCA_024278775.1 Planctomycetota bacterium
CTGCAACGCCAACAGCGTGGCCGACTCCTGCGACATCCTCAACGGCACGAGCCAGGACTGCAACGGAAACGGCATCCCGGATACCTGCGACATCACGGCCGGCACCAGCGCCGACTGCAACGCGAACGGCATTCCCGATAGCTGCGAATTGGCCGGCAACGACTGTAACACGAACGGGATACTGGACTCTTGCGACATCACGGCGGGTACGAGTCAGGATTGCAATGGGACGGGCATCCCCGATAGCTGCGAACTTGTGGGTAACGACTGCAATGCAGATGGCATACCGGATGGATGTCAACTCGCCGGGAATGACTGCAACATCAACAATATCCCAGATGATTGTGAGTTGGGCCCCAACGACTGTAATAATAACTTGGTTCCTGATGACTGTGAGGTCTTTTTCCCCATTGTTCATGTGGATGATAGCGCGCCGGCGGGAGGAGATGGTTCGACTTGGAACGCCGCGTTTACCAACCTGCAGGACGCTTTGGCTGTAGCCCCCTGTACGACGGTGGTGGAGATACGAATCGGCGGCGGGGTATACACGCCAGGCGTGACACGAGACGACACTTTCCGTCTTTCATCCGGCGTTCGTGTCACCGGCGGATATGCCGGATTTGGTGCAGCCAACCCCGACCTTCGGAATACGCTGCTGTATGAAACGGTGTTAAGTGGCGATATTGGCGTAGTCGGAGATTCCTCGGACAACAGCTATCATGTCGTGATGGCCAACGGTACGGATGCGACAGCCGTGCTGACAGGCTGTACGATCAAAGGCGGAAATGCCAATGGAGTGTCACCTCGCAACAATGGAGGTGGGCTGATTGCGGATAATGGTAGCCCCACTCTGGTGGATTTGCGGATCGAAGGCAACAACGCCACCTCCTTTGGCGGCGGCGGCGGTGGTGTGTATTTGAAATCAAGTAGTGCCTCGATCACAAACTGTGCGTTCTCTGGTAATACGACGAGCGGGAGCGGTGGTGCAATCTATCTTTCGAGTAGTACCGCCACTATAACGAACTGCACGTTCAGTGCTAACACATCCGGTCAAGGTGGTGGTGCGATATTCAACCTATCCAGCACGCCCACGATCACCAACTGCGTTTTATGGAATGACGTTGACCTGGGGGGTATTGATCTCGAAATAAGCAACTTCTTCTCAACACCGGCTGTAAGTTTTAGTGTGATCCGCGGTGGGCTTCCGGTCGGAACCAACGACGGTGGCGGCAACATCTTTGTGGATCCATTGTTCGTGCGTGCCGCGAGCCCGGGAACGGATGGAGTGTGGGGTACTGGGGATGATGACTTCGGTAACTTGCGACTAAGCGGTGGTTCTCCGGCCGCCGATGCCGGTGACAACAACGCTGTGCCCATGGGTATTTTGACTGATCTTAGGGGCGGCCTTCGATTTGATGATGATCCCGCCACGCCTGATACGGGAGTAGGGACGCCACCCATCGTCGACATGGGAGCGTATGAGTCTTTTGCCGATTGCAATAACAACGACGTCCCGGATGCCGACGATATCGCAAATCTAACGAGCAACGATTGCAATCTGGATGGTATTCCGGATGAATGCCAGCTCCTGGGCAATGACTGCAACACAAACGGGATACCCGATGATTGCGAACTGGTTGGAAACGACTGCAACAACACCAACATTCCGGACGACTGCGAGTTAGTCGGTAACGACTGTAACGCCAATGGCATCCCGGATACATGCGAGAATGACTGTAACTGTAATGGTGTAGATGACTTGATCGATATTGCAAACCTTACCAGTCCGGATTGCAACTCCAACAACGTACCCGATGAGTGTGATCTAGCGAATGGTACGAGCGTTGACTGCAACGCCAACGCGATCCCGGACTCTTGCGAGCTTGTCGGCAATGATTGTAATGCCAACGGTGTGTTGGATAGTTGCGATCTGGCCAGCGGCACGAGCCCGGACTGCAACGCCTCAAACGTACCGGATGAATGCGAACTGACCGGAAATGACTGCAACGGCAGCCTGATTCCGGATGATTGTGAGCTCGCTGGAAATGACTGCAATGCCAACGGCACGTTGGATGTGTGCGACATTGCTTCCGGTACCAGTGCGGACTGCACGGCCAACGGATTACCCGACGAGTGCGAAATAGATGTCAACAGCACGGCTCCTGGGGGACCCTTCTTCTGTACCATCGGTTGTGATCCAGATTGCAATAATTCGGGCGTCCCCGACGTGTGTGAGTTAGTGGGTAACGACTGTAACGGTAATGCCGTCCCAGATACTTGCGAGGTGTTCGGCACCGTGATGTATGTCGATGACGATGCGCCCCCTGGAGGTGACGGTTTGAGTTGGGCTACGGCATTCACCGACATGCAAGACGCCGTCCGCGCGGGACCATGTACAGGAGTGGCCAGCATTCGTGTAGCTGCGGGAACGTATACACCCGGCCCTGATCGTTCTGACTCGTTTCAGCTCATTAGTGGAGTAGCCGTAAGAGGCGGTTATGCCGGCTTCGGTGCTATTGATCCGGATGCGCGAGATATTACGCTATACGAGTCGATTCTCAGTGGTGACATTGGTGTCCCGGGTGACTCATCAGACAACACTTTCCATGTCGTTACGGGGAGTGGTACGGATGCTACGGCCATACTTGATGGCTTCACCATTACTGCTGGACGTGCGAAAGGCAGTTCGCCGGACAAATTTGGTGGAGGTATGTATAACGAATCCGGCAGCCCCACCGTGACCCGATGCACGTTCCTGCGGAACCGGGCCAGCGGTGCGGGTGGCGGCATGTACAACAGCAACAGTCATCCCATCGTGACGAGTTGCCGTTTCAGAGGCAATACGTCCAAGCTTGATGGGGCGGGAATGCGCAATCAATCCAGCAACCCCATCCTGACGAATTGCGAATTCAGTGGCAACGTGGCCGAGTTCGACGGCGGCGGCATATCCAACGTGCTGAGTAGTCCTGTCGTGACGAGTTGCACTTTTTCAAGCAACAACGCCACCCGTGGTGGTGCGATGTTTAGCTTCAACAATAGCCACGCGACCGTGGTCAACACGGTGCTGTGGGGTGATTCTCCGAATGAACTCGACATCCTAAATGCATCATCCGTGGTTGTCAGTTTTAGCGATTTGGACGGAGGTCTCCCGGCGGCGATTACCGATGGTGGAGGGAACACATCGCTGAGTCCGGTCTTTGTACGTTCTCCCGATCGCGGCGGGGACGGCCTCTGGGGTACGAGCGATGACGATTATGGTGATCTCCATCCCAACAACGGTTCTGCCGCGGTGGACGTGGGAAGCAACGCCAATTTGGCGGTCGATACGACGGATCTCGACGGCGACGGGAATGTGCTCGAACCGATCCCGTTTGATCTTGCGGGCGATGCACGCGTGGTGGATGGCGATTTGGATATGATTGCCGACGTTGACATGGGGGCGTACGAGTTTGTGTTCACGGCTCCGGTGGCACCAAGCCCACTATTGGCGACCGGAGAGGTGGCCAAGACCCAGCGCTATATCAGATTCTCGGCTCCTGCGCAGGCCGTAGCGGGAACGACCAACCAGGTGATTCGAATGAGGGTCGTGACCTTGGATGGATTCACACTCCCCGTTCCCAATCTGTACTATGTGGGAGCACCCGTCCAGGCACCCGACGAAGACAGCACCAACCCCACCAGAACCTTTACGGCCGCTCCTTTGCAGTGCGAGCTATACGCACACCCCTGGCCGAGCGAGGGCATCGTGTCTGTCTATGCTGCGGAAATCGCGCCGAATTCGACGTATGAATTTCAGCGGGCGTTTGCCTCATGTTTTGAATTGGTTACCAACGAAGCTTGTTGGTCGACGCCGCTGAGCGTCACAACTGGAAAATTTGGTGACGCCGTGGTTCCCTACCACCCGGCTGATCTGCAACCGGACTTCAAGGATATCGCCGCGGCCGTTGGCAAGTTCTTGGGATCGCCCACAGCCCCGATCAAAGCGGTCACGCAGATACAACCGAACGTGGTGTTCCCGCAACGCCCCATTGACTTCAAGGATATCTCTGCTTATGTCCAGGCGTTTCTTGGGACGAGCTATGCTCAAGTGCCATTCTCCAGTGGCTCCTGCACCTGCCCGTCGACGGTGACGTGTGGAAGCGTGTCCTGTTCGTTGGATGGCGATTGTGGAGGGGCAGGGATATGCGTCGGCGGATTCTGCACCGATCCGTGTGGCCGGTGCCGACCGTAGCATATGGGACATTCCGCTGGACCGGCGCTGGCCGATCATGCGAAAGCGGGCGACCGCAGAGGATCCTGCGGCCGCCCCAGTGAAAGTTAACGGGTAGTGATTGTTGTTACGGAGTCGTTCCTGCGTTCGCATCAGCCGCCGGAGTCGTTCCTGCGTTCGCGTCAGCAGCCGGTGTCGTTCCTGCGGCTGCGTCCGTGGGCGCTTGGAGATCAAGAACGCCTTCGAAGCCAAGGTCGAGCAACAGATCAGGCGGCGGCGGCATCGGCGGAAGGTCGGCCGGTAGCTCGCCATCCGTCGTTGAGCTGAGTATATCCACGACGTTGGACCCAGACACCTGGACCTTGTCGGGTACGCCATCTCCGTCCGTATCCACATCCTTCATCACCATCGTCCAGGTCATCTGGCTGATGACTTCTCTGGACTGATCGACTTGCATCTCCGCGCCCGGATTGTTCGGATCGGAGATCAAGAAGCTGGCACTCGTCTGCTGACGGATGTTGACGGTCCATTGGGTTTGAGAAACGCCGGGAGCCATTTCTATCAGCGGCGTGGCTTCACCTTGCACCACCTCGAGCAGTGTCGTTTCACTGCATTTGACGGTCGATCCGTCCTCGAGTGTGTTGCTGAACGTAGTCATGACCTGACCATGCGTCGTCTCCCCTGCCTTATCTGCATCGTACACGGTAAACATATCGTCGAACTGGGGTTGGTCGCCCTGGAAATCGAGTGCGTCGAATCCCGAGGGAACCGGGGGATGCTCCGCGAAAGCTTTTTCCAATTCAGGATTGACCTCCCCGTCATCACCGATGAGCGGGCTGTTCACTCCGAAACTGTCGAAGCGTGCCACCGCTTCTTCGGGAAGTGGGAAGTCCGCGGGCAACTGATCGGCCACAGCATTAAACGTCACGAGTCCGAGCTCGGCGACGCCCGCCGGGGCATCCGGTCCGTTACCGTTGGGCGGTACGGGGATATTGAGGTTATCCACAAACCCATTAAAATTGTCCAATGTTGGGTCAAAGGCAAAATCGATACCAGCCTGTCCGTCCACGATGGGTGGTGGTGGCGGGAATTCAAGGAACCCGTCCGGCGGTGGTGGAGTTTCACCTATAGCGAAGTCGCCGAAAGCGCCCGGTACGAACTTCGGTGGCGCATCCGGGAAGATGTCGGTGAGCGGGTGGTCAGCCAGGTAGGCATCAAAGGGGAACTCGGCAAAGGGAGGCGGCCCATCGACAAACCCCTGGTCGGCAAAGAGCTCGGGCGTGAACACTTCCTGAAACTTATCGGAAAAGAACATGTCATCCGGGAACTGCTCTAGCCCCGGCGGCGGTGGTGGCGGCGGGAACCATTCGCCCTGCCAACCTTGAGGCGGTGGGGGTGGGAACCACTCAGCATCTCCATACAGCAAATCCGGCGGGGGCGGTGTCCAATCGCTAGCGCCATCCCACTCATTAGGCGGAGGCGGCTGCCAGTCGCCGGCAAAGTCCGGCGGCGGGGGGGGGAAGCCGTCGTAAACATCAAAGAAGTCCGGGGGCGCTTCAAACCCACCCTGGCTCGGGTCACCGGCCGCAGGCGGGAAAAAGAATCCATCACCTTGGAAATCCGGTGGCGGCGGTGGAATGAACACGGCATCTCCCTGGAATCCGCCCGGAGGTACGAAGAGAACGCCGTTGGGATCGAATCCATCCGGTGGGGCAAAGAACCCACCATCCCCCTGGAACCCATCCGGAGGGGGCGGGATGAAGCCGGCACTTCCGGTCGGGTCAAAATCAGGCGGCGGCATAAAATCGACCGGTGGTGGTGGTAGAAACTCGCCATCCGTCGGAGGTGGAAACGCACCCGGTGGCGGCGGCGGAAATCCGCCATCAGGCGGAGGCGGCATGGTACCGTCCGGTGGTGGAGGGAATCCTCCATCCGGCGGGGGCGGCATGCTACCATCCGGTGGCGGAGGCATAGTGCCGTCCGGTGGTGGCGGTGCGGAGCCATCCGGCGGTGGTGGTGTAGTGCCATCGGCCGGTGGCGGTGGTGCGCTGCCATCTGCTGGGGGCGGTGGTGCGCTGCCATCTGCTGGGGGCGGTGGCGCGCTGCCATCTGCTGGAGGCGGAGGCGGTGCGCCACCTCCAGAATCCGGCGGCGGCGGTGGTGCGGCACCACCACTATCCGGCGGCGGAGGCGGTGGAGGAGGTGGCGGCGGCGGAGGCGGAGGCGGAGGTGGCGGAGGTGGTGGCGGAGCCTGTGCCGGGCTGATGCCCTCTGCATTGGCGGTGGTCACCTGAGCGAACGCACCAGGGTCGAATGATGTGATAGTAGCCACACCCGATTGTGTTGACCCAACATTCAAGCCGGACAGTCCACCCGGACTTTCATAGGTGATCTTGGTGGCTGTTGCGCTCTTGCCGCTGATGCCGGTGCCGCAACCTACCACTGCGACCCCGACCACACATACAAGAGGTCCAAAGATAATACGTTTGGGACACATTCCAGAAACCATGCGTAGAACTCCTGTTTGTAAGAACACGTTGTAGGCGATGGCAGCTTGTGTTGCGGTGACGCCTCGTCCGATAATGGAGAGCCCGGTGGTTCTCTTCCACTGTCGATGGGCTTATCGGCAGGCTCGCGAATGAAGTTCAGCAGACCGGTCGTTATCTACTACCAACTTAGCAATCGAAATGGCTTCACACGCCGTGACATATCGTATTGGGTCGTGTCTTCCGACCCTTCTGACCACATGATGTCTTGCGCGCTTGCATGCTACCCCTCTGTTGCCCCCCTTGCCGTAACCAGATTGACTTTACGTTGTGGGCAGACAATCTTCGAAGGAACCTCGATCGAAGTGGTTCTCGGACGCTCAAATACTTAGGGTATCTTCTAAGACGGCTCGCTTGGGAATCCGACGATTTCATTGATCCCGTGAGGGGATTCAACGGAGTAGCCAGTAGTCAAGACCACACGAAGTGGGTGTAGTATGAGTATGGAATTGAGAGGGGAGGGAGTTCGGATGGAGTCTCGAAGTATGCCGTTTGTGGATCAACTGGATTTGGTAGGACAACTGCCAACACCACCGGGTGTCGTTGCGCAATTGCTGGAAGTGACCCAGCGGGTGGATGCCACCGCATGTGAGGTGGCCAAGGTTGTGTCCGGCGATCCGGCCATGTCCGCGAAGATTCTTCGTTTCGTTAATTCTCCGATGGCCGGGGTCAACCGAGAAGTCACCTCCCTTCAACAGGCCGTGGCGTTGCTCGGGATGAATAGTGTCAAGATGATGGCACTTTCGTTTGCCGTAATATCGACTTCAAAGTGTGTGCGATGTTCCGGGTTTGACTCGAAACACTTCGCGGCGTTTTCGGCTACGTGCGGCACAGCGGCACGTCATCTCTCCGAGCGGATTGGTATCGGGTCTCCCTCGGAGGCGTTTACCGTGGGGCTGCTGAGTCAGTACGGGCGATTCGTTCTCGCCTCTCTGCGTCCCGAAGCCTATGAACGTGTGATGGTTTTGGCGAAGATTTTGCCGCGTGATTTACCCACGCCTGAACGTGAGGCTTTCGGAGAGACCTACGCCACCATCGGTGCGCAGTTGCTAAGAAAATGGGGTTTACCGGAATCGTTATGCACGGTGATTGCCGCCTTTCGTGATGACGGATTGACGGCTGATCACACTGCGCTGGAACCGATCATAGCCCTGGCCGAGGAAGCGGCCGTGGTGGTGTGTCCCTTGCTCTCTAACCACACCCCGGACCCCGAGCCCTTTCTCAAACTGGCCGAACGCCATTATGGCCTCAGCCAGGATGAGTGTACGGATGTTCTCATGGCGATCTCGGATGAGGCGCGGGACGTCTGCGCCATGTTCGATGCGCCTTCCGCAAGCGTGCTGTCGGCCCGCGATGTGGAACTTCAAGTTCGTGATCGAATTACGGAGATCGGCATGGCCCTCCATCTGGAGAACCAGGCATTGTCTCGCCAGCAGGAAGACCTCCAGCGCCGAGCCACGACGGACTCGCTCACAGGAATCGGGAACCGTGCCGCTTTCGACGCGAGATTGGGCCTGGAAATGGAGCGATCCGGTCGATCGAGGCAGGCCTTTGCGCTGCTGATGCTTGATGTCGATCACTTCAAAACATTCAACGACGAATACGGTCATCAGGCCGGGGACCGCGTTTTGAAGGTGGTCGCGGCGGCACTGGACAACAACGTGCGTCGCGTTGACCACGTTGCCCGTTATGGTGGAGAAGAGTTCGCTGTCATCGCCCCTGATACCACGCCCGACGGTGTCACCCACCTGGCAGAGCGGCTACGCAGCGTCGTGGAGTCGTCTTGCGTTCAGTGGGAGGGACAATCGATTCGTGTGACGATCAGCATCGGTGTGGCGGTTTACTCCGAGCTATCCGACAAGGTAAAGCCCGAAGATATTATCGGCGCAGCAGATCAACAGCTCTATCTGGCCAAGTGCGCCGGTCGCAACGTGGTGCGGATGATGCTAAACGGGCAACCCACGTTAGCCGCATCCACTTCCGGCTGAACGACATCGGTGGATCCTTGTTTCGGGACACTCAACGCTCAAGTGGTCCGGTTTCCACGTGACGCGGCACACACAATATGGTCGCATCATCGATCCACCGGTACACAAGCACTTCGTCACGGCTTCCGTCCCTCCATGCCAATGTGATGCCTGCCGTGTTCGATGATTGGTGATCCGTACCCGACTGTTGCGTTTCCACCAAAGTCAGTGCATGCTACCGTCACTGTAGGCCTGAAGGATTCGACTGAACCGGGTGCGTTGCGAATCGATCCATGACACCGCTTCAATCAGACGTGACGATGATCCGCGAGCCCCGGTGGTGTCTCCCGAAGTTTACGCATCTTCGTAGAACGTGTGTCTTGCCCTGCCCTCTTTTCTTGGTGACGTTCTCCATCATGGTGTCCGGTGCGCACGCACAAACTCGATGGCAGCAACGTGAGCCGGACGCTTTCGTGCAACGTCAGCGCGCGGTCGAAGATGACGTCAGAAAGCAATACCAGTCGCAGTTTGGGGCATCACCGCGCGGCGCGTTCGATTTGGGCGGGTGGTATAACCTGAACTTCTTTCTCTTTGACGATGGTGTGGAGAGCTCTCGCACGCTTAGCCGCCGCGATTTGCGCATCTGGGGCCGGGTGTCGCTGGGGGACGGTGCGCACGAATTCTACGCGCGGGGTCGTATCAGCCTGATTGATTTTAACACCGGAGATTCCTTCGACGGGGATGATAACGATACCGACGGCATGAACCTGGAACGCGGCACCTATCGGTTTGATCTGGCCAGGTATTCGCAGGCCTACGACGATCGTGATTTCGAGGGCAATCTCGTCGTGGAGGCTGGTCGTGATCTGGTGGAGTGGGGGACGGGGCTTTCGTTGTCCATCGTGCTGGACCGGGTGGCCATGACCGCGTTGAAGAACGACCTGGAAGTCACGGCGTTGCTCGGAAAGACCGTCGGTTCCATGCAGGATGTGGACCTCTCACGGACGGCGGCACGAACGCGGCGAACGTTCATCGGAGGCCAAGCCCGCTATCTCGGGTGGGAACGCCACCGCCCGTTCGTCTATCTCCTCTGGCAGCGCGATCACAATCGAGAGCCGATATTGCCCCTCGGTCGCGACTTTGGGTTCAACTCGTTTTACCTCGGCGTCGGCTCACGTGGCGAGCTGGCCGACAAGCTCGCCTACCGCACGGAGTTGGTGTTCGAGACCGGACGCCGGGCCGCACAGCTTGCTTTCCGTCCGAGCAGTGATATTGAGGCATGGGCGGTGGCCGCCGAGATCGAATATTTGTTCGGCGGGCCGCGAAAAGCGCGTCTTTCGGCGGAGTACCTGTTTGGCAGCGGTGATTCCGACCGAACCCAGAGCCCGGTGGACACGATCGGCGGGACGCGGCGTAATCGGCGCGATACGAGTTTTGTGGGGTTCGGCTTTCGTGAGACGGGTCTCAGCTTTGCCCCGCGTGTCGGCAACCTTCACATGGGACGCGTCGGCGGATCGTTGCACCCCTGGCCGGAAGATGCCAACCTTCGGCATTTCGAGATCGGTGCCGATTGGTACCTCTACTACAAACACCACCGTCAAGCGGCCGTGTCTGATCCGACGGCCGATAGGCGTTCCGGTTATCTCGGATGGGAAATGGACTACTATGCGAACTGGCGGGTCAGCGCAGATATGGCCTACACCGCAAGGTTCGGTGCGTTCTTCCCGGGTCGTGCGTTTTCCGACCAGACCTCACGCACGTTCTTGCTCATCGGCTTGATCTGGAGTTTTTGATGCGACGAAGCGTTCTAAGCGGCGACGGACATGGGTACGGTCAAAAGATCGCGGCGCGGCGGGATGCACTGGGCCTCCCGTCGGCCGTGGCGGTCTGCTTGCTGGCGTGTGGCAGTTGTGTGGCACCGGTGAGATCGGTCCGCCCCAGGGTCGATCCGAACACGCTCAGTGAAACCGGCTTCGTTCACTACCTGGCCGCCACCGCCGTGGTCACTTTCGACGAGGGGGCTCGTGCCGTGCTATCGCTCGTGGGAGACGCGGCAGCCGGCGAAGGCATTACGCAACGCCGGGCCGAACTCCGCCGGCGCGGTGCCGTAAGGGAGCAGTGGGGGGTGCAGGCGGATACGGTTCTCGACCACGGGAGCTTCGCCTATATGCTCTGCGGCGTGCTCGACGTGAGACCCAGTTTCAATGATAGCGTGGCCGGTGTTACCGGGTGGGGTGCCCGGCGTGCGGCGATGCAAACCGCCGTTTTTGAGGGGATTCTCGATTACGCCCCCGCTCATGAGCCGATCAGCGGCGCGGAGGTGGCCTCTGCCCTGGTTCGCGGAGAGGCATGGCTCGACCGACGCGGGTTGCCCCCCCGCGCCGTGAGGGTAAAGCGAGCAGTCGATGGCTACGATTTTCGGCAGTTTTATCGATCCCCGTCGTGATAACCCTTCGTAGGTGTTCCGGCAGGAGTGGCCGTCTTTGTCCGGGGTTTTGGCCTCAAAAAGTGGGTTGGTGCCCTTGACTTTTTATTCTGCGGGGTTGAGAATGCCCCGCTTCGCCCACTGGTCGGGCGTGTGCAGGAGACAGACGCGATATGAAAATCACTCGTAAACTTCGACGGCATCTGAACCAGACGGATGCGGCCGCTACCAAGCTCGTGAATCGCGCCCAAAAGGCCGGAGAGCGCCGCTGCCGTGATGCCCGCATGGTTGAGAAACTCAAGGCTGGGTCGCTTCCTTATGCCCCCGTCGTCATGAGCTGGCTGAGCCGCAAGCTCGATATGAAATCTTCACGCATCACGCAGGATCAGGTTAACACGCTCCTTGGCTAAACCACTCTGTTTGGCCAGTCATTCTGTTTGGCCAGCCGTTCTGTTTGACCAGCGGGCCATTCTGCGACCAACCGGCCATTTCACGGTCGTGCTGGTAACCTCCCTCTGGCGCAGGCCGGTTCTTCCGTAGCCAATGTCGAGTGGCAGAAGATGCCTCCTGTGCCTTATTGGGCCA
>JAJRSP010000265.1 GCA_024278775.1 Planctomycetota bacterium
AGATTCCGTTTGAAGGGAACTTTCGGGTGCCACACAAGAACCTATCGTGACTCCCGAGTTAAAACAACGGAGCCACCCAGACGCACTTGTGCCAGCTGGTTCTGTGGTCCCTCGTGGAGCGATTATCGGTCGGATCCATCTGAGGCGGATCAGTTCGCGTGGGTGTCTCTTTGGGTCGATGTTCTTCGCATGAGCGATAGATCGCACGGAACAGCCTTGTTTCTATTCTATTCTATACTTGAGTTGATGAGGAGGCGTCGCATGATTTCCGTGAGCGGTCTATTCCGACGGCGGTGGTTGGTTCCTTGGGTCGGGGTCTGCACTTGTTGTGCAATCGTTCTTGCGAACGGGTGCGTGCCGGTTCACCCGCAGGAATTGTCGGTGAACGCGGCGGATGAGGAGACCATCCCCTCGATCGCGGAAGTGGCCGACCCTGCGTTGATGGAAGATGCCGATCCAGCCATAGCCGCGTTAGACTTCGTGGCCGATGAACTCCTCGTGCAGCCCCTCCCCGGTGCCGATGCCGAAGCGCTCACCGCCGCCTACGCGAAAGCCGGTGCGGAAGTGGTGAGCACGCTGGATGAGTTGGATCTGGTCGTGCTGCGTGTGCCGCCGGGTGCGCTCGTCTCGACTGCCGCCGCACTCAACGAGGAGGTACTGCTCGATACCATCCAGAAGAACTACCTGTTCGACACGCAGGCCGTGCCGAACGACACGCTCTTCTCGCGTCAGGATTATCTACACACGATCGGGATGAGTGGAGCCTGGGACGTGTCCACCGGTGATGAGGATACCGTCATTGCCATAGTGGATACCGGGGTGTATGGGGATCATGAGGACCTGTCCGGTAAGATTATCGACGGCTGGAATATCTATGACGACAACGCAGACTTTAGCGATGTCGTCGGTCACGGTACGCAAGTGGCCGGTGTCGCGGCGGCTATGACAAACAACGGAACCGGCGTGGCCGGTATCGCCTGGGACTCTCCCATCCTTGCGGTTCGGGTGGTGGATCGAGAGGGGCAGGCCTCCTCTCGGGACATCGCGGCCGGCATCTTGTGGGCCGTCAATCACGATGCCGACGTCATCAACGTGAGTTTTGCTCCGCTCTGGTCGAACCGCATTGTCCGTGCGGCCGCCCAAACGGCATTTCGACGTGGAAAGCTTGTGGTGATTAGCGCCGGGAACAGCGGGGGGATCACCAGGGGTCGCGGTTATCCGGAGGCGATCTTCGTCGGCGCGATGGACGCGGGCGGGTCGCTAGCGAGCTTCTCGGACAAGGGACCGTTTGTGGACATCGTGGCTCCGGGGACCTCCATTCGATCGACGCGCATTGGTGGTGCTTACGCTCTCGCCGACGGCACTTCTTTCGCCGCGCCGATCATCACGGGTATCGTGGCGTTGGCGTGGTCATCGAATCCGGAACTGCGGCCGGTATCGATCATTGAAACGCTCATGGACCACGCGGTGGACCTCGGTATCGAAGGGAAGGATGCGACATTCGGAAACGGACTGGTTGACGCAGCCGGGGCGGTGGACGCCGCCTCCAAAACCGCCGCCAGCCGGGACACGACCGCGCCCACCCTCTCGACAAATAGTATCAAAAGTGGCGATCAGATCACGAGACGATCGTTGGTGGTTGTGTCTTCGACGGATCGAAACGGCGTGGCCGACGTCACCCTGTCCATCGACGACGTTGTCGTAGCCGTGGATACCCGATCACCTTATCGGTTGGTGATCGATCCGAGCCGGTACGACGCCGGTACCCATGAGATCGCCTTGGTGGCGACCGACGTGGTGGGCAACCGCTCGGATCCGTTGACCATCAACGTCCGCTTTGGAGAGGCGAATTCCCGCTCGGCGGCCTCTATCGAGTTTCGCTCTCCCCAGCCTGGGGCCACGGTTTCGGGCTTCGTGACGATCCAAGCCGGCATCAGCTCTGCCGTCGGTCTGGCACTGGTCGAGTGGCTCGTCGACGGCGATTCAGTGTTCAGCACCAGCGTGTCCGGAAAGTCGTCCTCCGTGAGCTATCGCTGGCCAAGCGACGCCTACGGCTCCGGTAGCCACACGATCACCCTGGTGGTGACCGATTCGGACGGCCGTTTGACCAGCGGTGCCCTGAGCCTGATGACCCGATAGGGGCACGGACGCATTCCGTGCGCAGATTTCTGTGGCTGGTCTTGACGCGGGGGCTATGATTCGCCACACTACCCGGCTCGACCTGTGGGGCGGCGTGGGCCGCCATGCGGGTTGGTGCTGGTGCTGGTGGTGTGGCCGCCTTTCTGCGGGCTCCTCCAGCGTAACTCACGATTTGGAGTAAGAGCGTGTACGCTATCATCGCCGACGGGCCTCATCAGTATCGAGTGGAAGAGGGGCAGGTTTTTGAGATTCAGCTACGAAAGCTGGCCGAGGATGCAAAAACGATCGAATTCGATCGAATTCTTGTCGTCGGTGGTGGCGACGAAGAGGCCAAGATCGGCACACCCACGGTCGAGGGTGCCAAAGTGACGGCGAGCATTATCTCTGAAATCAAAGGTCCGAAACTTGTGATCCGCAAGTACAAGAAGCGGAAAGACTCACGCACAAAAAAGGGCCATCGGCAGAAGTACCTGCAGCTCAAGATCGAGAAGATCGAGGCGTGACCCGGCCCGGCACACCCCGCTTCCCAGTGTAGAGAATCCCTCACGAATCATTGATACCGGTCCCCTCGTTTCGGCGGGGGGATTTTTTTATGCCGGGGTCGCGAGCTTCGCCTTTCCTCGTCTCTTACCTCAAGCCGTCTCCCCCAACGTCCGAAAATCATGCGCCGGACCGCGCGTAGGCTGTTTCGCGCGGGGCCGGTGGTTCGGTACGGCGGCGTCATGCCGTGGTGGTTTCCGCAGCCAAAGGATTGGCCATGAGAAAGTCTGCGATCACGAATCTGATCTGCCCCGACACACATCGGTCGTTGACGCTCTGCGCGACCCGCACCGACGGTGATGAAATACGCGAAGGTACATTGGCCGGTGAAGGCGGTACCACCTACCCGATCGAGGGTGGCGTGCCGCAGTTTGCGCCGTCCGGTGCGCCGTCGACGCAGACCATTCGTTCCTTTAGTGAGAAATGGGCGCAGCACCGCTACTATCGAGAGCACACCTGCGACTTCTACACGGATTGGTACCTTCAGCGATACGGTTTTAAGAGCAAAGGTCGGCTGAGCGAGTTTCTGGCGGACAAAGAGGTGATGCTCGACGCCGGAACCGGCTCGGGCCGAGACGCCGTCAACTTTGCCGAGTTGTCGGCCGGGCAGGTGTATGGGGTGGATACCTCGAAAGCAGCGCTGGAGATTGCGCAGTCTACCGTAGACCATCCGCGTGTGAGCTTTGTCCGGGCCGATCTCAATCGGTTGCCGTTTCCCGATGGGTTCTTTGATTTCATCAACTGTGATCAGGTGATCCACCACACGCCCGACCCGCACGACTCGTTTCTGAATCTCAAAAAGAAACTGAAACGCGGCGGTGTGGTGTGTTGCTATGTCTACAAGAAGAAGGCCGTCCTGCGTGAGTTTACGGACGATTACATCCGCGAGCGAATCAGCGACCTCTCCTTTGCCGAGGCGGGTACGGTTTGTGAGGCGATCACGAAGCTCGGTAAGACGCTGGCCGATCTGCATGTGACGGTCGACATCGAAGAAGACATTCCCCTGTTGGGGATCAAGAAGGGGCCGGTCGATCTTCAGCGGTTTTTTCATTGGAACGTGATGAAATGCTTTTGGAACGAGGAGTTCGACTTCTTCACGAATAATGTCGTGAACGTGGACTGGTACCATCCGGAGTTCTGCCACCGCTTCACGCCGGATCAGTTTCGTAGCTGGTTCGATGCGGATTGGGAAGTGGAACACTTCGACGTCCAGGATGCGGGGATCAGTTGTCGCGCTCGAAAGCTCTAACGAATGTGCGGAATACTCGGCGGCATCAACACGAGTTTTAACGAACGATCGGTGGCCCGGCTCCACCGCCGCGGCCCCGATCAGTCTCGCCTGGTTACGGAGACGGTCCCGGGCTTTGGTGTCGTGGCGTTGGGCCAGACGCGACTCAATGTGGTAGACTGCGAGGACATCTCGCTGCCGGTCCGTATCGCCGACGCGACCATTCTGTTCAATGGCGAAATCTACAACCACCACGAGCTGCGTCGCGAACTCGAAACTCACGGCTGGCTCTTCCAGACCTGCACCGATACCGAGGTGGCGCTGGCCGCATACTTGCAATGGGGTGTGGATTGCCTGCCGCGTTTCAACGGTATGTTTGCGATGGTGGTGTGGGATGGTCGGCGGTTTTTCTGTGCCCGCGACCGCATGGGACAAAAGCCGCTCTTCTATCGCTATAATGACCGGCGGTTTGAGTTCGCCTCGGAGGTGAAGGCCTTTGACGACCTCGAATTCGTCTCGCAGGATGTGTTTGATCTGTTCGAGTTCTGCGTCAATGAGCACACGCTATTTCGCGACGTGCTGGCGTTGCGGCCGGGTCACTATCTCATCTACGATCTGCACCGCGGTACCTGTACCACGCGGGCGTATTGGGATATCGAGCACCAGGTCGGTCACAAGATCACCGACGAACGCAAAGCTGTGGATGGTCTGATCGAATTGCTGGAGGATTCGGTGCGGCAGCGGATGCGGGCCGACGTGCCCGTGACCATGCTTCTCGCCGGCGGGTTGGATTCGTCGCTCATCGCGGCGCTCTCCGGGTTGGATGAGGTGTTCACCTGTCAGTTCGATGAGTTTCGAGAGACGATCAACGAGGAGTGCTACGTACGCGATCTGGCCGACAAAATCGGGTTCCACGTCCACATGGTGCGCCCGACGAAGGCACAATTCTTTCACGATCTCGCTGCGATGGCGTATCACCTGGAGATGCCGACCGGCTCGTTCAGCGTGTTTCCGCTATACCGTCTCGCACAAGCGGTCCGCGAGGCCGGATACAAGGTCGTCCTGTCCGGGGAAGGGGCGGACGAGTTGTTTTGCGGCTACGCGCGAAACGAGTTTTTGCTGAGCGATGGCGTGCCGCGTGATAGTGCCAAGGAACGGCACTACGCTTCCATGCTTCGGCGATACCACGGTAGTAGTCTGGATCGTTTCTGCCGTATGGCGTCTCGCAGCGGGCTTTCCGGTGCGGCGATGTTAAAAATGTTTCTCGCGGAGCACTGGAGCGAGCGCCGCAGCACGCTCGAAAATATCTGCTACATCGAGACCCGTCTCTTCCTGCAGCCGCTGCTCCAGATGGCCGACCGCATGACCATGGCCCACGGCGTCGAGGGGCGATGCCCGTTTCTCGATCATCGGGTCGTGGAGTTTGCCTTTTCGCTGGACGATTCGCTTCGATACCGGGGCGGCGTGGGCAAGTGGATCGTCCATCAGGCATTGTCGCGGCTGTTGCCGGCTGATTCGCTCGTGCTGCACCGCGGTGTCAAGGATGGCCTGCCCACCCCGGTGAACTTCTGGATGCAGGGTAGGCACACGTTCGATCGCAAGCACTGGAACGCGCTGATGACGGCCGAGTGTATCAAGAGCCTCATCGGGTACGCCGACGAGAAGGTCGTCGAGAAGACCGCCCTCCGTACTGAGGTGATGCCTACGGCTCCCATCATCCCCACGGCACCCATCGCCGGCGTCGGGAGTGCGTATTAGTGTCAAAACCGCTCTCGCCTACCGACGATCATCGGGTTGCCCTGACGGTGGTTGCGCCGTGTTTCAACGAGTCTGGCAACGTGGATGCGCTCTGTGACCGCGTGCTCAGCGTGTTTGACAGGCTTGGTCTTCCGGGCGAATTGGTTCTGGTGGATGATGATAGCGTCGACGATACCTGGCAGTTGATAGAGAGTCATGAGCGATACGATGATCGCGTACGCGGGTTTCGGCACACCCACAACCGCGGTATCGTGGCCGGTTGGCGCACTGGCTTGTCCGCGGCGCGCGGCCGGCTCGTGTGCCTGATCGATGCCGACCTGCAAAACCCACCGGAGTCAATCGGGGCGTTATACCGTTGTTATTGCGAGCGTAACGCGGACATGGTTCAAGGCGTTCGACGTCCGGAGGGAAACGAGTTCTCCCGTCTGGCGTTTTCCAAGGCGCTCAACTGTCTGCTCAACTTGGTTTTTGGAATGAGGCTTCGCGATAACAAATCGGGGTTCGTGTTGACCACGCCGGACGTGCTCCGTGAGGTGCTGGCGTTTCACGGCACCTATGCGTACGCCCAATGTTTCATTACCGTCTTCGCCCACGCCCACGGACGGTCGATTGACGAAGTCATTACGCCGTTTCACCGCCGTGTGGCCGGCACATCCTTCCTGGCGAATGTGCCCGTGCGTGTCATGCTGCGCATCCTCTGGGAGATCGTCAAAGCACGTTGGGAGTTCAGCCGAATCCGACGCGAACGCAAAGCGTGCCCACTGGCCATACGCCCGAACCGGGCCGAGTTCAAGACGGCCTGATGAGGTTCCAATAATCCGTCATGCCCGGTCATATTGGCCGGGTCTGGCAAAGGGCGTGCGATGCGAATCAACATAGTGAGCGTGGAAGATTCTCTGATTTCTCTTGGCGTGTGAAAGGTGTCGTCGTATGTCCGCCAGTTGAATCCGGATACGAAGGTCTTCTACGTGCCGCTGAGCAATTTCTTTTCGCTGAAGAACGTGCTACGCCCGCGTTATGCCGGTGATCTTGACTCGACAAGAGATGTGGATGC
Source organism: Planctomycetota bacterium (assembly GCA_024278775.1). The sequence goes on from JAJRSP010000265.1 coordinate 6,720, forward strand.
GATGGCCACGGGTATCGCGGATGCCGATATCGTGGCGTTCAGCTCCATGACGCACGTCGCGGCACAAACCAAAACGCTGATCGCGGCCGTTCGTCGGGTCAATCCAAAGGCTTATATTATGTGGGGCGGTATCCATCCGATTATCGTCCCCGAGGATGCCATTCAGCACGCCGACGCGGTCTGTACCGGCGAGGGCGAGTTCGCTTTTGAGGAGTTCTTCGAGGCGTTTCGAAACGAACGTGACTATACCCACACGCGAAACTTCTGGTTTCATCATGACGGTGACGTGACTTGAAACGAGTTTCGCCCACTGATGACCAACGAAGAAATGAACCAGTTGCCGCTGCCCACCTACGCCAACAGCCTCATGGTGCTGCTGACACTGGTGAAACCGCCACGGTTTGTGTTTGACCGTTTGTTGCGGGGGGTGCGTGGTGTTTCTGAGGAGCAGAAGCTGTATCCGAGGATCTTCTTGCTTCTCCACGTGCTGTATCTGTGCAAGCGGGGGTTCTCGCATCTTCGGTTTATGGACTTCACACGTGTTCCCGGTCGCATCGCCTGGCTATGCTGGAAAGTGGGGCTCGTGGGGTTCTGGTACCGTCGAGTCCTTCGGAAGTTCAATAGAGAAACAAGCGCGGTCACCAACCCGGTGTCGGCCAGGAGCGTGTCCGCCGCGCCTGCGACGATGCCTCCGCAATCCCTACCGTTCGGCTCAATGGCGCTCCCCGTCATCGAACCGGCTGGCTGCGGTAGTTTGCACTACACGCGCAGATGCCCTCGTAACGCAGGCTTCAGCCTGCACAACCCACGATGACGAAGTAGGCCAGATGGCGGCGTGACAGCTTGTTCGAGTCCCGCCTTCTTTGCACATTCCCTCTCTCCGTCGGCTCGGTCGAACTGTCCCTCGAATCTGCAATGGGACGAAGCCCCTACGAACCGATCGCTAAGGCCGGCGCTAGATTGCGGATGGCTTCATTGCGGGGTATGGGGATGACGTTGTTGCTCGCGACATGCGGGAGCGGTGCGGTTTTTCGGACTGCTTGGAACACTCCGATACCGCCGTTGGGATCCGGGGATCGTTTGTGTGTTTCCGTCCAAGTGACATCGAATCGTTCTTGCAGGAAACGGTGTAGGCGATCGTTGTGGGTGCCATGAAACTCACCCACGATCACGGACACCGAGTCAAGAATCTTCGGCGGTATGCTCGCGAGGATGTCGTACTCCGCGCCCTCGGTGTCGATCTTGATGACATCCGCACGGGTGATCCCGAACCGTTCGAAAGCCTCCGGCACAGCCAGCACCGGGAGCGGTTCGAACCCGGAATGCGCACCGTGCTCGTTCCACGACAAACTGCCATCATTGTAAAACCCGCCGGTGTTGTTCGTTTTCTGGACCGAGTGATAATACCTTTTCGTTTCCGTACGCGGGCCAAGCCCGTAGGGAATCGGCGTGATCTGGCCGACCTGGGCTACGTTGTGTCGTAGCAACTCGAAATTGGCGGGCAGTGGCTCGAAAGCTAAAATCTCAGCGTTCGGGAAGGACCGGGCAAACTGGAGCGACGCGAACCCGATGTTCGCACCGAGGTCGAGTATCGTACGCGTGTGACAGTCCTTCGGGATTCGGTACTCGGGCAAGTCGTAGCCGTTGGCCAACATACCGAGGAACATCGCATCGCTCGTACCGGTACGCAACCTGAAGTCTCCCGAATAGCCGGGTAGCCTGATGCTCGTTCGGTACTGCTTCTTGGTATGCAGCACGCAGGCCGTATGCAGGCTTCGCGCATAGACGGTCGTTCGAACGAATCGTAGGAGATTCGGTGGCAGCATCCGATGGGCGAGATGAGCCAAAGTGTTTCTCTGCATCCTGTACTCCGTGGTCGCCTCCGTGCTTTGGGGCGTTATTGCGTTGACGATTCCGACTTCACTACCGGGAACACAACACGGCGAACGAAAACACCTACGAACCCGCCGCTTCGGCCGGCGCGAGTTCATCAATGGTGTTTTTGCGGGACACGCCCGCGGACCAAGCCGCTCGACCCAGTGAGACGAGCAGGCATAGCCCAAACGCCGCATACATCAGCAGCAGCGGTCGAATCGGCTGGACGTAACGAGTTTGCGGTCCGCTGAGAAAAGAGGATACCCCCACGTGCGATGCGATCACCGCCGCGACGATCAGCCATTCGGATCGCCGTGACGTGAGCATGGTCATCACACCGGCCAATCCGACAAACATCATCCACTGCTCATATCGTGAATCGAACAGGCCGAATACCGGAGCGCCCTTATCGACATAGTCGTGATACCGCGCGGCGACCGCTCTGACGATGGGGGTGGCCGGCTTTGATTCGGTCGCTAGCGGCAGGTAATGACGGTAATGCTTGAGCACATGTTCCCACGAGCCAAAACCCCGCGAGTAGGTGCCCACATCAAACAACGTGGCGGAGACGTCTTTTTGGCCGTTGATCCCCGGCGCGGTATCGGGTTGGAAGCGATACACCGGATCGGGAGATAGCAACATCCAGTAGGCGTATTTCACCGTGCCGATGGCGATCGAAAGCGGGTTTTCGAGCATGATGTCGGTCGCGGCACGGCCCAGAACCCGGATCGAACTCGCATACGAAGCCCCGCGCACCGTTTCGTAGGCCTTAATCACCGTGGCCCGGTCGCGATAATCGGCGTCCGGTCGAAGGTGCCCGGCGGCGATCGCCTCGTTCACTACCTTGTGGATGTCGATCATGGCTTCGCTGGTTTTCGAGTCCATGTCGTCAAACGTGACCGCGCGGATGTACAATACATAGTCCAGGCAGCTGACACTCTCAATACTGCCGTGGAGAATCGCATCCTTGACAGACCACGGCACAGTCACGGCGAGAGCCGGCACGATCGCGGCAGCACCAACCAGCGTGAGACGACCGAGCCAATATCGCGCCGCGGTCGGCAAGCCGTGATCTTTTCGATCTTGGACGTCCCGCCACGTTCGTAGTGCAGCGGCCAGCGCGCAGATGCCCAGCAGATGTAGCCCGATGGGGCGAAACGAATAACTAACACCGGCCAACAAAGACGCCCACGCCAGCGATTGCCAGCGCCCATCCTGCATATAGCGAATCAAGAAGTAGATTGACGCGACGAGTGTCAGCGCGAAGGGCGTTTCGGTCAAAACCAGGTTGGCGTAGCTGAGTGCCTGGAGGCTGCATGCCCCGAGGATTCCGGTGACGAGGGTGATCGTGCGGCTGCTGGTCAACCGCCAGGCTATGGCCGAGGTCAACACCACGGTTGCGATAACCATTGCATGTTGAACGATCATCACGACGATGGGGCTGGACGTGCCGAACAGTCGAAAAATACCCGCGAGTAGCAGCGGGTAGCCGGGCGGGCGAATCAGGTACAACTCGCTGGCAAAGTCGAATCGATCCGCGATGCCACTTCCGAGTACGATGTAGTCGAGCGAATCCGGGTAAATCCATAGCTGTGACGCGGCCAGCCAGATGGCGTTCGTGACCAACGCCACGACCGCCACGATCCAAAGTGTCTTGCCCACGGTACGCGGCTGCATGACCGTGTCGGCGTTGGCCGCGCCGAGAAATCGGGTGGGCTGTCTGCTCATGCTGGGTGGCCTCTCTGGTATCACCTTCTGTGCCCCGCCCTGGGGGGACACACCGCTGTAGTTATCGGTCACTGGTGAACGCCAATCGAGAAGATTCTTTCGAAAGTATGGCCGACAGTAGGTTGATGCCGCGCGCGTTTCGGAGAGGTTGTGTAGCGTACTGTTGCCGTGTGGTGGTGTGTCTGCGAGGATGCGGACGCACGGGCGATGTTGCGACGGTGCTGGTGAACACCACATGCCAGGTGGCGGTACTGGCCGATGAATCCTACGGCCGATCCGGTGGTTCTGAGGTTGGCGCGCATGAGAAGCTCCTATGGGTAAAATGGACGGCGAACGATGAGCAAGTCAAACATTCTGGAAGCCCTCAAAGAGCGGGTGCTCGTGTGGGACGGGGCGATGGGTACGAGTGTGATCGCTCACGACCTTCCGATGTCCGATTATCAGGGGCTCGAGAATTGTACGGATATCCTGACGGAGTCGCGTCCGGATGTCGTGCGTGATATCCACCATTCGTTTTTGGCCGTGGGCTGCGATTCGGTCCTGACAAACACATTTGGTGCCAACAAGCTGGTGTTTTCCGAGTTCGGCATCGCGGAAAAGACATACGCCATCAACAAACAAGCGGCCGAGATCGCCGCCGAGGTTTGTGACCCATTCCAAAAGCCGGGGCGCGGGCGGTATGTGATCGGTTCGGTCGGTCCCGGCACGCGCCTTCCGTCGCTTGGTCAGACGACGTGGGATGTGCTGCTTGACAGCTACACGGAGCAGATGCGCGGTCTGATCGACGGCGGCGTTGATGCGATCTTGATCGAAACTTGTCAGGACGTGCTACAAACCAAATCGGCCATCGTCGCTGCGATCGATGCCATGGAGGAAAAAAAACGCCGCGTGCCGATTTTTTGCACCATCACCGTCGAAACGACCGGGACGATGCTCGTGGGGACGGAGACGGCGGCGGCCGTGACGGCGCTGCTTCCCTACAGCGAGATCGCAGCGATCGGGCTTAACTGTGCGACCGGTCCGCAGGAAATGAGCGAGCACGTGCGGTTCTTGAGCGGTGCCTGCGACCGAGCCCTCATCGTTCAGCCCAACGCGGGGTTGCCGCAACTCGTCGACGGTCAATCCTACTACGCGCTGACGCCGGCCGAGCTAGCCAAATGGCTTGTCGAGTTTATCGAAGTGGATGGTGTGAATATCGTCGGCGGCTGCTGCGGGACTACTCCCGAACACCTCGCGGCCGTCGTCGACGCCGTGGGTGATCGCCGACCCAAAACGCGTTCGCCGAATATCGAACCTTCCGTCAGTAGCATTTATCAATCCGTCCCGCTGAAACAAGACAACGCCGTGCTCGCGATCGGCGAGCGGACGAACGCCAACGGATCGAAAAAGTTCCGCGAGCTGCTCGCCGCCGGTGACATCGACGGCATGGTCGGCATGGCACGCGAACAGGTCGGCCAGGGCAGTCACCTGCTCGATGTGTGTGCGGCCTATGTGGGTCGTGATGAAACGAAAGACATGACAGGGCTTCTCAAGCGGTTTGTGACCGATGTGACCGCGCCCCTGGTGATCGACAGCACGGAAGTAGGCGTTCTGGAATCAGCGTTGAAGCTGGCCGGCGGAAAGTGCGTGATCAACTCGATCAATCTCGAAGACGGCGAAGAGCGCCTGGACCAGGTGTGCCGGTTGGCGAAGCGACATGGGGCGGCGTTGATCGCTCTGACCATCGACGAAGAAGGCATGGCCAAGACATGCGCACGTAAGGTGGCCATCGCCACGCGCATCTATGAACTGGTCACGAAGCGGCACGGTATCCGGCCGAGCGATCTGATTTTCGACCCGCTTACGTTCACCATCTGCACCGGCAACGAAGACGATCGGCTCTTAGGCTCTGAAACCCTGGAGGGACTCCGGCGGATCAAAAAAGCATGCCCCGGTGTGCATACGCTGCTCGGCGTGAGCAACATCAGCTTCGGAATCAAACCGCCCGCCCGCCGCGTCCTCAACAGCGTCTTTTTGCACTATGCCCGGCAATGCGGGCTCGATGCGGCCATCCTCCACGCCGCCGGGATCGTACCCTTGTTCAAGATCGAGGAACAGCACCGCCGACTGGCGGAAGACCTCGTGTTCGATCGTCGCCGTGATGGCTACGATCCGCTGCACGAGCTGTTGAAAGCATTTGAGCACGCCAGCGGCACGGAAACCGTCGAGAAGAAACGACCGGAAAATATAGAAGATCGGCTCAAGCACAGGGTGATTGACGGCGACCGGGTGGGCTTGGAGGGCGACCTGGACGAGGCGATGCTGACCTACCGACCGCTCGATGTCGTTAACGATATTTTGCTCGATGGGATGAAGACCGTGGGCGATCTGTTCGGCGCGGGGCAGATGCAGTTGCCGTTTGTCTTGCAGTCGGCGGAGACGATGAAGACGTCGGTTCGATACCTCGAGCCGCACATGGATAAGACGAGCGGCGGGGGCAAGGGCACGCTTGTGCTGGCTACGGTGCGTGGCGACGTCCACGATATCGGAAAGAACCTCGTCGATATCATCTTGAGCAACAACGGCTACACCGTTCACAATCTGGGTATCAAACAACCCATCAATGCGATTATCGAGGCCTGTCTCGAACACAAGGCGGATGCGATCGGCATGTCCGGCCTGCTTGTGAAGTCCACCGTCGTCATGCGGGAGAATCTTCCCGTGCTCAACGAGCGTGGCATTACCGTCCCGGTGATCTTGGGTGGTGCCGCACTGACGCGGAAATATGTCGAGCAGGACTTGCGCCCGGAGTATCGGGGATCGTTGTACTACGCCAAGGATGCGTTCGAGGGGCTGCGCCTGATGGATGCGGTAGCCGCCGGTGCGTCTCGCCCGGAACCGGCCGCCAAAGCGGCATCGCAGAAGGCGGTGACCACACCGGTGACCGCTTCGATACGCGAACCGGAGCCGCACGATATCCCCGTACCCCAGACGGTACATGATGAGGCGTCCGCGAGGCACGGCTTCACACCGCCGCGATCGAACATCGCCGTGGATCGGCCGGTGCCCGAGCCGCCGTTTTGGGGGGCTCGCGTCGTGGAACATCTGGAGCCGCGTGCGGTGGCGGCCTACATCAACGAAAACATGTTGTTCCAAGTCCAATGGCAGTATCGAAAAAACCGTCGCTCGCCAGAGGACTTCAAGCGCTACGTCAACGACGAGGTCCGCCCGATTCTGCGTGATCTTCTGCACCAGTGTGAGCGGGAGAACATCCTACAACCCCAGGCGATCTACGGATTCTGGCCCGTGCAGTCGGATGGGGATCGGCTTACGGTCTACGACCCCGAGAACCGCGACCGCAAACTCAAGACGTTTGAGTTCCCGCGCATGGGCAAGCCCCCATACTGGTGCCTGAGTGATTTCTTCAAGTCGGAGTCAAGCGGCGTGTTCGACGTGGCGGCGTTTATGATCGTGACGATGGGTCGGCGTGTCAGTGAGGTGGCACGGCAGTGGTTCGAGGCCGATCGTTACAAGGACTACCTTCACCTGCACGGGCTGGGCGTCGAGATGGCCGAGGCGCTGGCCGAATACATGCACAAACAAATCCGTGTCGAGTGGGGGATCGCCGGGAGCGATGCCCGCGAACGGCAGGAGATCTTCAAGCAACGCTATCAGGGGTCTCGCTATAGCTTTGGATACCCGGCCTGTCCCCGGCTGGAGGACCAGCTCAAGATATGGCCATTGCTGCGCCCGGAGCGCATCGGCGTCGAGTTGACGGAAGAGTTCCAACTAGACCCCGAGCAGACCACCACCGCCATCATTGTTCATCACGACCAGGCCAAGTACTTCAACGTGCGTTAGTGCCTGTTTTGGTATCCGGTTTGGATGCCGATTCCCTCGGAACCCTGCTCGTCTCCGGGCGAACGACACCGCCGGCATTTCCGAGCGCGCGGGAGAACCGTTTTCAAATAACCGCGTGCATCGGCGCATTCGGATCAATACGCCTTCCTGCGGTGGGCTTCTACGGACCCGTCGTACCCGTAAACCGTTCTTGGAACCTGCCAAAGTCCCACACATCGATATCCAGGTCGTTATCGTAGTCAAAGCACCGGGCGCAATCAGCGTTTAGAGGTCCGACCATCGGCCCGGTCAAACAGGCCACCAAGGCGGCATAGTCTTGGAGATTCCAAAGCCCGTCGTCGTTAACGTCCCCAAGCGTACAAACCGGACGGAGCACGTGTCGCGTCAGAGAGAGGAACGCGCCCGTAGGAATACCGTTCTCGTCGAACAATTCGATCCGATTGGCGTTGTGATGCGCGGTTCCCGGACTGGGTGGCTTGTGGTCAATCGTAGCCGACATGCGAGTCGGAATGCGCGCAAACAACTGAATCCCCTGATCCAACAGGTCCACCTGGAAAAACAGATCGAAGAAACTTTGCGCCGTACCCGTTGCCGTGAACGGCGGCACGTCCAGCGTGCCAGCGGTGTGGTTCACCGTCTCTTCGATCTCTCCCATCGAGCGTATCGTCGGATGCAGGCTGATCTTCACCGGCCCCAGCGACGGGCTGCTACCCGTCAGTTCCAGTTGCACCATTTCCGTGATGACTTCCTCAAGCCCGTTTCCGTTATCATCAACCGCTCTGCCCTCATTGGCCCCCTCAAAAAAGACATGGGCCGTGGCAGGGCCATGTACTGCGATCACATCGTCACCAAACGAACCAGTCAATTCCACAGTACCGATGGAAAACGGGAAGTAGTCGACCTCGATCGGAGGGTTCGGACGGTGGCGACACGCCCCCAGGAAGTACGAGGTCGCGTTCCCCTGCCCGTCGTACAACTGAATCTGGTTTCCATTCTTGTACAACGCCCCCGGCCCAGGCGGCTTCTGCTCAATCGTGGCCGACAGTCGTTTTGGATCTTGGGTAAACAACTGGATGCCCAAGTCCGGCAGGTCCACCTGGAGGAACACGTCGAAGAAACTATCCGCCGTACCCGTGGCTGTAAACGGCGGGACGTCCAGCGTCCCCGGGGTGTTGTTCACCGTCTCTTTGATCTCGCCCATCGAGCGTGTCGTCGGATGCAGACCGATCTTCACCGGGCCTAGGAACGAACTGGTTCCCGACAGCTCAAGCTGCGTCATCTCCGTAATGACTTCGTCTAAGCCGTTTCCGTCGTCGTCTTGCGCGCTGCCCTCCACGGCCCCTTCGAAATAGACTTGTACTGCCGCCGGACCGTAGACGGCGATCTTCTCGGTACCGAACGGGCCGGATATTTCCACCGCCCCGATCGAAGACTCGAATACATCGGTCTCAACCGGTGGACAAACGGAATTGGTGCAGGTTGTCCCCGGTCCCTTTGCCATTCCTCCCAACGCGTCGCAGCTTAGCGGATCAAGGTCGATGCAAGTTGACGGTTCGGTCCCAGGCACCAGGCAATTAAAAACCTGGAGATCTAAAACGTCGATGTCGCCGTCACAGTCGAGATCACCCTGGCGGATGTTGCAGTTGGGATAGGTGGCCGCATAGCCGGCCGGATCTGTCATCGCCACCATGAAGGGGTCGATATCGAAGGTATCCAGGGCACCATCGCAATTCATATCCGGCTTGCACGGGCACGAATCCGTGCAGAATCGTGCCGAGAGGTCTGCACACGTGATAACGGGGTTACAGCATGCTTCGGGCGGAGTTGGGGCACCGGTCAAACAGACGCTCAGGTCGTATGATGTATCCCAGGTAGTGCCGCTGCAATCCGGTGCCGCGCCGTCTTGGAGACACGACTTGCCGTCACCGTCGGGGGAACTCAACCACCAGAACAAACAGTCCGGACCGCCGGTGGCTTGGATCGAAACCCAACCGGTGGAGAGCGGACAACAGGTGGGCAAGTCCACATGGTACTCGTTCAAATCGTTGGAGTTAATATACGTCCAGCCGGTTGGCGTGCCTATCGTCGAAACCGTATAGGTGCAAACCTCCGTGCCGGGCACCGATGCGGCGGCGGCGTTGTCGTAGAACTTGATAGTAAACGTCATGGGGTTTTCAACGCATGCGCTGATGGCTGAATTGTAATTAACCCCCCACCAGTGTACATCACAGATTGGTTCGGTGAGCGCGGGGAAGCTCTCATATCGCAACGCGCCGGTGTTCGGACCGTTGGTCCAGTCGGTATCGGAGACTCCGAGGCTCCAAGCGTCGGAAGGGAGATGGGGCACTTGACCGTACAACGTGTTGTTCGGGCAGGTCGGCGACAGCGGGCATGTGAAGCTCGCGCAGTCCTTCCCGTCGAACCACACGCCGGACTCAGCCGAGCAGTCCGTCTCGGGCTTGGTACCCGTGCAGGCGTTGGCAACGCAGCAGGCACCTGTCGGAGGCGGTAGGCACGGCGGATTTAGATCGGAACACGCCGTGCCGGCCGTAAAAAGCAGGGGCGACGGGCAACTCGCCGGAGCGACGCCGTCGGTACAGATGCCAGTGCCGCCGTCGCAACAGGCACCGGGTGCGCCGGGGCAGACGTACCCGGCGGCGCAATCCTCGCCGTCAAACCAGGTGCCGCCTAGTTCCGTGCATTGCAGCCGACTCATGGTGCCGATGCATGTGCCGTCCAGACAGCAGGCCCCGCTGGTGCAGGGGTGCGCGGTAATATGTAACTGATACGGGCCGTGTACGCTCCCGCTGGCGAGTGAGTAGATCGGGTAGGTGTAGCTCCCAGCAGGCAAGCCCTCCCACAGCACTTCCAAGTTGTCGCCGGCGCATCCCCGCGACCCGATGGAGACCGCCGAGTTAATCAGGGTGCAGTTCGGGCACGCGCCGTTGAGCACACTAAACGACGGAGTCGCTTGGGGTTCGGTGCAGCAGTAGTCGATCAGGACATCCGCGCAGGCGTCGATGCTGAACGCCTCCCACCAGATCGGGATTGAGCCGAGTTCCGTGTCGCAGGCACCTCCTGCGGTGGCACTGGCGTTGTCGCCGGAGATGGTCACCGGCGTGCCATCGACGGGAACGGCATGTGGAACGGCAGTGGCACAGTCATCCGCGCCTTGGGGAGTTTGCGGGCAGCAGTTCGGCTCGCACACGGTCCCGTCCCCGGCGTAGACGCCACTCAGATCGGTGCAGGTCGTGCCTCCGACCAGGTCGCACACGCCCGAGCCGCGGCAGCATGCGCCCGTGACACAGGTACCGCAGGTCAGCTTCGCAACGTACTTACGCTGCTGAATGCACTGGATATCCTCGGTGAAATCAGGGGCAATGAAGAACCAATAAGTGCCCGGTGCCACGCAGACCGTGACGCTCGAACTGCCGCATACGCTGCCAAACGCGAACGGCTCAAGGCTACCGGTGCTCGCGCTGCAGTCACCCACGCCATAGGGGGCGGTTCCCACAACTCCGATGGTGGTGGCAAACTCCGCGTTGACGGTCCATGTGAAACTCGTGGGCTGGGTAACGGTGATCTCGTACCAGTCGGTGTCGCGCGAACCGAACGTGGCATCGAAGGCGACCGTGCCGCAGACTGTGTCACCGCAGGCGATGCTCGAGAACACGGGTGGGATCGAGTTGCATCCGCCGTTTACGGTGTCGTTGGGAATACCGCAATCGGACTCGTTCTCCGGCGTGCCCCCTGCCGGGCAAATAAGATCACACGGCAGCGGACAGGTTACGGAGCTGCAAGCCGTGCCCGGGCCTTGCGGGACGCCGCCCGTCTCGGTGCAGAAATCCCACGCAACGTCCGTACATCCGGCGGTGGCGGGGGCGCAGCAGGCCTCCGGACATCGGAAGCTCAGGCAGTCTTCGCCGGGATACCATGTGCCGCCCATTCCCTGGCACTCCGTGTCACTCGGAGCCAACGCGCACTCCCTGCCCAAGCAGCACGCACCAGCAGGGGCCGCGCATGGCGGAACCAGGTTGGCGCACGAAGTGTTCGCTGCGAACCGCAGGGGTGACAGGCAATTCGCCGGATCGACGCTGTCGGTACAGACGCCGGTGCTGCTGTCGCAACAGGCACCGAGCGGTACC
>JAJRSP010000266.1 GCA_024278775.1 Planctomycetota bacterium
AGGCCCGAAAAGGAGAATGGGCGTCTCCGCTTGACAGGACCAGCTTAGTGTGCGGCGTTTAGCGCCAGCGCGAATGGGAGGTTGGTCAAGTCTCACGACCACAACGAGTTACGGCCTTGACACGGCTTACTTCATGGGAGCACAAAAATGATCCGTCACAAGAACGCCATATCAACTTGGTCACTCGGTTGGCAGACACTCGCCGTAGCATTCATTTGGCAGTGTACGGCTACGCAGTTGGTTCAGGCGCAAACCCCACTACCAACCCAAGTGGGCGGTGACAAACTCGTCGTGACGGATTCGATAGAGGCGGGTTCCGCGGAAACTGAACCCATCACCGATCCATTCAAGGTCTACCCCGTCGAGCCGCAAGAGATCTATGTCGTCTCGGGAGGAGGTGCCGCCTCAAACGGTATCGCAGCCGCGGCGGAGAAGCTGATCTACGATAACCCGCTCGGTTCGTTCGCGACTGAATTTCCGGCCGATTATCGCGTGGCCGATGACATCACGTTTTCCGTCAAGACCGGCTGCCCACTCACGCGGTACCGGTTTCAGATCATCGGCAAGGCCAATCCTGATGCGTGCGGCGGCGCGGGCATGACCTGCGGCCCGCTGCGCGTGGATTTTGCGTTGTACGATGAATGCCCCAGCGCCGGCGGCGCGGTGATTGACGGCACGCCCGGTTGTGCGTCTACGGAACCGGGAGCCGCCATGCCCTCGGGGGCACCCTGCCTTTTTCTTCCCGACGCCGATACCCAAACCGAGATCAACTTCGTACCGAGCATCCCCGTCGCACTGCCGTCCAGGGTGTGGCTGGCCACTACGATGAGCCGTGCCGGTGCCGGTGTCATCATTGGCGCACCGGCGCTGAAGGGCTTCTCCAGCGACGTGATAGATACGGTCTCTTTTGCCTGCAATTCCAGTGTGGGTGGCTTCCCAACCCGGCCTTATTCCAGCTTCAATGCCTCTGTCTACGGCGATGCTACCTGCACGGACACATTCTTGACCTATCAGAACACTCGAGCCGACAACTCGGGCGTTAATGAAGGATCAAATATATGCATCGCCGATGACATCACACTCAACAGAACGTGCAACATGTCTCAGTTGGAGGTTGCCGTTCGCGGATTGGGTCGATACGACCTCGAGCTTCGTCGTTCGTCGGCCAGCGGACCCATCGGCAACTGTAATAGCATTCCAGCGTTTGGTGTGAGCGCCATTCCGGGCACGCGAACGGCGTTCGGATCAGGGCCGGGCGACGGGCTCTTTGTCTTCCGAAAAAACTTTGATCCTCCGATACCGCTGCCGAACGAGAACCTGTTCGCCGTGCTGATGCCCAACAACGTGAACGCCAAGTGGGTGTTAACCCGTCAGGATGCCTCCATCGGTTCCACCGACGCCACCTACTTCGTCTTTGATGGCGGTCCCAATGGCGGCACGTGGAACTCGAAGGTCCGGCCGGGCAACATCCATGGCGGATACCACATCGTGATTACCTGCGAGGGCTCTCCGCCCGTCGGGGCTTGTTGCGATATGTTCATACGCGATCCAGCCGGGGAGGCCGTCTGCCGCGATGTGCCGGAGATCAACTGCGGGGTCACTTTTGCGCATCCTTCATTTCAACCTTCGTGGGTCGAGGGGCTGAGCTGCGCGGATGAACCTTTTCCGCATCCGTGTGGACAGGCGGCCTGCTGTGAGCCGGACAACACCTGCGAAAACCTGACGCAAAACGAGTGCGACGCAGTAGAGCCGCTCGATCGTCCGCGCATCTATCACCAGGGGCAATATTGCGGTGAACAGGGTCAGACGTGCCCCAATATGATCTGCCTAAATCAAGTGGGAGACTGTCTTCTCGCGCATGACGGCGTTGGCTGTAGTGACCCGTACTGTTGCACCGACGTGTGTGCGTCGGACTCGTGGTGTTGCGACGTGGAATGGGATCTGCTCTGCGAACGCGAGGCTAACGACCTCTGTCAGCTTTCTCCGACAAACGACGATTGCGCGCCCGGACCGGGAATGACCGGGCAGGCTGGCGCAGTGGAGGTGGTTGTCGATGGACCGGCCATGTTCGCTCGACAACGTAATGCGACAAGCCCTGTGTCTGATCCTCCGTTCTCTTGCAACGGTGGACAGCGCCACTGTGTAGGTGGCTGCGCTCACGGTGAGGTTTGTCGCGATGACTCCGATTGTGTCGGAGCGAGTGCCGGGTATTGCGACTTTGGTGGCTACCCGATCAACGGAGCATGTGTCGGCGGCTGCAATGATCAGATCACATGCTTTCAGCCATTTTTTGGACCAGAGACGTACTGTGTGGGGGGTGTTAACAACCAACAGCCGTGTGCCCCGCGCTGCGAGGCCGGTGCCAATGCCGGTCAAGGATGTGGCGACGACGCCGATTGTCCCGGTTCGATATGCTCCCACGATGCCGACTGCCCCGACGGTACTTGCGACAACACTTTCTGCGAGGGTACTCCGGATGGTTATTGCGCCAGTGCAGTGCCGGAGCCGGGTGTGCCGGGCGTGGGGTCTGTGTGGTTTTACTTTACGGTGCCCGATGGTCCGGGGCCGACGCTGGATGTGGAGGTGAGTACCTGCGGCAGCTATGGTCCGGCGGAGGATTCAATGGTGCAGGTATACGCCATCGGCGATAACGACAGCGGTCTATGTACGGGGGAGGGTCGCTGCGACGGGGATGGTTCCCTCTGTCATACGGCGGCGCAGGATTGTTCGGACGGGACCGACTGCATCCGAGTTGATGTGCCCTGTAGTGTCGCGGCTCAGGATTGCTCCGCGGGTTTCGAGTGTACGCTCAACAGAGTAGAAGCGTGCAACTCCTTAACGCTGCTGGGCTGCAACGACAACGCACAGGACGGCTGCGGCGATCCGACACAGTCGAACAACTCCAAGCTCTGTCTGACTAATCTTCGGAGAGGGGATACGTATTACGTACTCGTGGCGGCGAAATCAAGAGCGACCCGCGGCACATACCGCGTGACCGCACAATCGGTTTCGTCCTGCACAGGTGGGACAATCGAATCTCCATATCCACCAGGCAACCCGGAAGACGGCCTCGCGGCGTTGAGTGCATCCGACACAGGAAACAGTCACGTTAATCCTCTAACGCATGCGTCGATCTCAAGTGGCCCGTCCGGTTCCCATTCGGAACCGGTGCATCTGGAGCGGCCCGACGATCCGTTTATGGCTCGGTCGTCAACGCCGCCGCCCGGTGTGGTGGCCGGTCGAACGGTCGTCGAACGAGATGGCTTCATCAGCGTGCAGGTAAACGTCGATCAGTTCGGCAATAACATCCCCGGTGATGCGGCCAACGAACCCTCCATCGCCGTGGATCCGACGAACCCCAGCCGGATGGTGATTGGCTGGCGTCAGTTTGACACTATAAAATCCAACTTTCGCCAGGCCGGGGTGGGATACAGTCATGATGCCGGAGCCACATGGTCCTTTCCCGGTCCGCTGACACCCGGAACATTCCGCAGCGACCCGGTGGTGGTGGCCAACGCCGACGGACTGTTCCATTATTTCAGCCTCGGGTTTGATCTGTGCAGTTTCCAATATGACGTATTCACCTCGGCCGATGGCGGCGTGACGTGGGGAGATCCGGTCTTCGCGTTTGGAGGTGATAAGGGTTGGGCCACCGTGGACACCACCGGCGGACCCGGTCGCAACAACCTATACGAGACCTGGACCGAGGGTACATCCTGTACAAGCGGCAGCTTTAGCCGATCGACGGATCGCGGAGGATCGTTCGAGGGTCCAATTTATGGAACACCGTGGTGGGGTACGCTCACCGTGGACCTCAACGGCGTGCTATACGCTGCGGGTGTTGGCTCCGGGGGTGGCTATGTCGCGATCTCAGACAACGCGCAGGATTCCAGCGTACCACCCACATTCGATCGATCTACCCTCGTTGATCTCGGCGGATATCCAGGGCCCACGGGTGGACCTAATCCGCGCGGACTCCTTGGACAGGTGTGGATCCGAAGCGATCTCGGCAGCGGCCCCCGCGCCGGGGATCTTTACGTCTTGGGTTCGGTCTCCACGGCTAACTCGCTCGATGTCATGTTCGCGCGCAGTGAGGACGGCGGCTTCACCTGGAGTGATCCGGTTCCTGTGAATGATGATGCTGCGAACCACAACGCAACGCACTGGTTTGGCATGATGGATGTCGCACCGAACGGCCGAATCGATGTCGTCTGGAACGATAATCGAAACTCTGCCCAAATGAGCTTGTCCGAGCTTTACTACGCGTTTTCCACCGACGGCGGACGCACCTGGTCCAAGAACATTCCGGTCAGTCCGGTTTTCGATAGCTGGATCGGCTGGCCCAATCAAAACAAAATCGGTGACTACTACGACATGGCCTCAGACAACGGCGGTGCCAACATCGCGTATGCCGCTACATTTAATGGGGAACAGGATGTCTACTTCCTGCGCATCGGCATCATCGATTGCAACGAAAACGGCATTCCCGACGTAGACGATATCGCCAGCGGATTCAGCAACGACTGCGATGGCAACACGCAGCCCGACGAGTGCGGCGCGGACTGCGATGCTAATGGCCTGCCCGACGTTTGTGAGCTTCTCGCCGGGGCAGCGGATTGCGACGGGAACAACTGGCTCGACATCTGCCAGGGTGACTTCGACGGCGACGGTATCATCGACGCCTGCGACCCGGACCGGGACAACGACGGTATCCCGAACGAAGTTGATTTATGTCCAAAAACGCCAAACGGTGTGGGCGCGCTGGCGGATGGTCGACCGCGCCCCGACACCACCGGAGATTGCGAGGTTGACCTTCGCGATTACTGGCGGTTTCTGAATTGCTCCGTGGGTGGACAACTCGGCGCACCGCCGCCTTGGGATGCCTGCCTGGAGCGTTTTGACGCCGACGACAATATGCAGCTAAACCTCCGCGACGCGGCCGTCTTCCAGAACGCCTACTCCGGACCGGGCGGGTAGCACGAGGTTGTTGGTTCGGTGCTGGCTCGACGAACCCGAGGCGTGCCTTTCTGCTCGGGCTTGCCAATCCGCGAAAGGGTGGTGGCAGGGTGTATGACCGCTTCGGCGGCTTGGAATCATGTTTGGGTGCCCCGCCAAAACGGTTACGCACCCCGCGATGGCATCAGTGGGCCACCGGTTGGCGTCTCTGCCACGGCACCGCTATTATGGCGCAGGGGCCCGGCTGCTGTTGGGGCCACACTGAGCTTCGACCGACAGGGTCCTCCCTCTTTCGAACGAAGCCCGAACTGGTGAAACGTCACGGAGAGTCAACATATGAATCAACGGAGCGTGTTCCTCGGATGCCTTCTCACTTGGGCGGCGTGCGTCAGCGTAGGCGATGCCCAAGAGCCGGCGGCCACACCGCCAGCCGTACCGCCGGTCAACTCGGCAGAAAAAACAGCAACGCCGACCCTGCCCGCCAAATACGAGGCGGATCGGTTCTTCGTCGAACCCATCACAGAGAACATGATCGGGCTACGTTTTCTCGCCAGTACCGGCGACAACAACCTCATCTACTCAGACGTGGCCGCCGGTCTTGGGGTTCCGATCGCGCTGCAGGGAAACAGCTCGGCTATCTATTTTCCGGACTTCAACCCTGAACACGCCATCCCTCCCCCCTTGGGATCCGAGGGACGTATGCCCATCAAACCGAAGCGACTTCGACGCGCCGATTTGGGTAACCGCTGCTCGGGTATTCTCGGGCAAGACTGGTTCGCGGGCCGCATCTGGACACTGGACTATCCGGCCCAGAAGCTGATCCTGCGCGAGGCCAACGACGTGCCCCGCGTCCCCACCGAACACCGCACGACGTTGGGGTTCCGAACTGAGGGGATGGGTCGGCGTACCGGTCATCTGCCTCGTGTGGTCATTAAAATCGCCGGCGAGTCGATCAGCATGCTCCTCAACACCGGAGCCACCGTCACGCTGTCCGATGAAACGGTGAAAACACTCGCCGACGGGAAAGACGCCATCCGAGCGGCCAGCTTCATTACGGACATTCGTCTTGCGGCGTGGCGAAAGGCGCACAGCTGGCGTGTCATCGAGAAAGCCGAGCGCGGCGGAACCGGCACGATGATAGAAGTTCCCAAGATCACTATCGCCGGGTATGAGGTGGGACCGGTCTGGTTTACAGCCCGGCCCGTAGGTCTTTATCGCAATCAGATTTCCAGACGACTTGACGCTCGGGTAGACGGCGCGATCGGCGGCAACCTGTTGAAGTCCTTTCGCGTGACCCTCGACTACCCCAACGCGACTGCGTATTTCGTGAAGCCGTAGTCCACCGTACCAAAACGGAGGGTGGCGTTCGGAGGCATGCCTCATGCGCATCGCCCGCGTTCATGGCATCGTCGAAACGGCACTACCTACGGCAGGATGTCGCAGTTATTACGGTTCCGATACATACGCCGCCGCCGTCGCGCCCGTACAATAGCCCTTTGAGAGGTCGATTCGGGAACATTATCGAACCGTCTCACGCTCACCGAGCATTGTGGTAGGTTGACGTATCGAACGCTGGCGTCGGATTATGCGGTTGGGTAACATGCCGAGAAGTCTTAACCGTCACCGCGTGAGCGGGTGGCTTACGCGTGTTGTGGCGCAGCAGCGCTCGTGTTGGAAAGGAACCGTCTCGTGAATACTGTTTCACCTAGCGAATCGAACCATGGCCAAACCCGAACTCGTCCGTCCATGGAGCGTGTTCATCACACCGGATCTCATGCCGGGCGTTATGGCGTGTGGCTGGTGTTGGTAGCGCTTGGCGCGTCCGTATCCTGTGTCTACGCAGGCGGGCGGAAGACCCCCGACCTTCACGATGCCCCCAAAAAAGTTGACACGGAGGAGATGCACATCAATGTCGGTGTCTCTACCGTCTTCTGTCTCGCGGCCGGCCCTGCGGAGGGGCATCCAATTCTGCTCATGCACGGTGCCCGTTTCAGCTCAGACACCTGGCTTCAGACGAATACGATCCAGAGCCTCGTCGGTGCGGGGTATCGCGTCTTTGCCATCGACATCCCCGGATTTGGAAAATCCCCGCGTGCCACGCTTTACGCCAAATCCTTCGTAACCGAACTGCTCGGAAAACTCACAAAGAAAGCCGCCATCATCGTGACACCATCGTTGAGTGGGCGATTCGCCTACACCCCGCTCTTCGAATCCTCTCCGCAAATCGCGGGGTGGGTGGCTGTGGCACCGGCCGCCATCGATATGAATGAGGATCAGCTCGACAAAATCAAAACGCCGACGCTTGTGGTATGGGGAGAGAAAGACCACGTCTTTCCCCTCGCGCAAGCAGACCTCCTCATCAAGAAAATAGCTGGCGCAAAGAAGGTGGTACTCGAGGGTGCCCAACACCCCTGCTACCTGGATCAACCGGAGCAGTTCAACAAAGAGCTGATCGACTTCGCCGCGTCCATCTTCCAAAAGAAAGGCGCTAAGAGACAATAGCCGGCCAGCCTCCTCAGCGCGCGACGTCCGCAGGACCCACCACACCCGCAGGCCCCCTCACCACACCCGCAGGACTTACGCCTCGGCCGGCTCCATGGTGACGGAAATCTTTAGCGACGTGAACTGCTCGCAGTAGAGTTCTGCACGCTCGCGGTGGGTCATCAAAAGCAACGCCACGCCGTTTTCGTGGGCTTCGATCGTACGGAGCAACGCCTGCTGTTCCCCAAGAGAAGTCAGCCGGACGATCGACCGAATCACGTGATCGAACGTACTCACCTCATCGTTGTGGAGCAATACTTTGTACGGGGGTAGTTGCTCCGGTTTGCGCTTCGGCGGCTTGGGCTTTTTGGCGGGTGCAGTGGCCGTCGCGGGGCCGCCCGGCTCATCCGCACCGGCTTGTTCCGACTCTCTCTGAGACATTCCTATGACCAACATACGCCCGAAGCCCCCCTGCTGAAACCAACCCCCACACACTGTAGTGTACCTTTTTTTCGGTCCCAATACAAGCCCGTGCGCGGTTTCGCAACGTCTAGAGCATATACCGTTTTCGTGTAGCGTCCCCCCCTTTCATCCCCCCTTGCCAAGGGAGGAAAGAGGGGGGTCGAGCGAGACACAACAACAGACTTTGCTGTAATGGTATCCAAACGAACGGTCTGTCGTCCTTCAAGCGTCCTCTGTGCCGGTCGATCAGGCCATAGCCTCAGCAAAAACCTGCTGAGCGGCCGTTACACCCGCACCGATGGTCACGGTGTGTCCAAGCTCGTTCAGAATAAGCTCCAAGGACGCGATTGCACCAAGGGTGTCAAACGCATCCACATAGCCCATGTGTGACAGCCGAATGATGCGTCCCTTGAGGTCACCCTGCCCCCCGGCCACGGAAAAACCGTGCTTATTACGCATCGCCGCGCGCAGCTTCGGCTCATCAAGACCGTCGGGAAGCACAATCGCCGTAACGGAATCCACCGCGTCCTTGGCAAAGACCCGTAGGCTGAGCGCCTCGGCGGCCGCGCGCGTCGCCTTTGCGAGCATGGCCGTCTCTGACCAGATTGCTTCCAACCCACGCTCTTTCACGCCACGAAGCACCAGTAACGCGCCTCGAACCAGTGTCACGGCCGGGGTGTAGGGTGCGTCGAACGTGTCCAGTGATTTTCGGTACGCTTTCAGGTCGCAGTAGAGCGTTGGCGTCTGGCCGGACTCGATCCGCTCCCAAGCCCGATCACCAACTGCCGCAAAGCCCAAACCCGGCGGTAGCATCAACGCCTTCTGCGAACCGGTGACGTATGCGTCGACGCCCCAGTCGTCCATTTTCACCTCAATCGCGCCAACGGCCGTGATCCCGTCCACCAACAGCAATGCGCCACGGTCACGGGTCACCTTGGCGATCCCCTCCACATCGCTCAGCGCGGTGGTGGATGTCTCACTATGCACGACGATCACGGTGTCGATCTTGTCGTCGGCGTCCATCGCCTTGGCGATGTCGTCCGGCTTGGCACCGGTGCCCCACTCCAGATCGAGGTTTGTGTGATCAATGCTGAACGTGACACACTCCTTGGCCCATCGCTCGGCGAATTTGCCATTACGCACGACAAGTGCCTTGTGCCCCGTCGGGCAGCAGCCGGCGATGACCGCCTCCATCGCAGATGTGCCGCTGCCGGTAAAGGTCAGGCAAGTAGCGCCCGTCTGAAAGAGGTACTGCAGTAGCTCGCACACTTCGCGGTGCATGTCGCGGTACCACGCCGTGCGGTGGTGTTTGATGGGCCTGGCCATCTCCAGAAGCACTTCGTCGGGAACCATGACCGGACCGGGCGTAAAAAGTCGTTCCTTCTTCATCAATTCTACCTCTGCCTTGTGGGTCGCTGCCGCACTGGAGAGCCGGCGACATCTTCACTCCTACCAACCGGCATTATACGCCGCCCCGACCGACGGACCAGTCGCTCGTGACGATCCCTACCAACTGGGGGCACAGGCGTGTGGTATGGCTAAGCGAAGCGCGGCCATGTCTTCGGTTCGTCGAAGTTTCACGCCCGCGCCTCCGGCTTGGGCATGCCACCCACCTTCATGATGTCCCGAACCGCATCCCGGCGCGACGGAATTCACCCCGCGATTCGACCATCAAACGTAGCACAGGACGAACACAAGGCAACGAATGGCGAGCGATCAGCGATGTGGCAGTCGCGGGCGTTGAGGGCTGGGTTCTTGCGGCGCATCTTCACGCGACTCGGTCAGGGTAGCGATCAGGGCATCTGTGGGGGCGAGCGAACGGGGCCGGTCGCTGGCCGCCGCCCCATCGAGCGGCACCGAAGCCATGGTCACATGATGGTAGAACGTCATGAACCTGGCCTGGGTGGCAACGCCCACGATGGCCCCCACCGCGGCCAGAATCGGATCGGTCAAACTGACGACGCGCACCCCAATGAACAGCTGCGCAGCTTCTATCATGCAGGAGAGCAGGACACA
>JAJRSP010000267.1 GCA_024278775.1 Planctomycetota bacterium
AAGGCTTTTTCCAACGCCTCCAACCGAGATTGGGGCGGTGCGATGCAGACGGATCTTTTAGATGGGGTGAAGTGGGCCGTCAAAAAACGCATCGCCGATCCGTCGCGCGTGGCCATCATGGGATCGGGCTTCGGAGGGTATGCGGCCATGTACGGCCTGGCCACGACGCCCGAGGTGTTCGCGTGCGGCATTAGCAGCAACGGTATGATCGATCTGCGGCGTTTCGTGCGTAGCGTCATCCGTGACCGCAAGCCGATTGAGTCCATCATCTGGGATCGTATCGGAAATCCCGATCGTGACGCCGACTCGCTTTGGGACCGGTCGCCGCAAAAACACGCGGACCAGATCGTCAAGCCGCTCTTCATGGCCCACGGTGCCAACCACCCGCGTATTCCGATTGCCGAAGTGCGTAAGATGGTGGAGTTGCTTCGGGCAGCGGGGAAGGACGTGGAGTTCGTGGAATATCCCGACGAGGGAGATGGGTTTGCCGTCCCGGAGAATCGCGTGGATTTTTACAATCGGGTCGAGAAGTTCCTGGCGAAACACCTGGGCGGGCGGTATGAACCGTCACTGACCCCCATCGCCCCACCCAAGCCGCGAGAAGAACCGGCCGTCGAGGGGGCGTAGCGCGTCAGAGCCGGTTCGTGACGGCGTTTGCCGGCACTTTGCACGGGGCTGGGCCGAAGCGATAATGAACGCATGGCGTCGGTGCCGGTCAAGAGAATCGAAGAGCTTCGGCGTGAGATCCGCCGACACGACCACGCCTACTATGTGCGCGCCGAGCCGATCCTCTCCGATGCGGCGTATGACCGGCTGCTGACCGAGCTTCGCGAGCTGGAAACGAAACACCCCGAACTCATCTCCCCAGACTCGCCCACGCAACGAGTCGGCGGCGCTCCGATTTCCGGTTTTCAACACGTTGACCATGCCGTGCCGATGCTGTCCGTGGATAACACCTACGACGCCGCGCAGCTTCGTGATTTCGATGCCCGCGTGCGTAAGGGGTTGGGTGGGCAGCCGTACCGCTACTGCGTCGACCCGAAGATCGACGGGGTGGCGCTATCGCTTCGATACGAGGACGGACGGCTTGTGTTGGCGGTTACACGCGGCGACGGCACCACCGGTGACGACGTGACGCTCAACGCCCGCACGATCAAGTCCATCCCGCTACGACTCACCGGTGACGACGTGCCGGCGGTGTTGGAAGTACGCGGAGAGGTCTGCTGGCCACGTGCGGCGTTCGAGGATTATAACCGTCGTCGCGCCGAGGCCGGTCAGCCGGTGCTCGCGAACCCGCGCAACGCGACGGCCGGCACGCTCAAGCAGCTTGATCCGCGCCGCGTGGCCGATCGTGGATTGCAGTTTATCGCACACGGGTTCGGCGTGATTGATCCGCTTCGGGCGACCCATCAGGAGGAGCTTTTTTCCGCCTTCCGCCGATGGGGGGTTCCCGTCAGCCCGTACCTCACGTTGTACGACGACGTCAACGCGATTGTCGCCGGGCTTCCCGAATGGCAGCAGCTTCAACGCGAGTTTCCCTACGAGACGGACGGGCTGGTGATTAAGGTCGATGACTTCGCCCAGCGTGAGACGCTCGGGGCCACCAGCCGATACCCGCGCTGGTGCATCGCCTACAAGTTCAGCGCAGAGCGCGCCGAGAGCAAGCTAATCCGCGTGGATTACCAGGTCGGCAAGACCGGCACGATCACGCCGCGTGCGGTGATGGAACCGATGCAGCTATCCGGGACCGTGGTTCAACACGCGACGCTCCACAACTTCGATCAGGTCGAGCGTCTCGATCTGCGTCTGGGTGACACCGTCATCGTGGAGAAAGCGGGCGAAATCATTCCGCAAGTGATCGCCGTCGTGGCGGAAAAACGACCGCCGAATGCCCGGCGCATCACCCCGCCGGCGAAGTGCCCCGAATGCGACGGCGACGTGGAGCGGGACGAGGGCGGCGTCTATCTGCGCTGCATCAACCCGACCTGTGCGGCCCAACTCAAGGAACGGCTGATCCATTTTTGCGGTCGCAACCAGATGGACATCGAAAACGCCGGCCGGGTGCTGATCGAAACGCTGGTCGATGCCGGGTTTCTGACCGATTTCGCGGATATCTACGCGCTGCACGAGAAGCGCGACCGGTTGATAGAACTCGACCGCATGGGCGAAAAGAGCGTAGAGAACCTGCTCGAAGGCATCGACGCGAGCAAGCAGCGCCCGCTGTCGCGCCTTCTGGCCGCACTCAACATTCGACACGTCGGCGCGAGTACCGCAGAGGCGCTGGCGAATCGCTTTGGCTCGATGAGCGAGCTAAGCCGGGTGTCGGAGGAATCGCTGGTCGAGGTCGCGGATGTCGGTCCGGAGGTGGCCGCCAGCGTGGTTCACTTCTTTACGAGCACGGCCGGTCGGCGCGTGGTGGAGCGGCTCCAACGCGCCGGTCTCCAGATGACCCAGCCGAAGTCCGACACGGTTGCCAGCGGCGCACTAGATGGAAAAACGGTTGTCGTCACGGGTACGCTCGCAAGCATGGGGCGAAGGGCCGCGCAGGATTTGGTCAAGAGTCTCGGCGGGAAGGTCACTGCCACGGTCAGCGCCAAGACCGATCTCGTGATCGTCGGCGAATCCCCCGGTTCCAAGGCAGACAAAGCCGCGGCACTCGGCATCGAAACCATCGATGAGGCCGCGTTCCTCAAACTCGCTGGGCGGTAATCCCAGGCGACTGCCCGCCAGTGGTACGCACCGTCCGAATACGATACCGGCCTGATGATTTATTGGCGTCAAAGGACGATAAGGGTTTCTCCCCAAACGAACCCAGATCGGGGTGGGACGCACGGCTATTACCGGTCGTAGCGTAAGCGTGTCAAGAGTTTGTCGTGTCGGACTTGCCTGACGCCAAACCGAGCGACCACATTCGTCGATGAATAGGCCGGAAGTAGCGAAACTCGAATAAGGGCCAATCAGGGGTAAATTGATGGACGCACTATCCGGCACAGATCAAAAGATCGGCTCCGAACTGGTCCGCGAAGATGAAGGGTTCATCGATATCGTGGAGGAGTTCCTCAACGGAATCGACGAACGGCTGCAGATCATGGAGCGGGCCATCAGCACGAACGATTTCGAAGCGCTCCGCGTGGCCGCGCACCAACTCAAAGGCAGCGGCGGCGGATACGGCTACCCCATAGTGACCGAGCGGGCGGCTGAGTTGGAAAAACTCGCCCGGGAGGGGGCGGTCGATGATTGTCGCGAATCACTCGATCAGCTCAGTACGCTCTGTGCCCGTCTCGCGGTCAGCACAAACTGACCACCGGAACCGTTCGCCGCCGCGCGCAAGGCACCAACACGGCACAAGGTGATAACTCGGCACAGCCCACCCATACGGTCTAACCGACCGGCGCGGAGTCGGTAGCCCTTATTATCCGCCCCCTATACCTTTGGCGCGGCGTTGGCAATCTCATTCGAAACTCCCTCAAACGTCGCGAAATTTTTGTTGAACAAACCGGCCAACTCCCTAGCTTTGGCGTCGTAGTCTGCGCCGTTAGCCCAGGTCGCCTTGGGCGTGAGCACTTCCGACGGCACACCCGGGCACGTCTGCGGTACGCCGACCCCAAAGACAGGGTCGGCCACAAACGATACGTCGTTGAGTTTTCCGGCCAGCGCGGCCTTCACCATCGCCCGCGTGTGGGGCAGGTTCATCCGCTTGCCGACACCATAGCCGCCGCCACTCCATCCCGTATTGACCAGCCAGCAGGCGGCTCCGTGACGTTCGAGCTTTTCACCGAGCATGGTGGCGTAGCGCTGGGGCGGTAGCGGCAGAAACGGCGATCCGAAGCATGCGCTGAACGTAGCCTGCGGCTCCGTCACTCCTTTTTCCGTACCGGCGACCTTGGCCGTGTACCCAGAGATAAAATGATACATCGCCTGGGCCGGCGAGAGCCGAGAAATCGGCGGCAACACGCCGAAAGCATCACACGTCAAGAACACGACGTTTTTCGGATGGCCTCCGACGCTCGGTCGAACGGCCCCGTCAATATAGGTGAGCGGATAGGCGACGCGCGTGTTTTCCGTAAGCGTGGCGTCGTCGTAGTCGATCTCGCGAGTGGAATCGTCCATCACCACGTTTTCCAGCACCGATCCGAAACGAATGGCGTGGTAGATCTGTGGCTCGTTTTCCGGGGAAAGCTTGATGCACTTGGCATAGCAACCACCCTCGATGTTGAACACGCCGTCATCGCTCCAGCCGTGCTCGTCATCGCCGATGAGCCGCCGCTCGGGGTCGGCCGACAGCGTCGTTTTGCCCGTGCCGCTGAGACCGAAGAACAGCGCCGTGTCACCGCCGGTGCCGATGTTCGCCGAGCAGTGCATGCTCAAGACCCCCGCTTGCGGCAACAGGTAGTTCATCAGGCTGAAAATGCTCTTCTTGATTTCGCCCGCGTAGGCGGTACCGCCGATGAGAATGAGGCCGCGCGACAGGTGCAACACGACGAAGGTGCCGGAGTTTGTGCCGTGGATCGCCGGGTCGGCCGTACAGCTTGGCGCGTTGAGGATGGTGTATTGCGGCTCGTGTCCGTCTGTCGAGCCGGGCGGTTTGATGAACAACTGGGACGCGAACAAATTGTGCCACGCCGTCTCCGTGACGACGCGAATGGGAATGCGTGTGGCCTCATCTGCGCCGGCGAACATATCCCGCACGAACAGCTTGCGACCACGGTAGTGTTCGAGCACTCGCTCGTGCAGCGCGTCGAACTGCGCCTCGGTGATCGGCCGGTTAACAGGGCCCCACGCGATGTGGTCCTTCGTCGAGTCCTCTTGGACAATAAACTTATCCTTCGGCGATCGCCCGGTGTGGGGGCCTGTCGTGCAAACAATCGCCCCGTTGGCCGCCAGCGAGCCTTCGCCATTGCAAATGGCGTGTTCGTACAGCTCCGCCGGGGAGAGATTCCAATACACTTCTTTGGTGTGGGTGATACCGTGCTGGTCGAGGCCCACGTTACTGGGGCAATAGCCCAATGTTGTCACGACTCTCGTCTCCTCTAATCGGGCGACCCGTCCCTATTCCGGCCGGATCATCAGACAAAACGCGGCACTCTAACCGGCAAAGCCGGTCGTGGGTAGCCGCCTCCATAAATTATTCGACCTCCTGCGTCCCCGGGCGGTAGCCATTACCGTGGGAGCCGGCCGTAGCTATCCGGCACTCCAAAGTGA
Source organism: Planctomycetota bacterium (assembly GCA_024278775.1). The sequence continues at coordinate 5,203 of JAJRSP010000267.1, forward strand.
ATCCGGCATCAACCGCGGCGTTCCGTCCACCCCCACACAGGCGAGCGTAGAAGTGGCCTCAGTCAGCCGCTCGCCGTCCCGCTCCACGACGTAGCTATGATCGACGCGGGTTCGAGTGATGCGATCGACCGTCACCCGCACCGTCACCAGATCATCGTAGCGAATCGGGGCGATGTACCGGCAAGCGGCCTTG
>JAJRSP010000268.1 GCA_024278775.1 Planctomycetota bacterium
ACCGCTGAACGTCGCGATGCCCGCGCTCGCGGGCACGGTTGGCCAGGCGGTTTCGTTCGACGCGTCCGGGATCACCGATCCCGAGGACGACCCGATCGCGCATCAATGGATGTTTGGTGATGGCAGCCAGTCGCAGATGCCGAGCCACACGTCGACGACCACGCATACCTACGAGGCGGCCGGGACGTACCGCGCCGCGCTGTCGGTGACCGACGGCGTGAACCCGCCACAAACGGTCGAATTCGACGTCGTCATTACCGACGTAGTGCGGCCACCGGGCACGGATCGTTGGGCTATCACCACCACTCATCCGACGCCCGAGGTGTTCAACATCACGTTCGAAGATCGCGACGGTTCGCTGGTCGGCACGCGCGATGACGGCACGTTGTCGTTCGGCATCGAGTTCGTCGGGGTCATCTTCTGGATGGACCTGTGGATGGACTTAACGGGCAACGCCTACTGGGGCACCGGCGACATGTACTTTGGGAACATCGATCGTGACGCGGGGACCATGACCGGAGTGGTCTTCGGCAACGACGGAGGCGTCTTCACGTTCGACGCGGCCGTGATTCCCTAATTCGACAGCACCACTTTGCGAGCAAGTGTTTTTGTAAATGACGGATTACCAATGACGAAGGAAGTCCGAATGACGAGTGTCGAATGCTCTCCGATTGGACGACTTGCACAGGATGGCGCCGTACATGGTTTTCTGGCTTCGGATTTCGGTATTTTGTGGTCATTGGGTGTTTCGTCATTCGTCATTGAAGCGGTCTCGGTTGGGCGGCTAAGTGGCGCTGTCCAACTAACGGGGGCTTGCCGCGCGGGACCCAATAGCAGTATAAATCCAACAGGGCGGGTAGTAGAAAAGAGCACCACAATGCACCACCAAGTCTGTCTTCCACCAGCGCACCGCAATGTTCTTGCCGTGATTCGCGCGGCAATGGTCTGCGTGACGTTGATAGCAGTTGCCACGTATTCTGCGAGACGCGCGGAAGCTCAACCACCGGCGAGTCACACGCAGGTGATCGTCGGCAACAGCCATACACCGCGGCAGGCGGATTGCACGTTTTGTCACTTCGCCGACGGAACGGACAAAACGCGGTTCTTGCACGCCCCCGGCCATGGTACGCCACTGACCAGTGGGTGCACGACCTGCCATGGCGCGAACCTGGAAGGTGGGGCCGCCCTTTCCTGCAACTGGTGTCACGACCGGCTATGGGCCGGCCAGGGACCGCCGGTGGACCACACGGTATTGCTGGGGAACGTCGCAAAACACAAGCCAGGCTACTTGGCCCCACAAGAGTTTGGGTGCACGCAATGCCACGGTCCAAATCTGAACGATGGATTCGCGCCCTCCTGCTTCAGTTGTCACGGCCCCGGCGGCGGTCCACCTGCCGACCATACCGAAACCAAGGGTGGGTTCGCGAAGCACAAGCCGGGCTATGACACGCCCCAGACCAGCGGCTGCACCGCCTGCCACGGACCCAATCTAAACGACGGCTACGCCACCTCATGCTTTGAGTGCCACGGTCCTGGGGGTTCAGGACTGCCGGCAACCCACACAGCTTTGTTGAGTGATCAGACGGCCTCCGCGATGCACCATTATGGCTATAAAGATCCGACCACCAACGAGTGTGCTTTGTGCCACGGTACGGACCTGCGTGGCGGTACGGGACCGTCCTGTTACACCTGTCATCGCCGCGAATGGGCCGACCACGATTTCTCGGGCGAACCGTGGTTGCCGACCGACGAAAATGGCTGCGCGGCCTGCCACCTCCCACCGTCGTTCAACGGTGGCACCAATTCAGCACCCGTCTGGAACCATGAACTCCCAACACAGCAGCCGAACTACTACACGGTCAGCGGTTCCACAATCGCGTCGATCGGCCAGCCCCAAGGCACTTCGGCCAAGTGCATGGGATGCCACGAAGGAGCTCCAGACGGCCCGGCGATCAACGACTTTGGCGGCACGACGAACGGGACAGAGTATGTCACCGGCGGCGAAGCGTTCGGTCGGGATTTGCGCCAGCACCATCCGGTCAGCTTTGCTTTCAACAGCGCTCTAGTGTCGTCCCATGGCGGGCTGCTCGATCCGGCGTCCACGCCCAGCGGGCTGACCCCTTCGGGGACCATCGCCGAAGACATGCTGGATGCTGGGCAGCTTGAGTGTACTGCGTGCCACGATCCACATGACTACAGCATCGGTCAGTTCCTGATCAAACCGATGTCGGGAAATCAGGGGCTTTGCTTTACTTGTCACAAGTTTGAAAGCGCCGATCGTCTGCAGCACCACATCCCGGGCCGCGGTGATCCGTGGGGTGATACGCGCGCCACGGACTTCAATTGCACGATGTGCCATGGCGATCAGCTTGAAGGCCAGGGAAACACGCCGGCGTGCAACACGTGTCACAATGATTTCGCCTTTCCCGACGCGCCCGTTCCGGGGCATCATGGCGGTGATCGCACGAAACCGTATTTTGATTGCGCCACATGCCATGCGGATCCGCTGACCGATGTGGTTACCGGGAATCAGTTTGGTACGCTATTCGCGCCGTCCTGCTACGAATGTCACGGTGACCGTTGGAACAAGACCGGCAACCAACCGCCGCAGAACGTCGTTATGACCGATCTAACCGGCACGAC
>JAJRSP010000269.1 GCA_024278775.1 Planctomycetota bacterium
ACGGCCGACTGGAAGTTCAGCCTCTGTGATAAAGAGGGTGAGTTTGATACCGTGTTGGCCTTGTATTCCGATGGGACGGGGACGTGTCCGTGTCCGAGCGATTCCTCCTCCCAGCTTGACAACTGCAGTGATGACGGTTGTGTGTTTGTGGGTTCCGGATCTGAGTTGACGCGTCCTGTCACGCAAGGGACCTGTTATCTCATTCGGGTCGGTGGTTTTGCCGGGGATCAGGGTATTGGCCTGTTGACGGTGGAGAAGGCGATCCCCGATTTCGTGGCACCGCCACCTGTGACGCCTGACACGGTGACGAACACCCCGAACCGTACGCTTCGGACTTCGATGCCAGCGGGTACGCCGCCGGCGGGTACGTTGCAGGGTGTTCGTGTCACGGTCGTGAGTCTTGATGGCTTTGCTGTGCCGACGCCGAATACCTACTGGGTGGGACCGCCCATCCAGGCTCCGGAAGAGAACAGTGCGCAGCCGGGTCTGACGTATACTACGGCCCCGTTGCAGTGTGAGCCGTACTTCCATGATTGGGCTGCCGAAGGGATCGTGGCGATCCATGGTGCCGAGATCATGCCGGGTTCCGAGTACATCGTTCAGCAGACGTACGATACGTGCGACTACATGAACAGTGAGCCGTGCTACTCGGCGGCGGTGAACATGGTGACGGCGACGTTTGGCGATGTGGTGGATCCGTTCTGGCCGAATGGGTTGCCGCAGCCGAACTTCCGGGACATTTCGGATTACGTATCGAAGTTCCTGGGTAACCCGTCGGCGGGTCTGAAGTCAGTACTTCAGCTTCAGCCCAACGTGTTGAACCCGATGAACTCGTTGAGCTTCAAGGACATCTCCAACGATGTGAGTGCGTTCTTGGGTCAGCCGTACAACACGTCCCTGGGTATCACCGGGCCGTGTACCTGCCCGTCCGCAGTGACCTGCAATGCGACGGCCTGTGTAACCGACAATCAGTGCGGTGGCGGGTTCTGCATTGGTGGGTTCTGTACGGATGAGTGCGGGCGTTGTGCGCCGTAGTACCGCCGTGATATCGGCAAAAACCGTGCCGGCGAGCGGGTCGGGCCGTATGGCCCGCCCGCTCCCAGGTCGGATTGAGATATAGTTTGGTATTGCTTGTGGTTGAGGGACGAGGTTTCTTGGAAGCTGTGTAGTGCAGCGGAGGAGGGCAAGGCGTAGTGAATAGGTCTCAGGGAGGTGAGAACATCCTCTGCTGTGGACGAAGATTACAGACACGACGCCATTGTGTGGATTCGTGTAGGATTTTGTTGAGTTTTTCGGCTCAACGAAGTATGATGGAACCCAAACATGGGACAAGCGAAATATTCCCTATTTGGAGGAAAGGAAGATGAGAAAAAGTAGTAGTTTCTTGGGAGCCCTTGCAGTGGGTGCCCTAGCAGTCGGCGTAAGCGTTTACGCCGCGCCGCGCGTGGACAGCACGCGTGGAGCAGACAAGTCGTCCTCCGGTCGACTTGTCACGGGTGCCAGCGACCACCTTCAGGCGGTCGTTGACGGTTCGGTTGCTGCTGGTGCGTCGTATTACGCTTTGGTGCCGGTACCGGCGCAAGGCAATGTGACGTACAGCGCCGCCGTGAACCAGGGCGCGACGTTCGTGCTCGATGGTGGTACCTCTGAGACGCTGTTCTTCGAGCTGCGCATGGGTGGCTGGGGCGGCAACATGGACGTATGGCAAGCGACGGTTGACTGGGTCAACGGCTATGCTTCCGGTTCGGGTGCTCCTCTGGAGCGTCCGGTCGTGGCCTGTGATCCGGGTGCGCCCGATCTCGGCAACGGTACCTGTAATGCGGCTTTTGGTGCCGGCTCGTTGTGTACGGGCGTTGCACCCAATAGCTGCCGTGATGCGTTCCAGGACCTAGGAAATCCTGATCTGGTTTCGCCGGGTATCTCCGACGTGAACCAGAGCAGCATCACCTACGGTTCGACGCCGCTGCCCCCTCCGGGTTCGGCGGATTCCGGCCAGGCCGGCTATGGTGGTGTTCTGGTGGTTAACGTTCCGGCGGGTGCCGCGGGTACGTACAGCATCAGTTTTGTCAGCGGTGCTTCGACGTTTATGACCGTCGGCGGTTCTGACATCATCATCAAAGAGTTCCGTCCTGGTATCATTGATATCCCGACGGGCAAGTGCTGCGTGATTTCCGATGGAAGTTGCACGGATGGCCTTAGCCTGGGTGCTTGTAATGCCGTTGGTGGTCTTCACTTCGCTGGTGGTGTTTGTGCCGACGGATGTATTGAGTGCGTCGTGGACGCCGATTGCGATGATGGCGATGCTTGCACTTCGGAAACATGTAGTGCGGGTGGGATCTGTAATCGTGGGACCATTGCTGGTTTCGATCCGGCCACTCAGTGCTGTGACGGCTCGACTGGTGCCATTACGGACCTGGATGATGGCGATGATTGCACGGATGACTCCTGCGACGGTGTCGGCTCTTGTTCGAATCGTGCTGCGGGTTCCTGCGGGGCGGACACCCATGGGCCGTCTGCTGCGGGCACGACCTGTGACGACGGCAATGCCTGTACGTTTGCCGACGTGTGCGACGGTGCCAATTCGAGTGCGGCCGGTGGCTGCTCCGGTACTGACGCGAACACCGTTGCTTGTGCCTCCAGCGCTGACTGTGCGGTGGCTACGGGTAGTTCGCTTGATTGCATCGGCGGCAACTGCTTCTGCACGTTGTCTCCGCCGCTGACGTTCGCCATTACCCCGGGCGACAATGCCGATCCGAACTGTTTCGACGATGGCGAGAAAGTCACCGCGACCGTTCAGGTGGGTGCGTCTCTTGATGAGATCACCGGTGGCGAGCTGGCGATTACGTACACCCCGGGTTGTCTTGACCTGCTAGGAGTCACGACGGTAGCCCCGTTCAACAACATTCTGTACATGGACACCTCGGTGCCGGGCGAGATTTTCATCGCCGTGGGTATTGATCTTGGTGGCACGGGTGTGTCGGGCGGTAACTTTGACCTGGTGTCGTTCAGCTTCAACAAGTCGGGCGGTTGTGCGGCTTGTAACCTGTGTTTCACGGATGTGAATCCGCGTCACACGCGTCTGACCAACAGCCTTGGCCAGACCGTGACGGTTACGCCTGAGTGCAGCAAGAACGTTCGTGGTAACGGAACGCTCTCGCTCGCGACTCCGGACGGCGGCAAGTACAACACGGCTTGCGACAGTGCGAACCGTGACGTGGCTTGGGCTGCGCCCAGTGCGGCTGATACGTGCGCCCTGGCGTCGTTTAGCTGTGGCGGTCTCTACCGTAATCCGTTCTCGGGTGCGGTGGTTGACGTCTCGACCATCGGTGTTGATCCGATGGGCGGCGGTAACTTCCCGATTGGTGACGCGACGTTCTGCTGCAGTGCGGCGAACGATTGTGGTGATGCCCTCCAGCAGTGCTGGACGGTGACCGTGAACGACGAGACGTCCCTGGACGTTCAGTTGCAACTGTCCCCGACGATGGCCAGCCAGCCGGGTATGGGTCTGGATCGCTGCATCCGGTTTGAGATGTTCTCGAACTGCGTGCAGGCTCCGTTGGTCTTCGATGAGAACGTGACGTTCGGCGGTCTGTTTGACCTCGTCGGTAAAGTGAACTCGTCGATCAAGATCCCGAGTGCGGGTCAGTTTGCCTGCATCACGGCACGTGACACGCTCCACACGCTGCGTAGCTGCTACACCTTCGGTGCCGGCGACTGCGATGCGGATGGTGTGCTGCACGCGACGTTCAAGGGTGATCCGTTCTTCGGCGGCAACTGGCTCGTCGGCGGTAACCTTGACGGCTATGACGGCGCGCTTGGCGTACCGAGCACGAACGCGATCGATATCACCGACTTCGGTGTCTTCGTTTCGCAGTACCCGTCTGCCGGTGGTTCTGGTGACACGCCTTGTGGCACCGCAGGTCCGAACGCGGACATCAATGGTGACGGTATGGTCGATCTTCTCGACTTCACCTTCATCTCGATGAACTTCCTGGAAGACAGCAAAGACTGCTGCTGCCCAGGTTCTTCCGCGGGTGACGGCGCTCCGAGCGGCCGTCGTTCGATCTCTGTCGCTGATCTTCGTGCGAATGGCATGGCCGACATGGCCGTGGCTGACCTGAACAACGATGGCGTGGTTGATACCGCGGACATCGCTGCTCTTCTTGAAGGTCAGATGCCGAGCAAGAAGGGACCGACGAGACGAGGCGCCCTCCGATAAGGAAGGTACTTCGGATCTAGAATCGGCCTATAGGGCCGATTCGAAAAGGTTGTAAGTATGGGAGGCGTATGGTGCGAAAGCGCCATACGTCTCCCTCTTTTTTTGTTCGGACCGATTATGAGCCGATTCCTGGTCCGATAGCCCATCTCCTGCCGACTTGTATCTCATCCACTATGAACTGACTCTCGCGTGGTGCCGATAGGGACTTTTGTGGCTATTGATAGTAGATGCGGGACTATTGTTAGCCGTGTCTGATTTACACGACCCGTGGGTCACCGGGGTGGTTTTGCGGCCTATAGTTGCATGGGGCGGTGTTGTGCGTTACTTTCCGCCGCTTAGGAAATGATGATTCACATGGCCTGGGGGCTATCGACAAACTGAGGTATGAATGATGAGATTTGCAGACAAGATGGCGCGGTGCGGATGGCTTCGGGTGTTGGGCGTGGTATCAGGGTTGGGGCTTTGCCTGGTGTTCGGGTGCCCCGCCTTGACTACAGGGAATGATCCGGACGCCGATGGGCTTGAGACGTCTCAGGATAACTGCCCTGACATCTCGAATGCCGATCAGCTCGATCTTGATGGCGACGGATTCGGTGATGCCTGTGACAACTGTCCGGCTGCGGCCAACCCGATCCAGGGAGATGATTCGGATGGTGATG
>JAJRSP010000270.1 GCA_024278775.1 Planctomycetota bacterium
ACTCCGGTTGTTTCTTATGAGTCCTGCTGCTGTGACTGTGCCTCGAGTCCAAGCCGGAACACGGCAACGTGCGTCCATCGTCCTCGATTTGCTCTTCGTTGTTCTTGCGGCGGAGTGCATCGGCGAGCTCACGCATACGTGCCTCCCGATCGAAGATTTCGTATTTGCTGGCCAGACGCATATCGTCCAAGGCGTCCATGGCACGACGCACCGACTGCTGAATGTGGCCACGCCGATCGCGGGTCTCTCTCACCAGATCGAGCAGTTGCGCTCGCTGGGCGGTCGGGAGTTCATTGATCTTAGCTATCGCCTGTTCCATCGCTCGGTCGAAGTCGTCGGTCGGCATGGCTTCCCCCTCTCATTCCGATCCTCTCCTGTATCAGTATAACGATAGGCAGGCTCGGAGGGGGACGGCAATGGCAAGGCGATATTCCGCTGACACGACCCACCAATCGGATTGGCGGGCTTTAGGCCCTGATCTTATCGGGATTTGGCACGATATCGTGCGCAAGTCGCCTGCCGCTTATCGGAGTCAGCGCCCTTCCGATATGCGCCGTTAGCGCGCGGTTACCGCTTCTCGATTCGATCGCGTCCGCCCATGTAGGGGCGAAGCGCCTCCGGGATGGTGATCGTGCCGTCGGCGTTTTGATACAACTCAAGAATCGGGATGAGGATACGCGGTGAGGCGATGACAGTATTGTTCAATGTATGACAGAATCGGACCTTCTTCGCTCCGTCGCGATAGCGAAGCTTCAGCCGCCGCGCCTGGAACTCATAAAACCGCGAGGCGGAGTGTGTCTCGCCCCATCCGTTTCGTGAGGGCATCCACGCCTCGATGTCGAACTTCTGCACCTGCCCCATCCCGAGATCACCGGTGCATACCTCCACCACGCGATACGGCAGACCGAGGCGCTGCATCATGTCTTCCGAGTTTTGCAGAATTTCCTGGTGAAAGCGGATGCTCTCGGCCTCGTCGTTTCGGCACACGATCACCTGCTCGACCTTCTCAAACAGATGAATGCGGTAGAGACCGTAGGTGTCCTTGCCGGCCGCTCCGGCCTCACGTCGAAAACAGAGGCTCATCGCGCAGGTCTTTTTCGGCAGGTCCGACTCGCTGAGGATTTCGTCACAGTGATAGGCCGTCAGCGGTACCTCGGCCGTGCCCACGAGTGATTTCTCATCCCGCTCGCAAAGGTACGCCTGATCGCGACCGCCGGGGAAGTAGCCCGTGCCGTACATCACCTCCTCACGAACGAGTACCGGCACTGTCATCGGCACGAAGCCGCGTTCGACCATCATATCCTGCGCCAGCCGCAACACGGCCTGGTGCAGCAACGCTCCGTCGCCGCGAAGGATGTAGTTCCGCGAGCCGGATAGCTTCACCCCACGCTCAATGTCGATGATGCCGAGTTCACTGCCGAGCGTCACGTGGTCCTTCGGTTCAAACTCAAACGTGCGCACCGTGCCAACCTGGCGTAGCTCCACGTTTTCGCTGTCATCCTTGCCGCGCGGCGCTTGGGCATCCGGCGGCTGAGGGATCGTCAGCATGAGCCGCTCGAACTCTTCGAGGACCGGTCCTTCCTCTGCTTCGAGCTGCTTGAGTTTCGGTTTGATCTCGGAGAGCCGCTCCTGAAGGCGAGCCGCTTCGGCTTTGATGTCTGCCTCGCTCTTGCCGGATTCAACCGCCTTGAGGTATCCGGCTGACTTCGGGTTTCGCAACAGGCCGACCTGCTGGCCGTTTTCTTTCACCTCACTACGCAGGGCTTCCAGTTCAAGCTGTAACGACCGCCGTCGCTGATCCACTTCCAACAGACGAGCCACATCGCAACGGATGTGTTTATCGACCGCCCCGTCAGATACAAGCGAGGCGTTGTCGCGAATGAATTTGATATCGAGCATAAACGCACACGCTCCATGACCGTCGGGAAAGTCGGGCGGAGCCCGACCTACACGGGCACCTCACAGGGGCTTCTCCGCCCCGTGGATGGTGTGACGTCGAGCCGAGTGCCCCATCCTCGCGGGGTGCGGGTGCCCCATTCTTCGCTCCAAGGCGAAGGGTGGGGGACGGAGCCCACAAACCACAGCCCCGTTATGTCCCGCATGAGACGCGGAATGTCAAGAAGGAGGCCGTCATGTTCGGAGAGGCCGGCTTACCCTACAGGGTGATCTCCACCACCGAGTTCAACTCGCCGTATTCATTCGTTTCGATGACCGGGTTGTGGTGATCGTGCGACCAGCGGCCATCCACGACGAGGCGATAACGGTAGCGACCCTTCGGCAGTCGGAGCCGTGCCTCAAAGTCGCCATTGGCCAGCCGACGCATGGGCGTCGTGTGCGGCATCCAGTCGTTGAAATCACCGGCGAGTTGCACCTCCGAAGCCTCCGCGCTTTTGCTGCGGAAGATCACAACCTCACCTTCTTGTCGAACGCCGTATGCCTCGGCGATTTTGCGGTCTATCTCGGCAGGGGGGGATGGCGTCATATTGACCGGGTTTCGCACCGGTGAAGGCGGAGCTACGGGCGAAGACGACGCCATCGTTCCCGCACCCGGCATGGTCGAGGCCGGCGGTGACGACGAGGGCGCAATCGGGGCCGGCATCGCGGGCCGACGTGTGGCCGGTGTGGGAGTGGCCGGGGGGGTGTCGGGGGCCGAACGGCCGGCGGTCGGTGTGGCGGCGGTTTGGCTTGGCGAAACCGGCGTCACGGGGGTAGGGTGCGTCGGAGCTTCCATCCGCGACATCGTTTGGGGTGTCGTCGAAAGGGGGGGCGTGGGATGGCTACCCGGGGCTTCGCCCGAGGGGAGCGTCATACTCGCGGGAGATACCGGTACGATCGTCGCAACGGCGGGTGTTGACGGTGATGCCGCCGGGTGAGCCGTCGCTGGGGCAGGTGGTGCCGAAACGCCACGACTCGCAGTCGGTTTGTCCAACGTGTTTTTGTTTCCGACAAGCGTCGTTGTGGTCGCGAGAAGCCGCTCCGCATCCTTGGCGAGTTTTTCGACGTGCTCCAGGATGTCGGCCGTGGGAACCGACGCCGGCTGCGAGTTCATCACTTCTCTCGCTAAAGCCTGGAAATCACGGGCCCCCATACTGGTCGGGGCGAACTCGGTGATCGGTTGACCGAAACTCGTGCCTTCTTTGAGCTTCGTGTTGAAGTTGACGACTGTCTCATACACCATGTTTTTGTACCGGTCTCGTAGCTCGGCCAGGATCTCCCGGGCGAGCTTCGTGCGGACATCATACTGATTAGCCAACACCCGAACCGCCGCGGTGATGCCGTCGGGCCCGCTGAGTTCTTCTATCGATGCGAGTTGCCGTCCAAGCCCCTGTAGCGAGAAATAACCGGTATCCACCGGGACGATGATCTCGGTGGCCGCACGCATGGCGTTCTTCATCAAGAGCCCGAGGTGGGGGGGGCAGTCGACCACGCAGTACTCGTATCGTCCGCTGTTGGTTCGGATCAGTTCGGACAAGAGTTCGGAAGCGTCCTCCCGCGCCCCGAGCTGTGGTTCCAGTTTGGTTAGATTGGCTCGGGATGGTGCCAGGTCTAGATTCGGCGAGATCTGCCACGTGATACGTGACAGCTCGATGGGCTCACCCTCGAGTTGTCCCATAAGACAGTCGTAAATGGACAAGTCCATCTGCTCGTCGGGGACGGCCATACCGACCGCGCAGTGCGATTGGGGGTCCAGGTCGATCAGAAGTACTCGGCAACCCTCGCGAGCGATGGACGCGGCAAGGTTGATCGCTACGGTCGTTTTTCCGCAGCCGCCCTTCTGGTTAGCGATAGTGATACAGCGCACGATATTAGCCCTCACAAGCTACATGAGGGAGGCGATGAGAAACATCCGTTTCGAAGAGCCGCCTCCTGCTGCTCCCCGATCGGTTCGACTGGTGGACGTCACGAATCACCCTCCTTGGTGAAGACGGCAACGCCGGCACAAGCTATCAGCCCGCACCACCCGCTCGTCGTGACGTCCGGTAATGCTGGGTATCGGATATCAGTACTGAAATCCTACACTGGATTCCCAACAAAAAGTTGGTTTCCAGCATTGAGAGGGTCGTGGCCCTGTGAAATCAACCCTGTGAGAGCGGCCACCACTGACACAGCTCATATTCCTTGTGAACCGCCTATTGTGACGGTTGAGGAGTCCGGCATGACGCTTTGCGAAGCAGCATCAACCACTCCCGGTTGCCGCCGTGGCCGCGAATAGGGCTTTCCACTGTGTCATTGATGATCCAGCCCAGCTTCAGGATGGTGGATCGTACCGCTGCCATCACGCCATCTATGGCATCCTCGGACAGCACGCCGCCCGTGAGCGCATCTTTCGGGGCTTCATAGTGTGGTTTGATGAGCGAGACCACGCATCCGGTGGCGTGAAGGATCGTGGCGACATGCGGGAGGATGTACCGTTGGGGGGTCCAGCCAACATCAATGGTGACAAGATCAACGGGTTCCGGTAGCTCGACGTGCATCGCGTTTTGGCGTTCGATCACGACGACGCGATCATCCTTACGCAGCGTCCAAGCCAGCGTTCCGTAGCTGGTATCCACGGAGTACACTTTGGCGGCACCACGCGATAACAGGCAATCGACGAACCCCCCCACGTGGCTGCCAAGGTCTGCGCAGGTAAGCCCCGTCGGATTGAGAGAGAAGTGATCGAGTGCAGCGGCGAGCTTCTCCCCGCCGCGAGAGACGAACGCACTGTCGTTAGCCCGGCTCATAAGTGGTTGCGGGGAACAGTCCGCGTGAGGCGATCGGCGCACGAAAAACGGCCGTCGACGGATGACGGCCGTGTATGAGGTGGAAAACCCTGTGAGCCCGCCATAAACTCAAACCGCTATTTTCAGGCTTTTTCAGCCATTGCTGCGTTGAGCCGCTTCGCCAGCCGCGATTTTTTTCGAGAGGCGGTTTTCTTGTGGAGCGTGCCCTTGGCCGCCACTTGATCCAGTCGCTTGGTTACAGCCTGGAACTGTGCCTTGGCCTTGTCCCACTCGTTATCGTGGATGGCATCCAGCAGCTTACGCGTTTCTGTCTTAAGGACAGACTTTCGCGCACGGTTGCGCTCCTGGCGTGTGCTGTTTTGTTTGTTACGTTTCTTCGCCGAAGCCAAATTCGCCACGTTCTACTCTCCCATGCGGTGCCGCCCTGGCGGCTGATCAAACGGCGGACTCTCTCCGCCTACCGAAGACCATCCAGTCTATCACGGACGTCACGATAGTTGTAGTCCAGTTGGAGCAAATTTCCGAAAGTTTTTTTGGCCGCTTCACTCTCCCCGGCCGACTCCTGGGCCCGCCCCAGCCAATATTGGAGCGATTTCCCCATATCGTTGTCGGTGAACTCATAATGGGCGATAGCCTCCTCGAGCGAGGAAATGGCCTGGGTGTAGTACTCTTTGTGGAAAAAGCAGCGTCCCAGGTAGAGTCCGCAGGCGGCACGGTTCTTGGGATCACCACGAGCCAGCTGAAACATCGGGATTGCGTCATCGAATCGGCCACCTCGGAACGATCGGAGTGCCAGCTCATATTTGATTCGTAAGTCCGTCGGAAAACGATCCGCTCGCTCTGTATAGACACCGATTTCAAAGCGAAGCTGGGCGATCTGTGCTTTTTGGGCTGCCTCTTTGTCTTTGGCTTTCATCGCGCTGCGGACAGCCCGACTGAGCTGTTTCATGCGGATATCATCGCTGCGTTGCTTGAAAGCGTAGTTTCCCGTCCGCTCGAAGTCGGCAACCAGGAGGGAGATGGCTTTGTCTTCCAACTCGGCGTTTTCCTGTCGGCAGAGCATGTCCACCAAATGGGAAAGCTTTCCTGCGGCATCCGGGTTTTCGAGGTAGTCGGCTTCTGCCCTGGAGATGAGCTGGGTGACCCGGTCTTCGCTCTGGATAGAACGTTGTGTGTCCTGGATGACCTGCTGTTCATCGGCGTCTCGAATGCTGTCCCGGTAGCCTCCGTCGGACTGATATTTTCCCTTAAGAATAGCAAGTTTGGTTGATATTTCTTTCAGCGCGGTTTCAGAATCGTGATCCTTGGGGAAACGCCGGGACCAAGTACGCACCACTTCCACACCCGTCGTAAGCGCTTCGGCGGCGAAAGGGGCTTCGCCGCGTGCCGCCGCGCGATCGCCGATTTCTTCCAGTAATCGTGCCAGTGCGGAAAACTGCTTGGCCGTGGCTTTGGGGTTGGTATCAAGCGCTTTGTAGCAGATGGTGCAAGCCCAGTGGGCCGTATCGTCTGCACGAAGACGTGAGGCATTCTTCGCGATGCCGTCCAGATAGGTGTAGTTGTCAGGGTCGTGACCAAACAGCCAGAACGCGTTCGTCAGTGCTTTTCGTGGGTCTTTGTCCGTGAGAGATCGTTTTAGCGTATCTCGCAGGCCGGGCTTTTTTCCGCCTGTCGAGCGTCGCGCGACGGCGCAGCCGTGGAGCGGCTTGCACGCTTCTTCCACGGCATTCGGCCAGAACTCCAGCCCGCTGATGTAATACGCAATGGCGTAGTCGAACTGGCGTTTGGCACCAAGATCGCGAGCGCGCTCGAACCACTTTGCGCCCTTGGTCTTGTCTGTTTCGCTGATGGCCAAACGAGCGTTGAGGTCCGGGGCATCCTCGGGGGCTTCAATTTTCTTGTTTTTTACCATAGGATTCTGAACACTCGACCATCACAGCGGCGAAAAGGGTGCTACTGAGAAGCCGACGGGCAGCTACGCATGAGGCCGCGCATCTGCCGCCGCGGTGAAGGGAGACGCGGACCCCACCGAGCCGGAAATCACCCAGCCATGGTGACGAATGTCCGATCAAACCTTTACATTCACAAGCCACAGAAATAGTATCCGGGCGACACCCGGTGTCAAGAAAGACGGCATTGGTGCGTCTAGCCTTCGGTTATCGGAATGTGGGATGAATCTGCCGTCTCTCGACAACCTGCGTATCTTGAATTACCCCGAACCCGTGCTCAAAAAACGGGCGGTGGCCGTGACGGAGTTCGGTGCCGATCTGCACGCATTCGCAGAGCGTATGATTATGCTGATGCGTGAGGCTCCGGGGGTGGGGCTGGCTGCCCCGCAGGTCGGTGTGAGCATCCGCCTGTTCGTCTACAATCCGACCGGTGAAGACGGCGATAGCGTCATCTGCGTTAATCCCATTCTGGGCGATTTTGACGACGCGGAGGATCGAGAGGAGGGGTGTCTGTCGCTGCCGGAGGTGACGGTGACGATGCGGCGGGCCGTTCGGGCGACGCTCACGGCGTGCGACGCGTTCGGGGAGCCGTTTACGACTTCCGGGGAGGGGCTGATCGCTCGGATCTGGCAGCATGAACATGATCATCTCGACGGTCGGCTGATTATTGATCGGATGTCGGACGTGGATGAGATCGCCAATCGGCGCGTTCTCAAACAACTCCAACAGGATTACGCCCGGAGGCAAAAGTAAACGCCGCGGGCTGCTTGGATCATGCGAATTATTTTCCTCGGGTCCGGCGCGTTCGGCGAGCCTACGCTGCGGTGGCTGGCGCAGAGTGATTACGAAGTGCCACTCGTTGTCACTCAGCCGGCGCGGGCGGCCGGGCGCGGACGAAAGGTCTTGCGCACGCCCATCCGGGCCGTGGCCGAAGAGCTTGGGCTGGAAGTGCTCGACGCGGAACAGATCAACGAGCCGGAGTCCATCGAGCGGCTTCGATCGATCGGTGCGCACGTGGGGCTGGCCATCGCCTACGGGCAGAAACTCTCTGGTGAACTGCTCGCGACGACGCCGGCCGGTTATATCAACTTGCACGCCTCGCTTCTGCCCAAATACCGCGGTGCGGCACCGATCAACTGGGCGGTCGCGCACGGAGAGCCGCGTAGCGGGTGCAGCGTGTTTCGCATTGTCGAGCGGATGGACGCCGGACCGCTGCTCGTTTCTCGTGAGACTGCGATCGAGCCGCAGGAGACAGCCGGTGAGCTGCACGACCGGCTGGCGATGCTTGGTGTGGAGGCGGTGAAAGAGGCGCTGGCGATGCACGAGCAGGATGCCGTGCCAGCAGGTACCGAGCAGGATGAGTCGGCCGCCACGAAAGCCCCCAAGCTAAAAAAGAGCGATGGCGTGATCGACTTCGCCAAGCCTGACCGGGCGGTGGCCGCGCATATCTGCGGCATGACGCCGTGGCCCGGGGCGACCACGCGGTTCGAGTCGCAGGAGGGGCGGTGGGAGAATGTGACAATCCTTCGCGCGAAAGCGGTGGCAGATCCCGTAGGTCGGGCAACGCCCGACGAGGTTCCGTCTGATCCGCCGGTGTCGGGCGGAGACCGGCCCCGGCTCACTCCCGGCACGGTAGACGTTCGTGGTTTCGTCGCAGCGGCCGATGGTTTTGTCGAGATTATGAAAATCAAACCGTCGTCGGGCCGCGTGATGAGTTGGTCGGATTACGTCAACGGCCGACACGTGATCGCGGGGGATTCGTTCGTCCGCCCGAAAGAATCGGCGAAGTGAGTTTCGTTGGTGACCGACCCACAGCCGGTTGAGAGTGCCATTGTGTGGCATGGCACACGTTTGCGTGCCCATGTTCTGAGCCGCAGGTTTCAACCTGCGCGGCGACACAACAATCGAGCGACACACGAATCCGAGAAACCACGGCAAGCCATAGCGTGCCCGCTTCGCTCACTGGCAAGCGTTACCCCAAACCCCTCTCCTAAATCCGCGAGCCTCACGCCGCGACGCTTGCCCATGCTACCCCACCGCGTTACGAAAAAGGTGTTGACAGGTATAGGTGATCAGGGTAGAGGGAGGGGCACGGCGTCTTCTCGTCATCGAACGGAACTTTGCATCTTGGCGTATTAGGCGTCCTTTTGCGTCATGCAATCGCATGACGCGCGAGGCTTCGAATTTGGTTTCCAAGGAGAAGAACATGCGAAACACCGCGATCGTATCGTTGCTGCTGGTTGTCGTCTTGTCGTCGTGTAGCAACACCACGAGGCTCATCAACCCAGACCCCATCTCTATGAATGGCAAGGGCGCGAAAGCACGCGCTATGATCATCGACGCGATGCGGGGCCAATCCTGGGCGATAGAGAGTGAAGAGCCTGGAAAAATCCATGCCACAAGACTCGTGAAGGGAAAGTACAAGATGAACGTGCTCATTGCTTACGATAACGACAATGTGAGCATTAAGTACGAAGATAGTAAGAAACTTAAATACAAGAAAGATTGGTTCGGGAACGAATCCATCCACAAGAGCTACATCGGCTGGGTGGCTGATCTTCGCTGGGCGATTCTCCAACAACGTTCGTTCCATTAGACTGGTACGGTCCGACGAAAAAGTACTACAGACCGAAAATGTGGGGAGAAATGGCTTATTCGCCCGCACGGTCACGCGAAGGTATGAACGTCGTGCAGATTCGTGTCCCTCACCGTTGGAGCAATGGGGTACCCGACCTACGGTTGGTTCGTTCGGCTGTCGACCACGATCCCGGCTTTGTCGGCGGCTTTGATGAAGGCTGCTCGATCTACAATGAGCGTCTTATCGGCTTCGATGACTAGCTGTTTTGCGCCGTGGGTTGTAAGCCTCGCGATGGTGTCCGGGCCGACGGTGGGGACGTCGAAACGCATGTCCTGATCGGGCTTGGCCACCTTCACGAGTGTCCATCCACCGTGGGCGCAGAGCTGTCCGGCGCGTTCGATCATTCGGTCGGTGCCTTCGATCGCCTCGACGGCGATGACCTCGGTCTCCTTGACGGCGATGGCCTGGCCGATGTCGAGCCGGCCCATCTCCTTGGCGAGCTTCCAACCGAAGTCGGCGTCGCGACGCTGGTGTTCCGTGGGCTGGCCGCGCGTGAGCACGCCCTCGGGGGCCATGTCCTCGGCCGAGTAGTGAATGCAATCCTGCATGATGATCCCATGTCTGCCGAACTCGTCCGCGACGGCACCGAGCACCGCGTCGTTCCGCTTATCCTTGAGGCGGAAGAACCATATTCTGATCGCGGTCAGGTCGGGAAGCAAACGCAGCAGGCGAAACCGCCCGTACATACTGCTTTTTTTGACGGCACCGGCCAAGATTACCGCGCCGGCCCGTTGACGCTTGAGCAGGCGAATCCAACGTCCCGTTTTGGCCAGTCCGGACCAGTGGAACACGTCGGCCACATCCGCCAGCGCCGGGTCGGCGAAGCCGCGCAGCGCGATGATCGTCACGTGTTGACCTGCGCGTTTGGCACCGCGGGCGACCATGAACGGAAACGCGCCGGAGCCGGCGATGATACCGAGTCGGTTGGTCTGGCTGGTGGCGGATCGGCTCATGGATGATGTTCAGCGGCCCACTCTGCAGGCATGCCCCACGAGGCTGCGAAACTTTCGGTATGCCATAGCATGCCCCACAAGATTGTCGTGCTCAAGATTCATTCGTGGTGGCCAACTTGGCTTTGAGTTCTTGAAGTTCCCGTTCGAGTGTCTTGATGCGCTTTGTCCACTCGGGCAGCTTATTCAACGCCGTCATGGATCGTCGCGCTTGGGCAATCGGCACCGCCGGCACCCCCAAGACTTCGGCATGAGCGGGTATGTCGTGGATGACGCCTGCCCGTCCACCGATTCGGGCGTGATCGCCGATGGTGACATGCCCGGCCGATCCGGCTTGACCTCCGAACGTGACGTGCCGTCCGACTGTGATTGAGCCGGCCAAGCCCACTAGTCCGACGAACATGCCATCCGGTCCCACCTTGGTGCCATGGCCGATGACGACGACGTTTCCGAATTTGGTACCGGGTCCAACCTCAGTTTGACCGAGCGTTGCCCGGTCGATTGCACAGTTTGCTCCGATCTCGACGTCGTCGCCAATGACGGTACGGCCGATTTGCGGGATTTTGAGCCATTTGTCGCCGATCGGGGCATAGCCGAGACCATCCTGTCCGATCACCGAGCCGGCATGGACCGCGACCCGATCGCCGAGCACGCAATGATCATACACGACCGCATTCGGAAACAGGATGCAATCGTCACCAAGCGTCGTCTTTTCACCGACATACGCACCAGGATAGAGCGTGCAGTTGTTTCCGATCGTCGCGTGGGCGGCCAAGGTCGCGCCGGGAGCGATATGGGCGTTTTCTCCGATCGTTGCGGTTGGGTCGATGCTCGCCTCGTTTGATATGCCCCACTTCGGATGCTTTCGGTAGCCATGGATGGCGATGATCGCACCGGTGAGGGCTGCGTATGGATCACCCGTGCGGATGCAGGATAGACCATTCGGTGCGGCGATATCCGCCTTGAGTATCACGGCCGAGGCCTTTGTTTTGGCGAGCGCCTTGGCGTACTTCGGGTTGGACAGGAAGCTGATCTCGCCGTCGCCTGCATTTTCCAGGGTGTTGACGGCGCTCACGGTATGGTCTTAGCCCTCAAGCGTGGTCTCCAGACCGTGCTGGTTCAGGATGTCGCAGAGTTGGCTGAGAGGGAGCTCGGGCACGATGGATTCCGTTGCTATTATGCGGTTCTCGGTACGATCCTACCGTACGGCATTGTACAGGCCGTGTTTTCGACCCGTCAAACCGCCCGCGTTTGTTTACAAGAACGTGGTATTCTGCCGATTATTTGGGATTTGACAAAAAAACATGACAGAACTGGCCACCGGGCGACATACAACTACACTGGACCCTCCGGTATGGGTGCTGCGGACGCGGTGGCGTTTTGGTGTGCTGACTGCTTGACTAGCGTGTGGCGTGTCTCAAGAATACCGCGTTTGCCATGTGTGCGTGGGAGTTTGTGATCGGTCGGCTCGGGCGGTGGCGGCCCCTGGTTCGGTCTGACGCGTTTTTATTGATCTGAGGTCGTGGTGCAGCAGATTCTTTTGTGGATTATTTTTTCCGTCTTTGCGGCGGCGACTCTGGCGTTGGCGATGTACGGGCTCCATCTCTACGTGTTGCTCCTTCTCTTTCGCCGGCGAGAGGTTGCACACCGTCGGCGTCAGCGCGAGATCATCAAGGATTTTCCACAGCGAGTCCCGGAGGATGCTTGGCCTGTGGTGACAACTCAGCTCCCCATCTATAACGAGAGCGACGTCGCGCGGCGGATTATCGAGGCGACAGCCGCGATCGACTATCCCTCTGGAAAACATGAAATCCAGGTGCTCGATGATAGTGACGACCACACCCGTGGGATCGTGGATCGTACCGTGGCGCGGCTTCAATGCGATGGGGTGGATGTGAAGGTCGTGCGTCGTCCGGCGCGAACGGCGTATAAGGCCGGCGCGTTGGCGTTCGGGTTGCAAACGGCACGCGGTGCCTATGTGGCCATCTTCGATGCGGATTTCGTGCCGCCGGTCGATTTTCTTCGTCGGGCGATCCCGCTTCTCGAAACCAAACCGGATATGGCTTGTTTGCAGGGGCGCTGGGCGCATCTTAACCGAGAGGAGTCCTGGCTGACTGAAGCGCAGGCGTTGGGCATTGACGGGCACTTCGCCATCGAGCAGGGGGCGCGGGCGTGGAATCATCTGATGATGAATTTCAACGGCACCGGGGGTGTGTGGCGTAAGGCGGCGATCAATGATCCACAGGTCGGCGGCTGGAGCGGTGACACGCTCACGGAAGACCTTGACCTGTCCTACCGGGCACAGCTCGCGGGGTGGGAGATTGATTATTGTTTCGATCTGGCGTGCCCGGCCGAGCTACCGGGCACGATCACCGCGTTAAAGAGTCAGCAGCGCCGCTGGGCGACCGGCTCCATTCAGGTGGCGCGCAAACTTCTGCCGCGCATCTGGCGAGGCAAGCTTTCGATCGCGGAAAAGGTGGAGGCCACGCTCCATCTCACGCATTATTCCGTGGCGGTATGGATGCTGATTCTGGCGCTGGTGGCCCGGCCGATGTTGCTCGTGTATACGGATGGCAAGCTGTTTAATCGGTGGTTTTGGATCGCGTGGGGGGTGATACTGATCTCGGCGGTGGCTCCGTCGATGGTGTATGCTTATGCGCGATACCGGTTGTGTGGCAAGTGGTCCGGCTTTCGTACGATTCCGTCGATGATGGTTCTCGGCTGTGGGCTGTGCGTCAACAACACGATCGCGGTGCTGCGCGGGTTGGTTATGCGCGGCGGTGAGTTTGTTCGCACGCCCAAGTCCGGAAGCACAACCCGGACCGCCAAGAGGTCAAGTTATCGTGTTTCGAACAACGTCATGTGGCTCGTGGAGATCGCGCTGGGGATTTATTCGCTGGCGTCTTTTGTGCTGTATTTCAGCGAATACCACCGGGCGTTCAGCGTGTTTCTGTTACTCTATGCGATCGGTTTTTTGTTGACCGGCTGGTTGTCTCGCCCGCAGCGAGCGGCCAAAGCACCTGCCGAAACCGTGGATTCCGGCGTCTTACGCGCGGAGACGGGGGTTCTGACAGTGCCCAAAGCGGTATCCGTCGAATCGGTCAGCGGGAGTTGATGATCGCGTAGACCGCTCGGCACTCACTCGCACACGATTTCCCAGGAGTGTGACAGGACATGGCACCAAAGGCCCTGCGAGTCACGCTTTGGCTGGGGTGGTTCTTTCTTATATCTTTTGCGGTGGCGGTGGCGATCATCGGCGGGGTCCCGTCGGCACCGCGCGTATTTCAAATCGCGTATGCGGTTGGTTTTGTCGGTTATGTACTGCTTCTTCGCTCGGTGCTTGGTGCGACGAGTGAGGCCTCGCTGGGATCGTGGCGGTGGTGGTTTGTCGGCGCCATCGTCCTACGTCTTCTTCTGCTGTCGGCGCAGCCGAGTGACGATGTGTACCGTTATCTCTGGGAAGGACGCGTGCAACAGGCGGGGTACAGCCCGTATCGGTTAGCCCCGGATGATCCCCATCTTGAATCGCTCCGCACGGACGATTGGGTTAAGATCAACCATCCGAGTTTTCCCGCGATCTATCCGCCGCTGGCGCAGTGGCAGTTTCGTGCGCTGGCTGCGATTCATCCATCGGCGTTTGGAGCCAAGTTTGTTTGCGTCGTGTGGGACGCGGTGACACTGACGTTACTCGGAGTCGCGCTGCGGAGGCGCGGGCTTCGTCCCCATCTGGCTGTGGCGTATGGGTTGTGTCCGCTGGTGCTTACCGCCTTCGCCGTCGAGGGGCATAACGACAGCCTCATGCTCATGCTGACTATCGCCGGCGCGGCCGCGTTGGCACGGAAACGACCCCTTCTGGCCGGCGCGGCGTTGGGTAGTGCCGTCGCCGCCAAGGCGATCGTGATCGTGCTTCTTCCGTGGCTGCTGTTTCGCCAACGGCGCGCGGCTCTTGTCGCGTTGGTTGTTGTGCTGTTGTGGTACCTTTCGTTTGGTATGGATGGTTATGTCGGTCTGGCCAACCTTCGTCGTTTCGGTGAGATGTCGGAGTTTTTTAGCTTTCTCGGTTCGCTCTGGCTGTTGAACTTGGATACCGAGTTCGGGCGAGTCGTGGCTCTGGTTCTGCTTGGTGTGATGGTGGTGGTGTTTGTCGTTCGATGCCGACGCATGGAGTCGTATGCTGCTTTGGCGCTCGCTGCCGTGGTGCTGACGCTGCCGGTGGTCCACTACTGGTATGTCTCTTGGGTCTTGTTGTTTGTGCCTTTTACCTTTCGGTGGACGTGGCCTGTGTTGACCGGAGCGATGGTGCTCTATTTTCAGGCGGCCGTGATCGCTGCGCATCGTGGCGAGTGGATGATGCCGGCGTGGGTCTCCGTGGTGGTCTGGCTCATCTTTATGACGGCGTGGATCGTAGGTTGGTTTCGTCAGCCCGCTGCGCCCGAAGTCGCTGTTGAGTCGGAAGTTACCTGATCTGTGACGAGTTGTATTCCTTCGGCGTGTTGTCAGGTGCTTCTGTGTGCGTATGATGCTGCCATGTCCGAGGCGCTTCCGGCCGTTTCGATTATCGTGCCGACGTATTGTGAGGCGGGGAATCTGCAGACACTGGCGGAGCGTTTGTTTGCGGCTACCGCGCAGGCCGGTATCAATGCCGAACTGATTGTCGTGGACGACGATTCTCCGGATGACACC
>JAJRSP010000271.1 GCA_024278775.1 Planctomycetota bacterium
CCGTCAAGTCATGGAAGTTGGGAGTACCCGAAGTCCGCTTAGCTAACCCTCGGGAGGCGGCGGCCGACGGTAAGCCCGATGACTGGGACTAAGTCGTAACAAGGTAGCCGTAGGGGAACCTGCGGCTGGATCACCTCCTTTCTAGGGGATAAACCTAGACACGAGTTCCGGTAACGGTCTCGTGAATTAGTCAGCGCATTTTCGGGGATCGCCCTTCGGGGTGGTTCCGGGTGCCGTGAGAGCGGCCCACGACGACAAACCTGTCCTTGGTATACCGGCGTCCGGTGGATCGAAAGGTTCACCGGACGCCTCTTGTTTAGAGCTTTCCCGGAAACACAGGCCTCATCTCGCCATGTTTTCTGTAAACATAGCTGAATCAGGTAGTTATGTCGGTATGTCGAGAATTTTGGCCAGAAAAACATTTTTTCATTTTTCCGTTGTGTCTGCAACGTGTTTTCGGTACGATAGCCCGTAACACTCATCGGGGTTGAGTGGGGGAAGCGGCCATGCCTTATCGGAGTAGACAGGGCAGCCGGGAGCACCGGTCTTGTGCGTTTCCTCCCTCCCCGATTTGCGATACACGAGAGGAGAGAGGCGTGACTAGGATGATTGGTAACAGGTGGATGCGTGCTGCGATTGCGGTTTCGGTGGGATCAGCAGCTCTTGGGTTTTTTGCGCAGCCGGCGTCGGCTGCGATTGCGTTCGATCAGAATGTGACACCGGATGTCATCTTCGGAACGGGAAACGCTAACGGATTGTTCACGGTGGACCAGAGTAACGGCATCGAGCTGGGACTTCGGGCCAAGATTCCCTTTGTAGGCGTGACTCATAGCAACGGCGACGGCACCTACAGCTATACGCTTGCCGAGCTTCTGGCTGCCGATCCCTCGCAACGGTGGAACTTCGATTGGACGGTGAACACCGACTACCTCGGCACGTCGGGGGTAAAGATTGACGGCTTGGCCTACCTTCTGCAGATTGATTTCGACCCGAGCATGGGCCAGAACTTCATGGCATTTGATCCGATCACACCCAACGTGGCTCCGTTGAACGCTCCGTTTTTGATCACAGCATCGGGGACAACTTGACGCTGAACAGCTCCGGCACCGAAGCGGTTGATGCCCCGACGTATGCCGCTTTGATCGCGGCCAACAACGTGTGCCAGAACTCATGGCGTCATCCCTTCTTCGCGAGCCCCCCGACATTTTCGTATGACCCGACGATTGACGGGACGTACGACATCGTCCTGAGTGCTTTCGACGGCTCCGGCGCTCTACTGGCCAGCACCAACATCCGCGTCATCATCGGTGCCGGCGGAGCCCCGGTATGCGGCGACGGCCTTGTGGGTATGGGCGAGGCGTGCGACGACGGTAACCTCACGGCGGGTGACGGATGCAGCGCGACCTGTACCGTGGAAACCAACTACGATTGTACCGGTGAGCCGAGTGTGTGCGTTCGGGTAACCCCGGCCGTCTCGGAGTGGGGCCTGGGCTTCTTGCTGCTCCTCGGCTTGACGCTCGGCACAGTGCTGTTTCGCCGAACCAAGACCGCCGCCTGACTTTACACAGTACGGTCACCTGACCGAGCCAACTAGAACGCTTTGGGCACGTCGCCCGGTGAATCAAATGGTTCACCGGGCGACGTCTTTCTTGTGGGTTGAACTCCTTCGTGTGGGGTCAACCGGCGATAACTTCTTGTGAAACGGAACAGGTCCAATAACATCAGCTTCCTGGTTTTTCGGTCACTACGGCCCTGGGGTCGCCCACCCTCCATTTATTCACATGCCGGGTTGCAGAGTGAGAATGATTGCACGTCTCACCGTATTTTTTATTTGAATATGGAAACTATGTTCTGTTCTAACCCATTCCACCCAGACAGCCACCCATATTATTCCAATAAGCCATTTTATTGCCTAAATGCCTTGCATTAGCCAATAGAATCGGTAGAATGGGGGAGAGTTTATCGGATTTCGTAGGGAAAGCACCGACTCGCCAGCGGATCAAGGCCATAGTGGCTCCGTGTGTCGGGTGCCAACTCCGGTAGCTGGCCTGCTAGCTGGCGTGCGTATCCGTCGCTGTTGTGATTGTTTTTGGGGACCGGGTGTTTCGCGCACTCGCGACTCGCTTCACACGGTACGGGTTCTTGGGGCACCTGAAAGTGGGACGATAGGGGAAGGAAGCTGTTGGGAGGCGGAGAAGCATGATGGGCAGAATGTTCAAATGGTTGGGCGTCGTTTCGTTGATCGTCTGTGCATCCTCGGCGGAGCGTGCGATCGCCCAGGATCCGTGTGCCGGAGGTGCCTGCTGTGTGAATCCGGCCACCTGCGTGGTGACGGATAAGCAGACGCTCGCGGCGCTCACCGTAGACAGTGTTTTCCCTTGCACCTTTACGCTGGGCTCCTACTGCACGGGAGGTTCCGGACTCAACGGTATTTCGCCGAGTGTTCCGGGTGCCTGTGGATTGAGTTGGCTTATCGATAATGCCACGACGCCGGCTGTCGCTCTGGATTCGCTGGATCACCGTTGGTTGCAGAGCACCACGGTCCCCAAAGTGGTTGACTTTGGCGCGCCGATCAACACGGCCGTCGTGTTTGTCGCGGTTGATAACGGCTCGTTTCCGGAAGAGGGTATCGAGTCCACCGTATGGGGCAGCAACACGTGCGACATCTCTACTTTCCCCAACGGGTGGACCATGGGTACGTTGACCACCATTTGGAAAAGAGGGTGGGAAGACCCCGTTGCGTGTCAGGGTTTGGACAACGCTGATGACTTCACCGGGCAATACAGCTTTCCGGGTGCCGGGTTCCGTTATATCGCCGTCCACGCGGACTATAGCGTCTCCATCTTCGATGATCCGACTCACACGACATGGTCGAGCTTTTTTGATGACTCGCCCCTCCCCGGATGGCAGAGCCACGATGACGAAATCGACGCCATTGGTACGCCGACCTGCACACCCGGACAGGTTGTGGCCGACGCGGGACCGCCGCAGACAGCTAATGTTGGTGGGCAGGTTTGTTTCGATGCGATCAACTCCACGGCCGGTAGTGGGATCGCCAGTTATGGCTGGGATCTCGATGGTGATGGTGCCATTGACGTCAGCGGTCCCCAAGCTTGCGTCAGTTGCACTCAGGGCTCTGTCGGGCAAGTCACACTCTTTGTGACGGATGCCTGCGGTTGTGTCGATAGCACCGTGGCCAACTATACCTGCGTCGATTCGGGTGCCTGTTGCGATTCCACGCAACTTCCCGGTCAGGTCTGCACGGACAACGTCTCTTCCGGCAGTTGCACCGCCTCGTTCTACCAGGGTGACACCTGTGCCAACATTCAGGCGACCGGCGCGTGTGTGTCGGATATTCCGGCCGTCTCGGAATGGGGCCTGGTGATTCTGCTTCTTCTCGGGCTGACGTTTGGTACGGCGATGTTTCGCCGCACGGCGACCGCCTAACTGGGTACGGCCGTTCATCTAAGACTAAAAACCAACGTCCGGTGGATCGAAGGATTCACCGGGCGTTTCTATTAGAAGGAACCAGCGTCTCCGATCGGTGGGTGGACGCAGGCGGCCAGTAGCCTCTACCTGCGGTTTTTCACAGGAAATCTATCATTTGGTAGGCGTTTGGGTGGCGTAGCGAAGCACAAAGCCGATAATACGTGCGTCGGCGGAAGCCGATGGGGCGTCCGGGAGGCACCCTACAGGCGTCCGATTGTTTGTTGTAGTCATAAAGGGGTGTAGGGCTGGCTATTGCCGGTCGTGGTGGTTCGGGTTCGTGAGATCGGCATGCAATAGCGTGCCCCGAGAGATGCGGGCGGCATGCCATAGCATGCCTCACGGTGCCGGTTCTTTTGATTGTCTGGCCACGGTCCAAACGAGGCTATCGAATGTGCGGAATTATCGGGTACGTGGGTAAGCGGCAGGCGTTGCCCATTCTCATTGAGGGGCTTCGGCGGCTGGAATATCGCGGGTACGACTCGTCCGGGGTCGCACTGGCTGGTGTGCAGGGGGTGTCGGTCACGAAGTCGGCCGGTCGGCTTAGCGCGCTGGAGCAAATCGTAGATGTCTCTCAGCCGCAGACCGCCGGGATCGGGCACACGCGCTGGGCCACCCACGGAGCGCCGAACGATGTAAACGCGCACCCGCATCAGGATGTGTCGGGCCGGATCGCGGTGATTCACAACGGAATTATTGAGAATGATCGCGCGCTCCGTGTGTATCTGGAACGGAAGGGCGTGGAGTTTGCCTCCGAGACGGATACGGAGGTGCTCGCGCAACTGATCGCGCAGTTGTACAACGGAGACCTTGAAGACGCTGTGCGGCAGGCGCTTCACGAGGTGTCCGGGACGTATGGCATGGCCGTGGTGTGTGCGGATGAGCCCGATCTGATCGTCGCGGCGCGAAAGGGAAGCCCGCTGATCATCGGCGTGGGGCAGGGGGAACATCTTCTCGCTTCGGATGCGGCGGCCATCCTACCCCATACGACGCAGGTGGTGTATCTGGGTGACGGCGAGATGGCCCGGATCACTCCGGATGAGGTTCGGCTGACGACGCTAGACGCGATGCCGGTGGCCAAGGATGTGGAGGAGATTGAGTGGTCGTTGGAACAAATTGAACTCGGCGGTCACGATCATTTCATGTTGAAGGAGATCGTCGAGCAGTCGACGTCTCTGCAAAACTGTTTGCGTGGTCGGATTAATTTGGACGAAGGGGCGGTGCATCTGGGCGGTCTGGTGGATTGCACGCGTGAGCTCACACGAGCCAAGCGCATCATCATCACGGGGTGTGGCACGGCATGGCACGCGGCGTTGGTGGGCGAGTATCTTTTTGAGGAGCTGGCGCGTATCCCCACGGAGACGGAGTACGCCAGTGAGTTTCGTTATCGCAACCCGATCTTGGATGCGGATACGGTGGTGATCTGTGTGTCGCAGAGCGGAGAGACGGCCGACACGATCGCCGCACTCATGGAGGCGAAGCAGCGCGGGGCGCTCACCTTGGGCGTGGTGAATGTCGTAGGCTCGACGATGGCCCGCGAGACGGACGCCGGGGTCTATCTGCATGTGGGTCCGGAGATCGGCGTGGCGAGCACGAAAGCGTTCACGGGTCAGGTCGCGGTGCTGGCGCTGATGGCGTGTTATCTCGGCCGGCGCAAGCATCTTTCGGCTACAGCCGCGGCGCAGTTCAACGCGGCGCTGTCGGGTATCCCGGCGCATGTAGAAAAGATTCTCGCCTCTGCCGAAGAGTGCAAGGCGGTGGCACAAAAGTACGCGGACCGAAACAACTGGCTTTATCTGGGACGCGGATGCAACTACCCCGTAGCGTTGGAGGGCGCGCTGAAGCTCAAGGAAATCAGCTATATTCACGCCGAGGGTCTGCCGGCCGCGGAGATGAAGCACGGTCCGATCGCGCTGATTACCGACGGCATGCCGGTGGTGGTGATTGCGACGGCCGGCTCCCAATACGAAAAAATCATGAGTAACATTCAGGAGGTTCGTACGCGCGGCGGTAGTGTGATCGCGATCGCGACGGAGGGGGATCGAGAGATCCGCAAGCTGGCCGAGCATGTGATCTACGTGCCCGACACGCTCGAACCGTTGCAACCGCTACTCACGGCGATCCCGCTGCAATTCATCGCGTATCACGCGGCCGTCATCCGCGGCTGCAACGTAGACAAACCGCGCAATCTCGCCAAGAGTGTCACGGTCGAATAGCGCTACTCGGATCGTGAATCTATTTCGCCACTTCAAATAGCGACACGCCGAGCACGTGTTCGTTACCGGATTCGATTTCTGTCAAGACGGCTTCGTCGAGCGAGGCCGCGAGTTTGATCTGCGCGCAAGCGGCCTCATCACCCTCGCAGATGATGTTGTTCATCTCCTCGACGTTGACACCGGCGTGACGAATGACGCTCAGGGCGTGGGCCAACACGCCGGGGCGGTTGCGGTGACGGACCACAACGACGAACTTCGCGGCGGATTGATGGCAGAGGTTGACGCAGTTTTCCACCCGGCCCGTCTGCTTGTAGGTCAGCACGATGCGTACTGTTTCGTCGGCGATCGCTTCCTGAGCCTGGTCGGTGGAGGCACCGATGTGGTGCGTGCCGTAGACCACGCCGCCGGTTTCCATGATCTTGCTTGCGAACTGGCTATCTCCTGCGCCGGGTTCATCGGGGTAGACGTCCAGTCCCACGCGGATTCCGTGCGACTCCACTGCCTCGGCCAGCGCGTCGTAATCCAGCACGTTGGCACGTGAGGTGTTGATCAGGTAGCTACCCGGCGCGAGGGCCGCGATCACGTCTTCACTGATAAGCCCCTTCGTGTCGGCGTTCGCCGCGATGTGGATGGACAAGATGTGGCAGCGCGAGGCTACGTCTTTGGCGTTGTCGCATCGGGAGATGCCGAGTTCAGCGGCAGCGGCGTCGGTGAGCGAGCGGCTCCAGGCGACCACCGGCATGCCGAACGCGGCCGCCCGTGTGACGACGGCCCGGCCGATCTGACCAAACCCGATCACCCCCAGCGTGCGTCCCTTGAGCCCGCGCGCCTGGGCGTATGTTTTTTTGTTCCAGATGCCGTTTCGCAGATCGACGGCGTTATCCACGATGCGTCGATCCAACGCGAGAATCAGGCCGAACGTGAGTTCCGCGACGGCCACCGCGTTTTTGCCAGGACAGTTCGCGACGAGCACGCTTCGCTGTGACGCGGCTTTCACGTCAATCGTGTTGTATCCGGCACCGGCGCGCACGACGACGTTGAGTTGACGGCTTGCGCCGAGCATGGCCGCCGTGACCTTGGTGCTTCGAACGACGAGCACGGCGCACTGCGTATCGGCGATGGCACGGCTCAGAGCGTCTCCGTCTAGCGCGGGGCGGTGGATGACCTCGCAGCCGGCACGGGTGAGCGCGGTAACGCCCGATTCTTGAAACTTGTCAGCGATCAGCACTTTCATAGTGCATCCCCCAAGGGTAGGGCGGGCAAAACACCCGCCGCGTAAATGATTGATGATCCGGGCACCCCTGCCACGTCCTCGATAGGACCAAAGCCAAGGGCCACCCCACTTCCGGCAGCATACCCCCGCACCAGGGTTTCGCAACGATCATGCAAACGCGCGCGGATTCGTTTATCGTCGTGTGGTGCAGTTTGCTTCGCCCCGTCGATCGGCATATTATTTTCTAATAATCCTTGCAGGGATTCACGCGGGATGGATATACTGGACACTTGGACGTTTCGGAGCGCTTCGCCCGTCGTTCCATCGCAGTTCGAGAGCGGCATTCGCGGCGCTAGGGTTTCAACGCAAGCGTGTCTGTCTACGACGAAGGAGGTACTCTGATGAGTATGACCAAACGACGTGGATCTGTGGCGATGTCCGTAGTGTGCGCGGCGCTATCGGCCGGTGTGGCCCCACAGGCGTGCGCAGCATTGGGGGGGGGCAGTCTCCGCTGCTACCCCTCCTATCCCTCCTATAATCTGGGACGGCAAGGCACGCTTGGTCCGTACCAGTGAGTTGGAATGGCGGATCGAATTGGATGGATCGGGACATTGCATTTCCCTTTGGCCGTCAGGAGGACGGACCAATGTCCCTTTGAACTCAGTATTGGGGGGCCAAATCAACTTCGGTCTTCACGGTACTGAGATGGTCATTATCGTTGAAACGGACGAGCCGGAGGTTTATCAGGCGGTTCTCCGGTTTAACAGTGCAGAGGCCATTGGGCCGTCCGTTTCGTTACCCAAGCTCGCTGACGTCAGCGTGCCGACAGGAGATCCGACAGAGTCGATGATGATGGAGCCGCGGCTAGGTGTGCTCACGTAGCGTCTCCGGTTCGTCTACTATACCTCATCCGGGCTCACGTCGTTTGGATTGCCCAATCCAATGTCGTATGTCAGTCCATCGTTGCCTATCGACGCTTCTGGATTATCAGGATGGGATGAAAGCCGATGTATCTTGGTCTGCGTTCGCGTCTACCCATCACCACTGCTCTGTTGCGCGCCCGCATCATCGAGTTCGCCAGATAGACACGCAACGAACCAAGCAAACTGCGCAGACGAAGGCTGTGGATGGGGTTTCTATGAAGACACACTGCCCAGCTTTTCGTTCATTGGCAACAAATATTGTCCGGGGCAGGCGGAATGACGGCTTGTCGACCTCAGTTTGTAGGTGCTGTTTTTATTCTACAGCAATGGGTAGTAGATTGTCTCGAACGGGATTAGATAGCGATGTACCGAAGAAAGTATGACGAGTGGGCCGCGAGAATCGTAGCCGCCCTTTTGGCGTCAGTGGTGGGTACTGGCTTCTTTGGATGGGCACTTACTACTACATTCCCTCGGATGCTTGCCAATGCACCGACGTTGACGAGTATACTTTTTTCTTTCTTTTCCGTTGGCACTATCGCTGCCGTGCTTTGGATCACGGCTCCACCCCCTCTCAATCAAAACAAACATTGTGGTCGATGCGGCCATGATTTAACTGGTGACCTACCCAGTGTCTGCCCTGAGTGCGGAGCACCATCAGGAATGCCGCCAGTGACACATCGAAAATCGTAACGATGAAGGCACATGAAATCACCTGGAGCAAGAGCGGATAACATGTTAGTGACGTTTGCGGTGAACGACGTCGCCGGGTCGGGCGTCAGCCAGTCATGGACGCTGGCGATAAATCTGTAGCAGGAGGGTACGACGCTGCATCTTGACGGGACCATGACGAATGTGGTGGCTATCGGCTCCACGACCACCTATACGGGCGGTTGGACCTATTCCGACGCGACCGGACCGCTGCTGGACCCAACGTCCGACGTGGGATTCCCGGAGGCAGTGGCTGACATGTTCAACCTGACTGTGCCACCCGGCGGTGCCACGGCCGCCGCCGGCGGATTTTTCGGCTCCTTGATATCGCTGATTGGCAACGCGGTGCAGATTACGATCAACTACATCCTCGACATCGGCATACCCTACACCCCGCCGACCTTCTGCCTCGGACCAAGGATAGACAACGGCGTAGGTGGGTCGTGCGAGGGAAATATCCCCTGTTCAGGCGACATCAATGATCTGGCGTTGAAGATTGACCAGATTCCCAATGTGGGCATAGGCTTCAAGAAGTGTATGAAGGGGCGGATGGGGTGCGGCGGCTCCCATCATCGTCGCATACGCATAAGCTGTAGCGATGTCAACAACTGTGGACCTTGTTCTTACACCACCGCCGCTGGGTGTAACCTCGGCGGATCGCAGCTTTGGTATTGTGGTAGTACAACTCAAACATGCAATTGCTCAGGAGTGATATTCCACGAAATGTCGCACGCCTGCGGTGCATTGGACGATCGTTCTTGCCCAGGGGACACATCTTGTTCCAATCTGCAGCCGCCCGATCAATTCCAGGGCGCTTGTCGCCTTGGCTATTGGTTCGAGGATCAATGTTGCAACCCGAACGGCCTTTCAGCCCCTTAACAGGATTGGGAGACGCTATGAGAACGAGCGGAGCATTCAGGTGGAGCCAATGGCGGTGGGTTGCTGGCCTGGTCGCCGTGGTCGTTGGCCCGTATATCTTTCTCAGCGGAGGGTGTACCGGCCCGTGTTTCGAGAACTTCGGTTTCGTGCCTTGGGTTGATGTGAGAGGAACTGTGTTGGATGAAGCAACGGGAACGCCGCTTGCGGGTGTCGATATCGGCATTGTTTTGTACGATAGGAACGGCGATCTGCTATTAAGCATGGTGCCGAATGGTATTCGACATCCAGAAATGTTCCTAACCAAGGCGGATGGTTCCTTCCAGATTACGTCCGACAGGTCGACTGTCTGCATCACGGTCCTTGGTGCTACCGTCTCCATACCGCTGCCCGTTGTGGATCGGCTGGAAGTGGTCGTTCTGCGCGAGGGCTGCGAGTCGCGGTTTTCGTTTGACGTGAACGAGAGCAATATCGTCGATCCATCTGCGCCCGATGGCCTGCTGGAGTTGAAAGACCCGATCCTCGTGCCACCGTGCGTGGAGTAAGTGTTGCGGTGGATGGGAACTCCAGTGGATAGGCGGTCGTCGTCTTGATAAGTGTAGGGGCGTTGTGTGGCAATTGTTATTGGCGGCGGGCTCCCCACCCCCGATGCATCGGGGGTGGGGAACAGAATGCGCATGAAAAACCCCGCTCGCTGCCCACATCGTTCATGTCTCCGTTTTCGTTCCCCTCCTTGCCTTGGGGCAAAGAATGGGGTAGCCGCCAGCGGTATTTTGGCTGATGCCGGAGGTACTCGTCGCGCGGCGGATTAGCGTATAGGATGGTCCCGCGGTGGTAATGTTTCTCGGGCGGACGCGGAGTTTTCACGAATGATTTACCTGGACTACAACGCATCCACGCCGATCGATCCGACGGTAGCGGAAGCGATGAAACCCTATATCGAGCGGTTCTACGGCAACCCCTCCAGCAGTCACCGTTTTGGCCGGCACGAGCGTGAAGCGGTGGAGCGCGCGCGGACGCAGGTGGCGGGTTTGTGGGGGTGTCAGCCGTCGGAGGTCGTGTTCACCTCCGGTGGGACGGAGGCGAACAACCACGTGATCAAGGGGGTCGCGCATACGCTGCGTGATCGTGGCCGGCACATCATTATTTCCGCCGTGGAGCATCCGGCCGTTACCGAACCGTGTCGGTTTCTGGAGGCGTACGGGTATGAGATCACGCGCGTGCCGTGTGATGCGACGGGGATGGTCAAGGCAACCGACGTGCGCGACGAGATCCGCCCGGACACGATTCTGATTTCCATCATGCATGCGCAGAATGAGGTTGGCACGATGCAACCGATCGCGGAGATTGCGGAGTACGCTCGGGTGGCCGGTGTGTGGATGCACACTGATGCGGCCCAGTCGTGCGGGAAGGTCGCGACGCGCGTGGGTGATCTCGGTGTCGTTTTTCTATCCATAGCCGGACACAAGCTGTGCGTCCCCAAGGGGATCGGTGCGTTGTACATCCGCGACGGGATTGAGATTGAGCCATTGCATCATGGGGCCGGACATGAGAACGGTCGGCGCGCGGGTACCGAACCCGTGGCACAGATGATCGCATTGGGGATGGGTGCGGAGATCGCTGCGAACGATACGGACCATTCCGAGGTTGAGCGCCTGAGAGATCGGCTGCACACCGGGCTGCGCGAGGCGTGGGGGGAAGATGTGGTCTTGCTCGGTCATGCGGAGGCGCGTCTGCCCAATACGCTTACGGTTGGTTTTCGGGGCCGGATCGGTGCGGAGGTGTTGGCCGCCTGTCCGGAGATATGCGCCAGTACGGGGGCGGCCTGTCACGCAACGCAGCGGAAACGATCAGACGTGATGACAGCGATGAACGTGCCGGAGGAGATTGCCTTCGGTGCGGTACGTTTCAGTTTGGGACGTTTCTCGACGGAAGCGGAAATCGATGAAGCCGTAGCGATGCTGGCCGACGCTGCGAAACAAGTGCCCGCCGTGTAGCCAAAGGCTTCGTGCCCTCTGCGTAATGGAGTCGTGTCAGCCGCAGCGGTAGGCCACTAATCGGCGACACCGCATTGGTGGCACCGCCGGTTCGGATAGCCTCTGTGTTTCGTCGGAGAATCTGCGATGGCCGCG
>JAJRSP010000272.1 GCA_024278775.1 Planctomycetota bacterium
CCGGATCACCGAGATTGACCTTTCGGATGGACAGTTGGACGGAAGAGTGCGAAAGACGCCGGTCTCGTGTCCGAAGTGTAAACGCACGATCGCGCGACGTTTTACACGCTGCATGTACTGCGGACAGCCCGTGATGCACGATCCGTTTGCATAACGGTACTTGCGCGTCGGCTACCCCTCTGGCGGAAGCAGTCCGACATCGGCAGCGATCGAATTGATCGCCTCGATGCAGTTGGCGATGTGTTCTTTCAGGGGTAGCTCCAACAGCGCCGCCCCGGCTTCGATGTCTTCTCGCGAGACGGCCGCCGCGAACGATCGCTGTTTCATTTTCTTGACGATACTCTTGGGCGTCATGCCGACCATGCGTGCCGGTCGTACGAGGGCGGCCGCATAGATGAACCCGCTGAGTTCGTCCACGGCGAAAATCGTTTTCCGAATCGGACGGTCGCGTGGAAAGTCATCGAGGTTGTAGGGGACGTGGGCCAGGATGGCACCGATGACCTCTTCGTCGCAGCCACGTTCGCGAAGAATCTTCGCGCCTTCACGCGTGTGTTGGGGCTCCGTGGGGAAGCGTTCGTAATCAAAGTCATGCAGCAGGCCGGCCAGCCCCCATGGGGCTTCGTCGGCATCGTACCGTCTGGCATAATGTCGCATGGCGGCTTCGACACACTGGGCGTGGCGGATCAACGCCGGGTTTTTGGTATACTCATGGAGCAGCGCCCATCCCTGGTCACGATTCATGCCGTTCGTCTCCGTATGGCCGTATCTCGGCATCTCTACGCCGAGCATTTCCGCCGATACATTCCTCTCCGGCTCACCGTGTGACGAGTGGCTGCTGTCGGCGATGGGTCGGTTTTGGACGTAGCGTTGGGCTTCGACTATAGTCCGAGAGGATCCTATCCGGCGGCGTGTGCGTGTCCAGGTGTTTGAGATCGTGGGACGGTTTCCGTGACGGAACGAGCCACATTCGACGCGACTGAACTGGCCGTGGTGCTCAGCCACTATGATATTGGTGTGATCGAATCGATCACGCCGTTTCAGCGTGGATCCCACCGCAGCCCGAAGGTCGGTGTGGTGGCCGAGCATGGCAAGTACCTCCTGAAACGTCGGTCGGCCGCCCGGGCGCGACCGGAGCGTGTACGCTTTACCCACGCCGTGCAGACGCATCTTGTCGTGGCGGGGTTTCCGATTGCACCGCTGCAGGCGACGCGCGACGGACGTCGTACGATCGTGCAGCAACGTGAGCATATCTATGAACTGTTTGCGTTTGTGCCGGGGCGCACCTTTGAACGAACTGCGGCGCAGGCGGCGGCGGCGGGGGGCATCCTGGCACGGTTTCATGTGGCGATGTCGTCGTTTGAATTGCCCGAAGGGCTACCCGCACCGCGCGGTGATTACCACAACAATCCACTGGTCCGTACGGGGCTTTGCGCGATCGGGTCTTCGCTTTCTTCGCATGACAGCTTCAGCGGTGACGAGGCGGAGCTAGCCGGCATCGTACAGTTTTTGTTGGAGCGGTACGATAATGCCGCGCAGGCCGTGAAGAGTTTTCGTTCGCTGCCGTCTGAGGAGTCGGTTATTCATTCCGATTGGCATCCAGGCAATTTGCTGTTTCGAGACGATAAGGTGGTTGCCGTAGTGGACTACGACGCCGTACGCTTCGCCCGTTCGCTGATCGACGTGGCCAACGGTGCGTTGCAGTTTTCGATGATCGGTACGGGGGATCCGTCGGAATGGCCGAGCGAGCAGGATGAGGATCGCCTCACTGCGTTTCTGGATGGTTACTCCTCGGTGCTTCCGCTTACGTCGGATGATCGCGCCTGTATACCGCATCTGATGGCGGAGGCATTGATTAGTGAGTGTGTCGGTCCGATCGCCACCACGGGGTCGGTCGGTCAGTGGTCCGGTTTTCGTGTCCTCAAGATGATTCGCCGTAAGCTTGGCTGGATGGAAATGCACCTGCCCCGTATGATGCAGCTTCCGCAAGCGGATTAGTCCGCAACGTGGGCAAGGCGGATACGTTCGAAAGGCCGGTAGCGTAGGGCTGACATGGCGGGTTGCATCACGCGGGCCTGAGCGCATGGCTCTGGCGGGAAACGAACGTGGCGAAGAACAAGAAACAAGCGACCACTACCCATCCCCGGCGCTCCGGGGCGAAGGTCAAACGTGGTTGGTTCTACGGCAAGCGTCCGGTGTTTCAGTTCGTGGGTCTGTTTGTCGTATTGATGGGTGCGTTCTATGCCGTGACGATGGTCGGTCGCGTCGAGCATGACATCCTTCCTTCCTACATGAAATTTTACGCAAACGTCTCGGCCGCGACGATGAACATCTTTGGTGAGGGGGCGTCGGCCAGCGGTACCTCGGTTACGTCCGCGCGATACTCCGTCAACATCAAACAGGGGTGCGATGCGCTGGCACCGTCGGCGTTGTTTATCGCGGCCGTGTTGGCCTTTCCGGGATCATTTCGATCGAAGATTCCGGGTGTCATTGCCGGTACGCTGGTGCTTGCGGTGATTAATCTCGTGCGGATCATCTCGCTCTTCTACACGGGGATCTATTTCCCTCGATGGTTTGAGACGATGCACGTCGACGTGTGGCAGCCGGCTTTCATTCTTCTCTCGCTCACGCTGTGGGTGTTGTGGGCACTGTGGGCCACACAGGGTGCCCCTCAGTCCAAGACCAATGCACAAACATCCGTCTAAGCTCGTGTTCCTCTTTTTGCTCAAGTGTGCGGCGCTCTTTGCGCTGTTCGTCGCGCCTTGGCCGGGGGTGGCCAAGGCGTATCGCGCGGTGTTTCGAGAGGCGGGTAATGCGTTGTTCTATCATCCCGGTGCGGCGGCCGTGGTACGGTTTGAACCGCTTGATCGCGGGGCCGAGGGTAAGGACACGCGCGTGATCTTGGAGAATCGTCGCGACCGCCGGAAGGGGGCGCTGGAGATCCGCAGCCTGTACTACGGCTACCGGCCGATGGTGTTCCTGGTGGCGCTGGTGCTGGCGACGCCGGCCACATGGTCACGGCGCGGCCGTGCGCTGGCATGGGGGCTCGTGTGGATGGGTACGTTTGTCGGGCTGCGGGTGTGGCTGCGTGTGACGGATGCCTACTGTGATCCGAAGATGCTGGGGTTGTATCATATCCCACAGTTGTGGCGGTCCTTGCTGCACGGGGTGATGCTGGTCATCTCGCTCGCACCGGCCGCGTCCTACTTTGTGCCGTTGATGGTGTGGGGGCTGGTGAGCTTCCGCCGGGATGACTG
The DNA here is from genome assembly GCA_024278775.1 of Planctomycetota bacterium. Next base: position 3,255 of record JAJRSP010000272.1, read on the forward strand.
GGTGGCGATAAAAGAGGGACGCCGGCTCGGATCGCCATCTACAGACGCGCGTGCCAAGACCCCGTCGAACAAGTCGTGATGTCGAGTAATCCATCTGACGGTGTGCTGCCTGTGGTACCGGCAGGCCACGGGCGGGTGGCCATTGCCGCCGCCCACCACGATCCGCGGCTTCAGGCTCGAGCCGCCGTACTCGCTGAGTCGCTCAGACTTGCGTGTCTACCCCCGGACGGGTGGCTACAGGCTCATGTCGATGTGGTCCTTCTGGTCGACGCGGATCGGCTGCGTCTTTGTGATGTTACCGGTCGTCGTCCGGTGTGTGTAGATGTGGATTTTGTAGGCGGTCGCACGGGGTTTCGTCGATACTCACGTCCGAACATACGGCAGCCACTCGCGCG
>JAJRSP010000273.1 GCA_024278775.1 Planctomycetota bacterium
TGCCGCGACCACCCGCTCTCTCAAATCCATCGAATAGGGCCTCATGCCTGTGTCCTCCCGCCATCCTGGCTGACTATATCTATCGGCACGAAACGCTACACAAATTGAGAGACTGCTCTAGCTTGCGCGGCGCTGGAACACCGAGCCTCGCACGAATTCTCGAAACCCCTCGGGCTGAAGCCCGCAGCTCAGGTCGTCGTGGAACTTATGAAACGTGGTCGTAGTCCCGAGCGGCACACCATCACGGCGGTACACACTACGGTAAAAAGAAGTTTTCGAATTCCATAAAGTCCTGCATGTCGATGTCGAGATCGCCGTCGCAGTCGAATGTGGCGCACCCGTTGAGGTATGGTCCACCACCCGGTCCGGTCATACAGGCATCCCAACTCGCAAAATCCGTTAGATCAAACGTCTGGTTGCAGTCAAAATCCCCCGCAAACTCATAGGCTCCCATTTCCACGCGACCACAAAGCACACGAACGTGGTTATCGAGATCGGTCTCATCGGGCGCGGCAATAAACGCGGGGTCGCCGCTATCAATACATGGCGAGCCTGGCCGAAGGCGCAGGTCATCGTCGCTCGTTCCAACGATGTTGTCCGGTCCGTCGGCGTCCATGAACAACGGGTCGGCGTTGATATTCCCCGCGCCCGCGAGCCCGGTCCAGCCGCCCTGCACATTACTATAACTGACCGTTGATACATTGTCGCAGCACGATGGGTCATCGAGGATCTGTGCCGATTCACCTGTCCCGCCGGCATCCGAGTTCATCCAGAATATGCAGCTTGTCACCGACGGGCTGCTGTCTTCGCTGTTGAACAAGCCACCACCCGCATCGGCCGTATTCCCACTGAACGTGCAGTTGGTTAGGGTCGGGGATGCGAGCGAGTTGTATATACCGCCCCCGTCATTGGTGGCTGTATTTCCGCTGAACATGCTGTCGGTCACCGTCGGGGAACTACTTCCGTTGTTCATCGCACCACCGTTGAACGACGCGTTCCCGATGAACGTACAGCGGGTCACCGTGGATGAACCCCTGGCCGCGTTGAGGATGCCGCCGCCCGCGTTTGCGGAGGTGTTCCCAATGAACGCGCAGTCCGTCATCGTCAAACTGCCGCTAAATTGATACAGACCACCACCGGAGCTTTGGGCCTCGTTCTCGGTAAACGTGCAACCGGACACGACCTGCGTGCCGTCAAAGTTGTAGATCGCGCCGCCACTCGCTGCGGTGTTGCGGCTAAACGTGCAGCCGCTCACGGTTTGGCCAGTTACGCCAAAGTTGGACATCCCACCGCCTTGCCATGCGGTGTTCCCACTAAACATACATTCAGTGACCAACATATTGCTGCTACTTTGGCTTTGCATCCCGCCGCCCGAAGAACCAGCCGAGTTCCCAACGAAATTGCATTTCGTCACTGTCGCACTACCCGAGAAAACGTACATCCCACCGCCAAACGTGGCAGTGTTCCCGCTGAACGTGCAGTTGGCCACCGTCGGACTGCTGTTGTTGATGAACATCCCACCGCCGGACGATGAACCCCCTACGACAACGGTAGCTCCCGTTCCGCCCGTAAGAGTGAAACCGTCAAGCACGGTGTCGTCACGCTCGCCGCTGTCGCATCGGACAACGGGTTTTCCGTTCCCCGGATCAGGTACATTGGTGGCATCAATAATCGTCACCGCAGCGCCACCGCTGCTGCGCACGGTGATTGCCTTGCCGTGAAAAACGATCATCTCTTCGTAGGTGCCGGGTGCCACGAGGACCTCATCGCCGGAGAAAGCGGCGTCGATGCCCGCCTGGATCGTCGGTTGGTCTGCGGGAACATTGATCACAAAAGGCGTCTCCACGATTGGTGAATCCTCCACGACGATATCGATGTTGTGTGTGGCCATGTTTCCGTCGGTATCCGTGGCCGTTGCGGTAATTGTATGCGTGCCCACACTCAGTGAGGTAATCGGTAAATCGGCACCTTGTCCGATGTTACCATCGAGACTCGACGCCCATACGACGGCGGCATCATCCAGCGAACCGTCGTCACCGTCCGATGCAGCCGCCTGCAGCCACACAAGCTGCCCACGACGGAATACCGTACCGGTTGCAGGAAAGAATATCTCGACCTGCGGAAGTTTTGTCGCCACACTGAACGGGACGGAATCGTCGAAGCCGCTGTTTACACCGTCGGTGGCATTGACGCGAATGATTGCTGATCCGTCTGCACCGGGTAGCTTGTCGAAATCGATACGCAACGAAGACAACGTCACGGATAAGGACAATGTTTGCCAGGTCACGCCGTTGTCGTTGGAGTATTGGACCCAGGCGGTGTGTTCGGCTGAGTCTGGATCGATGATGCTCCATTCGATAGTTTGCGGTCCGCTTTGTGGATCAACCCCTGGGGCGTAGTTGACGGTCACCACCGGGGCCACTCCGCCGAGCAGAATCGTACCAAGCTCGACGTTGAGTGCGTCGATGACAACAATGCTGCGTGCCCCGACTTGCACGGGGATCAATTCAGCGAAAAAAGGAACATTGAGGACATCTACGCCCCCCTCCTCGATCTCCGTGGAGGCAATCATCGGCTCGAAGAATCGTGTCGACAGAACAACACCATTGACGTCGCGAATTTCGATTCGATGTGATCCCACACCCGGACTGTCGAGCGCCGTTGCGTCGAACTCCATGAGCGGACGGAACTTCGCTGTGCCGGTACCCAATTCACCTGCAACCAACCAAAACGCACCCTGGATCGGCCCCGGTGCCGGGCCTGATTGGTCAAGCACGCCGCCTGAACGGGGCGCGAGACCGCCCTGAGCCATGTTCACATAGGTGAATGCTGTTATCCATTTGGGTTCGCAATAACTCATCACGTCAAAGGCTTTTTCGGGAAGGATGGGACGATGCTTCGCCACGTTGTACCCGACTTCTGGTGTAGCGGTTGGCGTAGACGCTCCCGTGCAGGGCACCGGGTGGGACTGAAGCGAACTGTCGCAAAACGGCCAATCTGTACTCCCATCTGGTGCCACATCGGAACAAACGGGGTTCGAAGTTGACCCGCCGCTTCGATTCGTATGTTTGCGCCCCAGCATGTGACCCGTTTCATGGGCGAGCGTGCTGGACGCGAACGCGAAATCGCTCTGCATCCCAAACGCGGAGGGACCACCAATCCAGGCCGATCCACCTGGAAAATTGTTGAGGGGTTGCATCATCCCGTAGGTGTAGCGTTGCTCTCCGGTTCGCGTCAAAGATTGCGCTTTAGATACCAGAGACAGGATCACCAAGTCATTCTTGACTTGGTCGATCCAAGCTTGCTGCTCGTAAAGATCCCCCAATATCGGGTTAGGGAAGATATCGATTCCGTCGCCGTCGAGATCCGTGAGCGTAAGACGGTATGCGGTAACGTGGTGCGACTCCTCGACGCGGACGTTGTGGGTCGGCGCGATGGCGCGCAGTTGACCCGTAAGCGTCTTGAGAAGCTTTTCGTCGCCGCAGATCCAGTTCCCTTGCGCGTCGAGGTCATGACAAACTGACGCCGCGTCGAGCACCAGTGTCTTGGCGGTTCTCGTGACCTGCCGAAACCGGTGCCGCTCAAAAACATCTCCCGCCGGCGTCAGAATTGTAAGCGTGGTGGTCCATGGCCCTTGCGGGGGGTTGCCAAAATCGAAGTCAACGGAATCACAATTGCGGTCCCGGCGCCGACGATCCTTCGGTGTGCAACCGGCTCTTGTTGATGCGGTGGCGATGGAGACAAAGTCAACTTCCAGACCATCAACCTCGAAGTCGACCGTTGCCGAATCCGTTAGCTGCCGCAGGTAGACACGCATGGTCCCAGGTTTTCCTGCGATCATGGGAACGGGGGGTTCGCCAGTATTGTCCAGCATACTTTGAAGTTCATCGAGCGGTTGGAACGTCTGAATCGCCTGCGTGAACTCCACGCTATGCACGAGCTGCTCGCGCCCCAACTCGGACGTGTTCCCGTTCGGGTCGGTAGCCGTAACCGAGAAATTACGATGACTGCCTGGAACCGCCGTGGTGACATGGTAGTGGGTGGTGGCTCCTCCGGGCGATGCAATCGTGGTCAAGTACGTGCGGCCTTGCACTCCGAAAACGTCCCGGTTCAAATCATCCGTGTAGATGTCGAATAGATAAACCGTGTTGGGCGCAGTATCCATGTCAAGCGTCAGGCTTGTGGTTCCGTTTTCTCTCTTCGCTACCACGATCGGGTAATTTTGCAATCCGTTCGGACCGGAGTCCCCATCGCCGGCGTCGTTTTCAGTCAATCCGTCACCCGCGAGGTCGATTCCCAATCCCCCGTTGTCATAAATCTGGTTAGCTCTGATCGTATTTCCGATCCCCGATTCAATGACAACGCCGCTTCCGCCATTATGTGCAATCTGATTACCCCGCAGTTCCAAACCGCTAACCACATCCTTCCCCGCGCCGATGACATTGTCTGCCCCGTCAGCAACAAAGATACCGTGTCGGGCGTTCCCATTATGGGTGCTGCTATCGAATTCCACACCAATCAGATTCCGGGACAACACGTTGCCGTCTGACAGTGCTCCGGAGATATGAACGCCATCACGTTGGTTGCCTGAGATGATGTTACCTGAATCGGTCTGATCACCTCCGATGATATTGCCCGGCGCGTCTTCGATGAGAATGCCGTCGCCATGATTTCCGACCGTACCTCCACCGAGAGAGTCGACGCCGATGAAATTACCTGTGATGGTGTTATCAGTCGCTGAGCCGGGATCGTTAAAGGTCCCGATGAACACACCGCTACCCATGTTGCCCGAGATGACATTGCGATGGTTAAGGGTGCCATCGCCCACGGAGTTGAGCGGAGAATCAAAGATGGCTACGCCGTGCCGCGTGTTTCCGAGTTCGTCGCCTGTATTGGGAATCCCATCTGGATCGGCCACGGTCCCGAGAACGTCCAGCCCGATGTAGTTGTTCAGCACAAAGTTACCCGTCGATCCGAACGTGATGGCTACGCCGTCGCGTCCGTTCCCGGAGATGACGTTCCCGCTATTGGGCGCGGCGGTGCCGATGAAGTTGCCGATGGGACCGACGGTCCCCCCATTAAAAATCGAGAATCGCACGCCATTCTTCTCGTTGCCGAGCTTGGCTGTTCCCGAGATGTCCAGCCCGATGAAGTTGCCGACGATGTCGTTACTGCTGACCCGCTCTCCAACGAGAATGACACCGCTACCGTTTCCCGAGATGATGTTGCGTGTCGCATGGGCACCGTCCGTTCCGCCGATGGTGTTGTTGGTCAGCGAACCGATCCCCCCGACGCTAGAACTCATAAACACGCCGCCGCCGATATTGGGCACCGGTTTCAGCCCGCTAATATCCGTACCGATGAAATTTCCTACCACGTGGTTTCCGGTTGCAGGCCGGTTGATGACGAAGATTTCGACGCCGGCAAAACCGTTTCCGGAGATGACGTTACGCTTAAAAGCCGTAATAGTGCCGCTACCACCAATGTCAAAAAGTCCGCCGACCACGTTAGTGGACGCCTCGAAGAGCAAGACGCCGGAGGAGGTGTTGGGCAGTGGGTGTGCCCCGTCAACCGTCGTCCCGATCAGATTTCCAAGAATTTCGTTTTGCGTACCGCGAAATACTTCCATCCCAATCCGGCTATTGCCGGAGATCAGGTTGCCCGCTCCGGGTGCGGTGCCCCCGATTCGGTTCTTCGATGCATAAACAAAGACACCACCCTCCGCGCTGATCAGCACACCGTACTCGTTCGGAACCGCGTTCGTTCCACTGGCATCGGTCCCGATGTAATTGCCTTCGACACGATTGTTTTGCGAAGGTCCATTGCCAATGAAAACGCCGGTGCCGTTACCCGAAATGAGGTTTCGTTGAGCGGGCTCCGTGCCGCCGATACGGTTGGACGCGGAATTACGAATACCGATGCCATTGTTGCCGTTGCCCCGCGCGATAGTCCCGGTTGGATCGGTACCAATGAAATTGCCTTCGATCTCACTCTCACCGAAACCAAGCACCTGGATGCCGTCTTGTCCGAAGTTGTTAATGACCAGGCCAAGGATGACCGAACCAGTGACATTCAGAAATAACCCGTCTGCGTTGACACCGGCCAACGAACCGTCGAGTTCGATAAGCAACACGGCGTCATTTCCCACTTGTAACGTATTGGGCGAGGCCCCGCTTTGGGTGTAGCCATCGATACGCACCGCATCCACCACGTTCGGTAGTGGTGTTTGAGGTCGAATGGTATGCACACCCGTACCGTCTATCGCAAACCGGATCTCATCGGGAACGTCAAAGACGATGCCGCCGCCGGTAGTCAGGTTGGCCGTGTCATTGGCCTGCTCGATGGCCGCACGCAGCGTACACTCGTTGTTGATCGTCTTGCAGATGCCGTCGGCGAGGCTCGCATCAGATTCGTCACCCACCGAATTGACGATGTGAATGTGGTCAGGGCCACCAGGCCCAGACGGTTGGGCGGAGAGGACACCCGTGATGATTAATGTTTGGAAAACGCCAACATACAGACACCTGGTCAGGTCGAGATACAACAGCGGTCGTTTCACAGTGCCCCCCTCCAAATAGACGACGAAAAGGATGCAAGGGAAACGTGACTTTCCAATTGGCCCGGGTACTGCGGCCATCGTAACCAAAAGGATCTAACGAGTCAAAACATTAAGCGTACTTAGTTCGTTCTATTTGGGTAAAACAACTTCATAGGAGTATTAGGCAGTGATAATGATGGGATCGTGGCCACAGATCTCGTGGGGGCTGAAAACCCTATCCGTACCGGTAATCGCGATTATCGGTCTTCCACCGGCATGTACGAACGACAACCTCCAGCGTTCCTGTTGCGCTCGTATCCGCTCACGTGCCGCTTGTCTGTTCACGGGCATGTCAGCGTAAAACGTGGGGGTCGAGTAACGGACTGGATACAGATGATCTTCGTTATTCCCCGATCGCTTCTTCGCATGCATTCCTGTGTTGTCCGCTGAAACCTCGTCCTTTGGCCGCGCGCCGCCCTCAAGAAACTAGTCGAGGAGGAAACGGCTGGTGATCCATCATCCGCTGACCGTTGGGTAAACCAATCGAAGCCATGTGGTCCAAAGTCAAGCAATCGCTGCGAGGAGCTGCCGCGAGAACGCGTCGAGCCGCATCAAGGCCATAGACGGCACGTTACGATCGGTCACGCCTGATAACTGCCGAAGGTTCTTCCAGGGATGCGGCCTTGCCGCTACACGATAACGCAGAATAATCTAAGGGTCCGTCGAATCGTCGGCGAAGATATAGAGATCAAGACACATCGCTGCCATAATCCCGAGACGCCAATGGTATTCGACAGCGCACGATGACCGAACCGGCTGCGAGGAGAAGGAGTGTCAGAGCCACAACGCCCCAGGTGGAGACGGCCGGGATGGTCGGATCAGTAGGCGGATTATCGACAAAGATCGTCACCGTGTCCGGAGTACTCAGGAGGTTACCCCCGTCGACAACAAGCTGGAAGACGAACTCGCCGATCACTCCGGGAATGAAGGTTGGGTTCGGCGCGGTAGCGTCACTGAGGTTAGCGAGGGGACCACTGAGCTGCTCCCACTGGTACACGGGGGGGAGCGGGCAAGCTTCGTTTGCAACGCCGCAGTCCACGGTTCCCCCCAGCGTGACGCCGTCCCCGACGTGAGCGATCTGGTCCGTTCCGGCATTGACCCTCGGGCGCTGGCCGTCGCCCACTTCGACCAGAATGGAGCAGCACTTGTCGTTGAGACTCGCGGATACCACGGAGAGCCCAGGACCCACGGCCCGCAGGATCCCCTTCATGGGCACCAGGCCCGGCATGCGCGTGTCCAGTTCGACAACGCCGGTGTTGGTTGCGGAGTACGACGTGGCGGCAAGGTCGGTGACGTCCCGTTCGATGCCGTCATCGTAGATCCCTGTGACGCGCAGACGCTTCTCGTCGCCAATGCCGAGAAAGACCATGTGATCGTCGGAACAGACGAGTTCACTGATAGTGGCTGTCGGCTCGATGGTGAGCAATTGCGGTTTCGAGGAGAGGTAATCGCCGTCCTTATCGACGGCGAACGCTCGGATTTCGAATTCACCCGCAACGTCTTCGGGGATGTTGAGGCATAGACTCTCCGGACAAGGCCCTGGGTCCGTGCTTTCACAGACCGCCAGGGCGCTGGCACCGGCGACATGCACAGTGTCGAGGAGAGCCGTCGATCCAACTACCACCCTGTAGCTCATCGTGCCCGAAACGGGAGGGCAATCGTTTGTCGGCGGCGTGATCAACAAGATGGTGAGTGAGGCGGTACCGGCAGTCATCTCTGCCACGTCTTGCGCCATCCTGATGAACTCCTTGCCAACGATCTTGCTTGGACACTGATCCTGTACTTTGGGCCAAGTTCCGAACGGACTGGGGATGGCCGTCGTCGGTGTATTGAGCAAGAATTCCAGTTGGTCCGAATAGAGGGTGCTGGACGTGTTGAAAACGTGAATCGCGTCGGGCAACTGCGTAAACAGAGTCGTCGCGGAGCTCGTGATACCCCCTTTCTGGCTGACAACGCCCACGATGCCGTCACCCTCTGCAACCGTCTCCACAGGCGCGAAGGCTTGGAAGATCGACGTGATCAACGCCCCGACGCTGTCGCACGAACAGAGCGGAGCGAGGGTGTCATCGAGGCTGCAGGATGATCCGCAGACTACCTTGATTAGATCAACGGCACGGCAGATGAACCGCATGAACTTGCAGGACGCCTTGATGATCGCGAATTGGATTCCCTGCCAATCGCCCTCAACGAGTCTTCCGACCATGGCATGTCCAGGAACACTGGCGGCTGATATCCGCTGCAAGGGCGCACTGCACACTTGCAGGTCCTCGATGGCACCCTCGTCAATAGGCCCGGCGAAGCCGGCGGGTTTGTTCCGAAAGATGTCCTTGATGTACTTACCCGCGCAGAACTCCACCCTCCTAGTTAAAACAGTCCCGCCAACGCATGGCAGATTGCCAAGGTCGATGAGGAAGCCGGCAAGAGGCGACCCAAGGTGCGGCGTATCGAGGGTGACCAGCTTGTGAATATCGCCGGAGAAGAAGTTCTCTTTGTATTTGTATTTGGGAATCCTGGACGTCCCGTTGCTGATGAACCTGCGACTCAACACCCCGCCCATGCTGTGGGCACCCACATCGGCCTGGGTCACCGCGAGCTCGGGTGCCTTGTCGCGCAGGCGCTTTATCGCTTCGTGGATGGTGTCTGGAACCACGGCGGCGTTTCGCGCGAAATGCGAGGCGCTGGTTTCTTCATAGCCCGCACGATAGATCGAGTATCGCTCGCGCGTCTCTCCATTCTTGTACAGTGGGAATTTGTCCCATGCCTTCTCATTCGACCACAGACCGTGGACAAGCACCAACGGCGGACGCACGAGTTTGAACGCACTCCACGCATCGAACGCGATCAGCGGACACGCGTCCAGAGGGATCCCGCAGGGGCACGCCGGATACCACGTGGCACGAAAGTCGACGCGCCGCTGGGCGCTCAGTCGGTCTCCCTCGTAGTCGGCACCGCCACGGTTGAAATCGCCCGGAGCCCAGTACACGGCGAAGGCGAAATAGTCGAACAGACCGAGGTCCTCGACGCAAACGGCGACGCAGGGATCCAATGCCGTGTCCCCCAGCGCGCTGACCCCGCCGTCTTCGTATTCGCCGGCCGTCCCCGTATCCAGACAGAACTCGACCTGCCCGATCGGAAGGGCGACCTCTTCGCGAAGGAGGACGCGGGTAACGCCGTCCGCGGCTGCGCCGCCCACATCTCGACCGCCCTGCTTCAGATCCTGGCGATTGCTCTTGATCTGTCCGCTGCCGTCCAGCAGATCCGGGTTCGGATCGACCACCTCCAGATTGGTGAGCCGCAGGCCATCGAGAAGCACGCAGGAATCGAGCGTCTGGCTGACGGGTTCCTCAATCGAGAACTCCAATGTCACTTGGTCGGAGAGCAGGTCCAGCGGCATTCTGACGTTGACGCACCGCTGGGCAAACCCGGCTTCAGGGTTGCACTGCGTGGGCGGGATGTCGAATTGCGACCCGGATACAAAGGAGGCGGGTGCCGCCGTGATGGGAGAGTCCATGGTGGTACCGGAATACTCCGCAAGGGTTACCGGCCCTCCTGAATCCGTCAGCGTGACCGTGAAGCTGTCGCTGAAAGTCGTACTCAGTTCGTCCGTGTACTCGGGGTACTCCGCCGTCAGCAGTGTGTAACAGAAGCGCACGAAATAGCTGCTTTTAGTGCATGTTTCGCCACCTGTGCAGTTCTCATCCGTCTGGCAGGGATTGCCGGTGCTCTGCGCGGGGGCGGCGGTGTTGCCACACACACCCGGCGGCGTGGTGAGGTTGAGCGTAAGGGTAGCCCGGTCTGCGACGATGCCCGGGTAGTCGGTCCCCGGTTGTGCGAGTTCCTGGAAGACGGGTCCCGTGCACATCACCACGAAGTCTTCGCCCAGGCTTGGGCTCAGGTCGCCGAACCGGGTGGAGACAGCCAGAGAGCTGCTATCGCCAGTGAACGACACGTCGCATTTCTGGTTGCTCGGAAGATCCAAGGCCTCGGCGATGGCACCACTGCATGCCACAGGGTCCGTTGTGAGGTTATAGTAGGCTGCACAGTAGTCGCAGGCGTCACCAAAGGGGTCGGCGGACAACACGCGAACGTCGTCAAGCCGGACTTCGGTTGTGCGGCGCCCGGTTCCGGATTCAGCGTAATCAGCGTACGCCATGAACTGCAAGATCGCGGAACCGGAGAGGTTCTCGCCGTACTTGTTGAAATAGTCGTCGGCGACGTTCGCGTTGAAGTTCACCCGTTCTCCCGCGGAGACTGTTGTCTTGAAATCGGCAGACGCATCACCCGTTGTGTTGAATCCGTAGGATACGACCTTAGTTGGGTCGGCAGCGTTGATCACGGAGATCCGAAACCAGGACCCTCCAACACCCCCATTGCCCTGGATCTGGTCAAACTGAAGCGTGCTCTGGAGTATTCCGAATGGCGCAACCGTACTATGAATGGCCGCTTTGGCGTTCCAGGGTCCGCTGGATCCACCATGCTGCGGAGAGTCGGCGTATAGACGCGCTGTTGAGGTTCCGCGAAGAGCCAACGGCGTCGTAACAAGAGTCGAGGACCAGATCCCCGCGCCGTTGGAATAGCTTCCGCTCTGCTGTCCCTCGCTCGAATAGGTGAAGTCCCATCCGACGAACACGCCGCATTCGAACGACTCGTCCAACGTCAAGTCCGTGTTCTCTTGTCCGGAGTTGGGAATCGTGGGGCAGTTGTCCTGCGCGTCGGGGATGCCGTCGCCGTCGGTATCGACTACCGCGGCGATGCGTCCCGCCGGTATGCCCGGCCCGGACACTGCCGGGGTGCCTGCCGCGCGCACGACAAGACCTAACAATGAAAAAACAAACGCAGCGCAAACGAGAAGCCTGAACCGGGAACGAACGATAGGAGACATGGGAGCCCTCCGCGGTTTAAGGGAAACAAACGGGAACACCACGGGTGCCCATAACACTTTGGTGGGTGCCTGTCAACTATGTGCCACGATTTTTTCAAAAGGAGGTCGGGTGAACCCAATGCGTGACTCGGGCGAATGCATCGCATTCTTCACACCGCGGGCGATGACATCGATGCGCAGCGGTTCAGCGCGAATTGGACAATCCGCCCATCGTGTCAAGCAACTCCCCGGCACACGCGTGGCGGGGGTTTTGGTACTCATCGTTTCCTCCAGCGGGCGTGCTCAGCCGTGTTGCTGTCCGCGAGAGGACTATGACGCTACGGCCTCGACTTTGGCAACCTTGGACGGCTGGACCCAGTTTGACGGTCTAAAAAACCTTGTCGGCGAGCAAACCGGTCAAACACTGCCCGATTATCTCGTCCGCCTTTGCCTCCGGTTCTGGCAGGCGACCGAACCACCGATCGTGGAGAGGGACCGATCGTTCTACCGGGCCTGCGTTCGCGGAAACTTCAGGAACGCGGCAAAGCGTCCATGACGCGAGCTTGAAGCGCGCGGTGGCGAGTAGCCGAATGGGGACAGTATGGGGACGGCAGCCCGAGAATGCTTGAAGGCCCTGATCGCAAGTTGTTGCGAGTCAGAGCCTTACAAGCGGCCGTCAAAAAAGAACGGAGAGGGCGGGATTCGAACCCGCGGTACCGGCATTACCAGTACGACGGTTTAGCAAACCGTTGGTTTCAGCCACTCACCCACCTCTCCTACAGCCTTGCGACGATAACCTGACTCAAACCCGCGTAGCCTGTCACGGACGGACGACCGCGTCGGCGAGCCAAGTTATAGCCGACCGGGGCACTATATCCCAGATGCGCAAACGTGGGAAGTACCGGAGTGGAAGCTGACCTCGCGGGGGGCAAGACACTTTGGGCGGCATCAGGGCGTGTGGCCTGGGTTATTGACATTTCACTTTTCGGCAGCGACCGACCCCCTGGCCATTGGGTATCGGTAACCGGGTTGAGTACTGGCTGTCGGATGTCGATAGAAGCTCTCACCAATCAGTCTCACCAATGTGAGACGTGCGTGGTCTTTACGCCGGGATCGGGACAAAAAGGAGGCCACCAGGCGCGGTGCGTCACGCCGCGTAAATGCCCGGTGGCCGTGGATTGTCCCTGGCTTGCCACTGCTCCAGCGAAGACAAGATGGCAGCACGGTCGCCCCCTGCCGGGGAAAAAGCCTGAGCACCATGACGACCGCCTGCCAACCTATGTATGTCGGGCCGGCAGCAGTTATTGCAAATTCAAAAGATTTTTTTAACGCGTTCGATTCAGACGCACCATGCCCGAATCTGAGGCAGCCATTCGACGACAGGATGGCCACGCGCGGGCTGGGGTGGATGATGGTGTTCTATCGCTATCTATATTGATGACAATAGGATAGCGACACAGGACAACGGCTGGATTGTTTTATCTCGCGCATTTACTCTTCCGGTGCAGGTACGTCTGAAACCACGGCGGGAGTTGATCCAAAAGGCTATGATATGAACGGAGCGTGACGGCCACGGGACCGAGCTCCGTCGATAGGGACACACTGGGCCGTATCTCCATAGTATGTCCGAATTGCCGAGAACCCTACTGGTGAACGATGCGAATGCTCAACGATCTTCAACCTGATCGCCTGCTGTCCGCCTACGCCGCGGGTATTTTTCCCATGGCCGACGAGGACGGCTCGCTGAGTTGGTTCGCCCCGAAGACGCGTGCGGTCATCGAGCTTGGCGATCTGCGCGTATCGCGGTCACTCCGCGCGGTCTTGCGGCGCGGTACGTTTGCCGTCAGGATCAACACGGAATTTGTCGACGTCATACGCGCGTGTGCGGATCGACCCGAGGGTACGTGGATATCGCAAGAGATTCTCGAAGCCTACACCAGATTGCACGAGCTGGGGTTTGCGCACAGCGTCGAAGCCTGGCAGGGTGATCGGCTGGCCGGCGGGCTGTACGGTGTGGCCATCGGCGGCGCGTTTTTTGGCGAGTCGATGTTTCACCGGGTGACCGACGCTTCCAAAGTGGCACTCGTGTATCTGATCCGGCGAATGCGGGAGCGGGGTTTTGTGCTGCTCGATACGCAGTTTATGACGGATCATTTGCAGCGCCTCGGCGCGACGGAGATCACACGGGCGGCGTATGAGAAGCGTCTGGCCGACGCGATCTGCCGGTCGTGTGTGTTTGATGATGACGTGGGGCCGACGTGTCTCAGGCAAGAGTAGGACGACGGATCGTTTGATGACCACGCTCGACTCGACACCTCCTACCCCGGCCGTCGGAAACGACCTGTTCGTACACAATATGCGTCAGCTCTGGCGGCATGATCCTTCGCTGGCGCTTCGGGTCGACGCGGTGACCGATGAGGAGCGGTTTCCGATCGAACCGGCGCGTTCGGGGGCGTGGACCGTGCGGGCGGCCGGTCCAGACGGTAAGCCATTCTATTTGCACAGTCGATACGATCCGGAGTCGGAGGCGAATCGGCTGGCGTCTTCCGTAGAGATCGAGGGGAACTTCGGCTTTATCGTTTCGGGGCTGGGGCTCGGCTATCACGTCACGGCGCTGTGCGAACGTATTCAGGGCGACGCCCTCGTGGTGGTCTGCGAACCGAGTGTGGAGATGATCGCAACGGCCTTTACCTGTGTGGACTTCGCCGGACTGATTGAGTCTCGACGCATTCTGTTCCTTACCGACGCGGACAAGGGCCGCCTACATGAACTGTTGAAACCGTACGGTACGCTCATCATGCTGGGCACGCAGTTCGTCCGCCACGAGCCATCCATGCGTCTCGCGGAGAAGCCGCACGCGGCTATCAACAGTGCCATCGCCGAGTTCGTCACCTACACGCGCATGACGCTGATGACGCTCGTGTCCAACTCGAAGATCACCTGCCAGAACATCGCGATGAACCTCGTGCATTATGTGCAAACCCCGCCGATCGACATTTTGCGGAATCGGTTTGCGGGCAACCCGTGCGTAGTGATCTCGGCTGGCCCGTCGCTGTCGCGTAATATCGACCAATTGGCGGCGCTGAAGGGGCGCGCAGTGCTGTGCGCGGTGCAGACAGCGCTCAAGCCGCTGATGGCGCGGGGTATCGTGCCGGACTTTGCAACCAGCCTGGATTTTCATGAGATGTCCCGGAAGTTTTACGATGGGGCCGGCGACTTGAGCCGGGTTCACCTGGTGGCGGAGCCGAAGGCGTCGTGGCACGTGACCGACCGTTACCCCGGCCCGATGTCGCTGCTGGACAACGACTGGGCGCGTCTTGTCATCGGCGAGAAGCTGGCCGCCCGCGACGGACTCAAAGCCGGAGCCACCGTGGCGCACCTGGCGTTCTATCTGGCCGTCTACATGGGGTGTGATCCGATTATTTTCGTCGGCCAAGACTTAGCGTTTACGGGACATGTGTTCTACGTGCCGGGGGTGGAGATTCATCAGGCGTGGCGGAGTGAGATCAACCGATTCAACAGCATGGAACAGAAGGAGTGGGATCGGATCATGCGAAACGGATCGATCCTGCGCCGGGTGAAGGGTCTCGACGGCGGCGAACTGTATACCGACGAGCTGCTGTTCACCTACCTCGAACAGTTCGAGACGGACATCAGCCAGACGCAGCCGCGCGTCATCGACGCCACCGAGGGCGGCGCATTCATCCGTGGTACGACCAGTATGCCGTTGGCTCAGGTCGTCGAGCAGTGTTGTGACCGGCCGATTAATCCGGAGCGGTTCGCCTATCGTGAAAAAACGAACTGGCGCGACCCGTCGCGGCTTGAGGCCACGCATACGGAACTGCAACGGCGCGTCGACGAGATTGAAGGTGTCATCACCATGTGTGATGAACTGCTCTCGGTGTTTGCGGAGCTGGACGAGCTGACCCACGACGCGACGCGCTTCAACAAACGACTCGCGCGCGTGGATGAGCTGCGGGTGATGATCGAGCAGGATGCGCGATCGTACCAGATCGTCAACGCGGCCACCCAGTTGGCAGAGCTACGACGGTTCTCGGCCGACCGACACATCACGGCCACCACCACCGACGACGCCGACCGCGCTAAGCGTCAGCTCAAACGCGATAGGGAGTTCATCACGGGCGTGCGTGACGGCGCGAAAGAAGTCAAGCCCATCTTGAGCGATGCGCTGCAACGGGTTCGCGAAGCGGAGTCACTCGTATGAAGGTGATCGCCGCGATGCAGGTCAATCTGGACGTGACACCGCTTGGCACGAGGAGCCGACTCGAGATGGAAATCGCCGGGGAGATTGTGCTGCGTCGTACGATCGGTCGCCTGAACCGAATGGAGGCGGCCTGCGACGTGTTCGTGCTCTGTCCCGAAGCGCAGTCGGATCGGTGTCGGCCACGGATTGAAGGCACGGGTGCCACGCTCATGCCGTTTTCCGGAGGAGGACCGCCGTGGCGAAATCTCGTGGCCTCGGCTCGGAAATGGTCGCTCGACGGGTGGCGCGGCGGCATCGGCGGCGCGGTTGGTTTTGATGAATTCGTGGACTGTCGCCTTCTCTCCGGGCTGCTGGATACGGCACCGGCTGACGCCGTGTTGTGTGTGCCGCCGGATGCGCCGTTGCTGTTGCCGGAGTTGGCCGACGGCATGATCCGACTGCTTGAAGAAACGGCCCACGACAGCCGGATGATTTTCTCGCAGGCCCCACCCGGATTGGCCGGGTTGCTCATGCAGGATGACCTGGTGCGTGAGTTGGCCGGGCAGAATATGCCCGTCGGCTGGGTGTTTTCGTACAAGCCGGACGCGCCGCAGAAGGATCTGATTTTTCTGCCGTGCTGCTACGAGATACCGCCCGAGTTGCGATATGCCTCGGGCCGACTTGTGGCCGACACGGATCGGTCCCTGCGTCGGATCGTGGACCTTCTCTCGGAGCACCCCGAGGCCGACGCGCGGACCCTCGGCGCATGGCTGCAACGACGGGAAGCTGAACACGTCCCGCCTCGCCCGCACGAAGTCGAGATCGAGCTCACGACCGACGACCCCTATCCGAACGTGCTGCTACGACCACGCGGGTCTCGCGTGCCGCAGCGCGGTCCGATTTCGATCGGCGCGGTGGAGCGTATCGCAAGAGAGCTATGCGAAGAGGATGATCCGTTGATTGTTCTGGGCGGTTTCGGCGACCCGCTCCGGCATCCGGAGTTTGGCGATGTGCTCGCGTGCCTGCGACGCGTCGCAGACAACACGGACGCGCGGTCTTCTCTGGGCATTTGTGTGCGTACGACCGGCGTGGATCTGTCCGAGGCGGTGATTAACCGGATGATCGATCACGGTGTGGACGTGTTACAGGTCTCGCTCGATGCCTGGACGCCCGAGTTATACGGCCGGCTTCACACACCCGAGCATCCGGAAGAGCCCGATTTGGATCGCGTCCTGGCCCATCTCGATCGATTGGCGCAGCTTCGAGAGCAACGGCGATCCGTTCGCCCGATTCTCGTGCCGGATTTCGTCAAGGCGAAAGACAACCTTCACGAGATGGATGCGTTCCACGACGGCTGGATCCGCCGCAACGGCGCGCTATCCATCACGGGATACAGTCATCACGGCGGGCAGTGCGAGGATCGAAGTGTCATCCGCATGGCACCTCCGGCGCGAATCGCCTGCCGGCGCCTTGGTTCGCGCGCCGTGGTGCTGGCCGACGGATCGGTTACGGCGTGCGACCAGGACTTCATGGGGGCACACCCCATCGGCCA
>JAJRSP010000274.1 GCA_024278775.1 Planctomycetota bacterium
CACGCTGGCCAGAGAGGTCGCTGCTTGGGAGACTCAACGGAACGCCGACCAAGCCAAGGTGAACTGGCGATTTACGACAGCCAATGCCCGGATTAAGCTGAAACGCCTATACCCGAATATTTAGGTGTGGCGATACACTAGGTGCCTCCGTACGTCCCCCAGCCCCCCTCATAATGAGATTCGCGGCCAATACTGATGAAACTCCACACGGTTACCCCCCGGGTCGAGCAGTGAAAGCCGCCGGTCGGTCCACCGCAAGCCCGAAAGGCTATCGTAGGGCACTTTTCGATCGTCCAGCAAGTCCACCGTTCCTGGTAGAGACGGCACCAGAATCGCCACCCGGCAGTCGATAGCCTCTACCTTCGGGTGATCCCGCAGCCGAATCCGCAGCTCGATCCGTGCCGACTTGAAGACCAGCCGATCGACCGTTGACGACGCGTGGACTTCATCGAGAAGGGCCACTTCGCCGTAAAACCACCGCATTTCCTCCTCGGTCGCTACGGGCGCTTCGAGGTTCACATGATCGACTGCGACAATCCGACTTTCGAGCATACCATCCTGTGCATAGGTCCGGGGACCGATCAACCATCCGGAAGCGACCGGCCACACGGTGCCAAGCGGACTCGTCACCAACTACGCTGAAGAGAGCATCATACCGTGGAGCCGCTATTCCCGTACGATGCTGCATGCCGTCTGCTACCCGTCAAGTTCGCGCAGTCGGGCTGTAAAATGCCTGAGCTGGGTGGGTGCTTCGACGATCTCAAGCGGCTTGATCTTATCCCGGGCCGCATAGACTTCCAACGTGGCCTCGATCACGTAATCAAGGTGGCTCTGTGTATAAGTTCGACGCGGCAACGCCAACCGCACCAATTCCATGTCCGTGTGCTGTCCGTTCCCGCCAAACATCAAACTACCGATTTCCACGCCGCGGATCCCCGCGTGTCGATACAGTGCGCAGACGACGGCCTGGGCCGGAAACTGCGCCGGTGCGAGGTGCGGGCAAAACGCCTTTGCATCGATGTAAATGGCGTGCCCTCCCGGCGGCTCCACGATCTGCACACCTCCCGCGAGAAGCCGTTCGCCGAGGTAGGCCACGCTTCGAATACGGTACTGCAGGTAATCCTCGCGCAAGACCTCCTCCAGACCCTGCGCGATCGCCTCCAAGTCTCGACCCGCCAGTCCGCCGTAGGTCGGAAAGCCCTCGGTCAAAATCAGGATTGATCGTGCTCTCGCCGCCAGTTCCGAATCTCGAAACATCAGCAGGCCGCCGATGTTGGCCAGCCCATCCTTCTTGGCGCTGATCGTGGCCCCATCGGTCAGGTCGAACATCTCCCGTACGATGCTCGGGATGCTCCGGTCGGCCATCCCCGGTTCACGAAGTTTGATGAAATAGGCGTTTTCCGCAAAGCGGCAGGCGTCCAAAAACAGCGGTACCCCTTCTGCGTCACATACCTTGCGAATCGCGCGGATGTTCTCCAGGCTGACCGGTTGACCGCCGCCGCTGTTGTTTGTCACCGTCAGCATCACCAGCGGTATGCGCGACGCCCCGATCTCGGAAAAAAGTTGCTCCAGCCGCTCGACGTTCATGTTGCCCTTGAACGGGTGTCGAGATTTGGCGTCACGCCCTTCGTCGATCACGAGGTCGAGCGCTTCCGCCCCGGAGTGCTCCACGTTGGCGCGGGTCGTGTCGAAATGATTGTTGTTGGGTACCACCAGATTCGGACCACCCATCACCTCAAACAAGATGCGTTCACTGGCGCGCCCCTGGTGAGTCGGGAGTATTTCGGAAAAACCGGTGACCTCTTTGACCCGATCGTAAAATCGGAAAAAGCTAATGGCCCCGGCGTAGGACTCATCCCCGCGCATAATGCCGGCCCACTGCTCGCTGCTCATCGCCCCGGTGCCGCTGTCGGTCAGCAGATCAATCAGCACATTGGCGGCGTCCACACGAAACAAATTGAAGCCCGCTTCCCGCAAGATGGCCTCGCGCTGCTCTCGCGTGGTCATCTGGATCGGCTCCACCACTTTGATACGAAACGGCTCAATAATCGTTTTCATGCGAATCCCTATCTCGTCGACCCCAGCGCATTTACGCGCTACCCCAAAAACCTTTCGGGCAAAGGCCGTGCCAAACCGACAGGGATGCAAGACACATTTGGCGGCATCCGTGGGAACCATCGGGTGCCCCATTCTTCGTGTCACCCCGATCACGTCCAACCGGGAGTACGGACATTCGGTGACACGAAGGGTGGGGGAAGGACTTCTCCGCGCACGATCCGTCCCCCACCCTTCGGGAGTACCCGAAGGATGGGGCACCCGCCGAACACCCCGCCGAAACTGTCTTGCACCCAACCGACAGTGTCCCACCGGCCGGCCGCCCGAAAACGATCCAGGGCGTGGACCACCTACAGCACCGATTGTCACAGTGACAATGGCAACCCGACACGCTATAGTCCATCGGGCGTACCACCGGCTTACGGTCGTGCCGCAGTGTCACCGGCACGAAGCCGACGGATCATCGTATCGCAATAGTCGTCTGTGGCGAACCAGTCCTGTTATCTGCTTTGTAGATCAGTCTGTCGACAACAACACCATGTCACTACCTATCGTTACTATCGTGGGTCGACCCAATGTCGGCAAGAGCAGCCTCTTCAACGCGATCACGCGTAAGCGGACGAGCATTGTCGAACCAACGGCCGGCGTCACGCGCGATCGGGTGAGTGCGGTGTTCGATCTCGATGATATTTACCTGGAGCTGGTCGACACGGGTGGGCACGGTGTTGTCGATTGCGATGACCTCAGTGAGCACGTCGAGCAGCAGATCCGCTACGCGATCGACCAGGCTGAGCTGATCCTGTTCGTCGTCGACGGACGCGAAGGCGTGACCCCTCTCGACCAGAAAACGGCACAGCTACTCCGCAAGCATCAGCACCGCGTTCGGCTGGTCGCCAACAAAGTCGACGAACCCCACCTGGAGGACCAGATCGGCGAGTTCCATCGCCTTGGTTTTGGAGACCCCCTTTGCACCAGCGCCCACTCCGGGATCGGTCTCCGCGCGCTTCGAGAGTTGATCCGCGAGCACATCGAGGGTGTTTCCACCGGGGAGACCCCCGACAACCCGGTGATGAAAGTCGCGCTGGTCGGCAAACGGAACGCCGGGAAGAGCACGTTCATCAATGCCCTGGCCGGTGAGGATCGGGTTATCGTCAGCGAGATTCCCGGCACCACCCGCGACAGTATCGACGTGCGGTTTGAAAAGGATGGTCGCATCATCCTGGCGATTGATACGGCCGGCGTACGAAAGAAAGCCCGCATCGCGGACGACATCGAGTTCTACGCCTATACCCGCGCGGTCCACTCCATCCGCCGGGCCGATGTCGTGCTCTTCCTGATTGATTCCACCACCGATTTCGGACAGGTGGACAAGCGGCTCGCCAAGACCATTTTCGATGAATACAAACCGTGTGTGCTTGTGATTAATAAGTGGGATCTCGCCAAGCAGCATGCCTCGACCGAGGACTACGGCGATTACCTCGGCGAGGTCCTCCCCCACGTCAATTGGGCTCCCATCTGTTTCACGACGGCGTCAGCCGGTCGCAACATTGATCCGTGTATCGATCTCGCCACCGAGCTGTTCAAACAATCGCGTACGCGTGTGGCCACGGGGCCGCTCAATCAGGCGCTCCAGGATGCCCTGCAAGAGAACCTGCCGGCTCCGAAACGGGGCAAAAAAAGGCCGAAGTTTTTCTACGTCACACAGATCGCCACGACCCCACCCACGCTCGTCGTTTTTGTTAACGATCCGGCCTCCATCACGCCCCAATACGAGCGATTTCTGTTGAACCGGTTGCGAGAACGATTGCCGTTCGACGAAGTTCCTATTAGATTAATGTTCCGGTCGAGGCGCGAAGGACACCGCTTCGGCTCACCGGTGACGACCTGAGTAAGCGTGGCCTTCGTCTTAACGTTTCGTCTGTGTGGGAGACGCCGCCATGAGTATTGATCTTCACTGCCCGGGATGTGCCAAGCTGATTCGTGCGCCGGATACCGCCGGTGGCCGCCACGGCAAATGCCCCTATTGCGGACGCAGGGTCTACATTCCGACGCCGGAAAGCGAAGTCGAGATTTTCGACATCGCCGAGCCGACCGAAGAGGAGTTGCGTTTGGAGGAAAAGCTCCGTCGTGAGTCGGCCAGCTACGTAGCCGTCGTCTCGCATGCGGATGGGGAGGTGGCCGGCGAGGCGGGTGGCGACGGCGAGAGCGTCCGACCGCCCGAGGTGCCGGGTGAGGTCGTGGACCTGCCCGATCTGGTCGACGCGTTCCTCTGCGCCATGCGCGATGCGAAATTGGACGCAGCCGACAGCGCCGTGGCGTCACTCAAACGCGCCGGGAGCCGGGCGAAGGATTACGTCGAAGGCGTCATGCTCGACGAGATGCCTCCGCAAGTGGAAGGCATCCCCCAACCCGTCCTGAAAGGGTTCCTCAAAACGCTACTGGGACGGCTGTAAGTCTCCGATGGCTTGGTTGATGGTCACTTGGTCTGTGAGTTGCCCTGGAAGGAAACGCCTTCAGGTGGCCGCAGACACCATCCCCGCTTGTGGTTGACACGTTGCCCGGCGTCTTTACCCTGTCCTACCGGGCCTGCTGGCGCTGCGTGCGGCGACGGCGCCCTCCAGCCGTCTGTGTCTTTAGCCATTGGTCTTCCGTGTGAATCATGCAGCTACAAATTGACAACGAATACGACCCATTGAAATCCGTGTTGGTCAACCGGCCCGGTGCCGAGATCGAGCGTCTTACCCACGAGAACATGCGGCGGTTCCTCTTTGAGGATGTGCCCTACCTGCGGCGGCTCCAGGACGAGCACGATGCGTTCGTCGCGGCCATGAAGGATCACGGCGTTGGCGTGTATTTGTTACGGGATATGTTGCGAGAGGTATTGGCCGACGAAGCGGCTCGTGCCGAGCTACTGATCCAGGTCTGTGACACCGCCGGGGTGCCGGCCGTCCGCGATGAGCTCACCAGTCTCGACCATTGGTCGCTCGACGAGCTACCCGGAGTGCTCTTCGCCGGGATGACGGCCGAAGAGTTCCGCGAACGTACGGGGAAACGAGTCGGCACGGAGAGCGATGAACCGGTGTTTCTTCTACCGCCGATCCCCAACGCCTACTTCAGCCGAGACCCGGCCGTGGTCGTTCACGACGCCGTTATTTCCTGCAAGATGCACTACCGAGAGCGTATCCGAGAGACACTGCTGGTGCGGGCCGTGCTCGAACACCACCCCGAGTTTTCACAGAACACCATCTGCTACGGCGGATCGAGCGACCCCACCGAGGATCGCCCGTTCACGATCGAAGGCGGCGATGTGATTATCCTGTCAAAAGAAGCCCTGCTCGTCGGAGCGTCCGAGCGGACCCGCAGCGAGACGATCGAGCAACTGGCCGCCAACTGCTTCCGGCGCGGGCGTGTGAAGCGGGTGTATGAGCTGTCCATCCCGGCCGAGCGGTCGTTCATGCATCTCGACACCGTTTTCACCGTTATCGACCGGGGCATGGTGCTCTGGTTTTCCCAGGTGATGGAACACATCCAGTGCATCCACCGATACGAGCCGGATGAGAGCGGGGATGGTACCGGGGCCAGACGTATCTCCGAGGCGCGTTCGTTTGCCGACATTCTGCGTGATGAGTTCGCGACGGAGCTGACGATCATCGACACGGCCGGGGGGCACAAGCACTACGCCTCTCGTGAGCAACGCAGCGACGCAACCAACGCGCTCGCCATCGCTCCGCGTGTCGCCGTCACCTACGACCGGAATGAGCGTACCGTGGCGGCCCTGGAGGACCACGGCGTCACCTGCATCGGTATCGACGACTCGGAGTTGGTTCGAGGGCTTGGCGGACCCCGGTGCATGACCATGCCCCTGCAGCGCGGAGCGGCACAGGGGTAGGAAGGCCCTTGCTCGAAACGAACGGTGCCGCCGCTGCAGGCTACGCCTGGGCTATCAGGGACTGCTTCTCCGCTTCGAGCGATTTGATCTGATCGGACACCTCGGCGGCGATATCCTTGAGGTGGCCGATCGCCTCTTGCAGGGCGTCGTGCATCGGACCGACGTGGCTGGAATCCGTCACCGCGCCGGTAGTTCCTTGCGCTTTCACCTCGGCCTCGAAACCAGTGATCACCTCGATCAGGCTCAGCAGTCGCGCATCGCGCGGATCATCTTTATTTAATGCCAACTCGGTCACCGCGCTATGAAACCGTTCCAGCCCGTCGATGACACGTTGTACGGCCGGTCTGGCGGTGCTGTTTCGCGTGGTGGTGTTGATTGTCGTGGTCGGAAGCGCGCCGTCGGTGGAAGATGATATCCCTTTGTGCGGCGTCCGGCCCACCGAACGTGTCAGACTGTGCAGCCGGTCCGCCAGATGGTTCCCTACTTGCACGGCGATATCCAACCCGTGATGATAGGTGGTTGCGCACTCCAGATTCTCCACCACATCACGAAGTGTGTCACCGATCGAGCCACCGGCCCGTATTACGAGCTCCTGCTTGCGATCCAACAGTGCCTCAAATTCGCGATCAACTTTGTCGGCGTTCTCTAAGTTGGTTTCAGCCTCTCCGACTTGCTCGGCAAGCCCGCCCACGATTGCTGCGCACTCATCCACCCCTTTTTTTAGTTCCGCCAATTGCTCATGGCACTCCGCAAGCTGGTGCTCCTTGCGGTCCTGTAGCGATGAGGCCAGGGCCGCGAGCGAGACAGACCCCAGTTTGTCGATATGCGCCTGCATATCATCCAGGCAGGCCTCCAAAGACCGAAGCCGGTACACCTCCCGTGATAGCGCGTCGCGTTTCTGAGGAAGTTGGGAGTGAATCGCCAAGTTCTCTTCGCGTCTCTTCTTGGCTTCCCGGAGATGCGTGTTGATCTGTTCTAACATCGTGATCCTCCGCGGGCGATAGCACACACTACCGTCCCGTCGACCAACTGCAGGGCCGCCTTTACACACGCACCCTCACGCCAACCACTCCTCCAAGAGCGGCACCATTACCGGAAACTCAACGGCGGCTATCGGACCGACGAGCGCGTGTGCGTCTCTGCGAGCCTTCGGTACCCATGCATGGAGGGCGGTCGTTGTTCCTTGACCACCCCATCGGCCTGCGTATGATCGCCATTGATGCTTCGGATCCACCACGCCAGCCCATCGAACCGGCCACGGGCGGTACGCCTTTTCTGCGTGCGGTTTTTCGCGTTGTTTGCGATCGCCGTTGTATGCGGGGGGTGCCTCGGCCCGAAGCAGAGCCGTTACATCACCACCCGACCAATCAACATGGAGCGCGGATCCGACCGCGCGGAACGTCTGTGGCAGGCTGCCGGTGACGCCGTGCGCTCACACGGCTTTACCCTCGACCGTACCGACTGGCGGGAAGGTGTGATCACGACACTACCGGAAACATCCAGCAGCATTTTCGAGTTTTGGCGGCATGACGTTCAGACCAACGAAGACTTGTGGGAGTCCACCGTGAACCCGATCCGTCGCTGGATCGAAGTCCGCGTCGATCCGGACGATTCCGGTTTTTGGCGAGCGCTTACCATCGTCGTCCACAAGCAGCGGCTCTCGTCTTTGGACCGTCAGTTCAACAGCACGGGAGCGGCCTACCAATACTTCGGCGACAGCCTGCCTTCGACGACCGGGTCGGCCAGCGTTTCGTCCGACAACGCGCAGTGGATCGATATCGGCGAAGATCCCGCCCTGGCCGAACGTCTGCTCACGTTCATCTGGGAACATGCCAGGCTCGAAGCAGACCATGCCGACAGCGTGTCGGACGGATAGTGCTTCCGGCTGGCGGCGAGGTCATTGGCGGGATGCCTGCCATTCAGATGACACCCTGGGAGCCGTAGCGTGACTCTTGGATTCGGCATGGTGAGACGTGGGATTGCGTTCGTCGCCCTGGTTGCGGTGCCGGCCATGCCCGAACCGACTCCGCAGCCGACCGACGAGCGAATTGCCTGTGGCGTCGTGTGCCGCGTGACGCTGGGGGCTCTACCCAGTGGACTACGAGAGTTACTAAAGCATCAACAGGCGGCGTTGTGCGAGGCCGTCACTGCTGGCCCGGTTCGTCCGATACGCGGCGGCCCGGTGCGGGCGATCACCGTGTCTTTTGATGACCTCGTTCGCGCGTTTCGGTCGGAAGAGTCGCCTCACGTGATCGTAGCGGCCGCGACGCTCATCCAACTCGCGACTCGTGTTGCCATGCCGCCGTGTGGGGGGGATGTGCGTATGGATGAGAATCCGCGCGCGGACTCAACTTGGGCCGGTGCTATCGCAGGTCACCGCGTTCGCTTGCAATACGAGGCGCGGGTATCCCCGACCCGGTTTCATCCGGTGGCGACAATCGATCAGGCGGTTCGTGACGTGATGCAACGCGGGCAACGGGCGAACCAGCGGGCATTTTGCGCGGGTGGGGCAAACAAAACGGGAGACAAATCACAAGGCACCCGATCGACCGGTATCGGACAAGAAGCCCTGTCGTCCGAGCCATCGGATCGATTGGTTCGCGAACTCGAAGATCGAATCGAGGACGGGGCGTTACTGGCCGCTCGACTCATCGGATCAGCGTGGATCAAGTCTGGTAGACCAACTGACTCCGTGAATACGTCTCCCCAGACCGCTTCCGAAGCAACTCATGGTGAGTACGTGGCCAGTCGTTATTCCAAAGTATTTCACAAGGCCGACTGTCCTCATGCAAAGCGCATCAAACCCGCCAACCGCATCAGGTTTTCCTCGCCATCCAAAGCCACAGCGGCCAAGAAGAAGCCCTGTCGCACCTGCAAGCCGGGTTGAACGAGGTATTTCACAGGTGGTTCCTGGTCGAAAGTCCGGTGGCGTTCCGGACGCCCGGTGAGATCGGCCATTATGTCGCCCGGCGGATCCGTCGGCGCGCAAAAAAAGACGGAAGGTACCGCCGTGGCGAGGAGCACCTTCCGTCTTCTGATTCGGCACCGCTATGCCGCGACACTTTCCACGAGGAGCCACCCGGCCGCCGTGGCGAAACATGAGCCGAATAGCCTCTAGGCCGTCGCTAGCGGGCTTCGCAAGATCAATTACCTCTTCTTGCGACGTTTCTTGGCGGCTTTCTTCTTGCCACCCTTCTTGGCTGCCTTCTTTTTGGTTTTGCGCTTGGCAGTCTTCTTCTTGGCTGTTTTTTTCTTGCCAGCCCTCTTCTTTGTCTTGCGCTTGGCAGTTTTCTTGGCTGCCTTCTTCTTTGTCTTGCGCTTGGCTGTCTTCTTCTTGGCGGCCTTCTTCTTGCCAGCCTTCTTCTTGCCAGCCTTCTTCTTGGCAGCCTTCTTCTTTGTCTTACGCTTGCCGGCTTTTTTCTTGCCAGCCTTCTTCTTGGCGACCCTACGTTTCTTAGCCATTAGGTGTCACCTCCTTTCTTAAGAAAATCCTACACCACCGTTGCGCTATGTCAAAAGAATTTTTCGCACAGCGCGTCGTTACAGTCTAGCGGCGCACGCACAGCCACGTGGTCTACGCGCGCCGATTTTCCCAAGTTATCGGCGCGGAACGTATCGTGACATAAGCCCGCGCCCCATCGAAAACGTCATCCGAGCGATCATTTTGGTAACGTGTCATGATGCGAGCGTACATGACGCAGCGAATATCTCACACCTCATCAGGGCACCTCTGTTGAACTCACAAGTCGCCTTCACGACCGCCAACACCCACGGCGCGGTGTACCGCGTAGTCCCATGAAACCTCGGAAACTAAGGCCTTTTCATGCACCGCACGATCTACCTCATAGTCGAATTATTCCCCTTTATGGGGTCGTGAACGCCGATTTTAACGCACCGCCGACGTTCTATGCCGCGCCCTGGCACGACGTCGAGATCATCATCATCTCTCCGCCCCTTTTCTTCGCCGGAAGAAAAGGACACGCCCCCATCACTTCGGATGACACCTACTCACTCGCAACGATGTCAAGAAAAACCACAGCACGAAAACCACCATCGAACCGTCCTAAAAAAAAAGAAAAAAATTTCGTTTTTTTTCTTGCCAGAGCGCTTTCACACCGCTGATTTGAAGAAATAAGTCCGCGTGCCACTCGCCGTGACTCATCGCGTGTGCCGTGTATCCCTCGCGCCAACACCAGCGAACCACTCGAATCGACAACGAACAACCAACGCTTTTCCGACCGAGAGAAACGCGCCGAAAAAAACGCAAGACCCCGTGGGATCATCTGGAACAAGTTCCCTCGACACCGTGTTAAGGTGCGGGCATGCGAAAAACGAGTCGGAAAGCATGCCCGGCTCAACCGGTCAGACGTGCGATACAATCAAGGTAATTTTGGTGTGCCGTCAACAGTATAAATTAGGGAAGTCTAGGGTCCCAATGGGCAGGCCGGTACGCTAATCGACCAAAAAACAGATTGCACGTTCGCAGACTGAACAGTTCCGGCACCACGCCGGGATTGCTGTGAGAAGTGACGTGGGGATGGTCATGCCCATCAGTCGGCCCACCACCCGAGCCGTTCGATCGGTGCTACTTCGCTCGCTCGATATACTCGCCCGAGCGCGTGTCGATCACGATACTCTCCCCGATGGCGATGAAGGGAGGAACTTTCACTTTGGTGCCCGTTTCAACGACGGCCTCTTTCAACTGATTCGTCACGGTTGCCCCTTTGATCGCCGGGGCCGTATCCGTAACCTCCAGCACCACCGAGTTGGGCAGCTCGAACGAGATCATCTGCCCCTCGAAGATCTGACATTTGACCTTCTCGTTCGGCTTGAGCCACGCCGCGTTGTCGCCCACGACGGATGCGGGAATCGGAAGCTGATCGTACGTTTCCGTGTCCATGACGATAAAATCGGCACCGTCACGATAGAGAAACTCGTACTCTTTGGATTCGATAAACGGTACCTCGACGGTATCGTCAACGCGGAACCGAACTTCCGTTATCGTGCCGGACTTGAGGCTCTTGATCTTGGCCTGCATGTAGCTTCGCTTGTTGCCCTTGGCCACGTGGTTCACCTCGTGAACGACGGCCGGGGCACCCTCGTGAATAATCGTCCTACCCTTGCGTAGATCAACGGCTTTGATCATGTGTCCGACGGCTCCGAAACTTCCTCTGGTGTCTCTTGGGCGACCCGTGTACGAGGGCCACTTGCCTGTGAGTATGTTCGTCAAAGTGACGTCCCGGGTCAACCGACCGTATGGCGTGATGGTGGCTGTTTCCCCTCGTGGGCTGTCCGACCCCTCATTATCTCATTATCGGCGTTTTTCTTCAGTCCATTTTCTTCGCCGATGATGCCATCTTTGCAGACCCGACTACCCTCTCCGCTCAGGCGCTATAGAATCGCCCTCTATGAGTCCTCGAAAAAGACCGGCCGTACAGCGTTACCATGATCGGGTGGCTGCACGCTACGACCTCAGCTACGACGACGATTACTGGAAGTGGCACGATGCACTCACCTGGGATTATCTTAAACCGTTCCTCCCGCGAGACGCGAACAGCGCCGTGTTGGACCTGGGTTGTGGTACGGGGAAGTGGGGTGCCCGGTTGGCCAAGAGCGGCTTCGCGGTCACATGTGTCGACATCTCGATCCACATGCTCGACGAAGCACGCGAAAAAATCGAGCCGCTAGATCCGCACGCGAGATGTCGGTACGTGCAGACAGACCTGTGTGACATGTCCGATCTTCCTCGGGAGGCGTTTGCGCTGGCGCTGGCACTGGGTGATCCCATCGGCTGCACCGATGCGCCGAGAAAGGCCATGAAACAAATCCGTAGACTCCTCGTCGCCGGCGGGGTTCTTATTGCCACGTTCGACAACCGGCTCGCCGCGATCGACTATTACCTCAAGCAGGGCGACGCCGCGACTTGCACCAAATTCCTGCGCGACGGAAAAACCCACTGGCTCACCAAATCAAAAGACGAACAGTTTCTGATCCACACGTTTACCCCGCGAGATGTGCGAACACTTGCCGAGGCTACCGGGTTCGAAATCGTGGAGATGGTCGGCAAGACGGTGCTACCGATGCGATACCACCGGCACCTGCTGGAAACACCCCAGGACAAACGAACTTGGGCCAAAGTCGAAAAATCCCTCTCGCGCAACAGCGATGCTATCGGACGCTCCAACCACATCCAAGCCGTCATGCGGGCCGTGTAGTTCGGGGGCTGCGGGATAATCCGCCCGACCACCCGCGCGGAGGCAGCATGCACCACACTTTGGGCGGGCTACCGTGGTTCGCGATGGCCGGT
Organism: Planctomycetota bacterium; assembly: GCA_024278775.1. Next base: position 12,252 of record JAJRSP010000274.1, read on the forward strand.
TCGTTTGTGCACCCGCGTAGGTGCGAAACTACGGACCCGACTTGCAGGAATCCACAAACCATTACATAATGGGAGTTTACTGCCGGGTTCTGCGGTGCAGACCGGCGTGCTGTGGGATCTAGACACCAACGGACATACGAATGGGCGAAATACTTGAAGAGCTTCACCGACTCCAGTTGGTGGAGCTCAAGCTGGCGGAAATTCGACAGGCGCGTGAAGACAAAGCTCGACGGACGGAACGATTTCGACGCCGTGTGGAACAAGCGGAGGATCAGGCGGAGCAGCACGCCCGAACGGTTCGGGAGCGTCAGATTAGAATCGACGCGCTTTCGCTTGACATCGCCGCACGCGAAGAACAAGTCAACCACCACCGGGTTGCGCTGACCAAGGCAAAAACCAACAAAGAGTACGCGGCGATCTTGGCGGCGATGAATACGGAAAAGGCGGACGCCAGCAAGATCGAAACCGATGCGCTGCAGCTTATGGAGGAAATGCAGACGCTCAAGGAGACGGGTGAGAAGATCGAGGCCGAAAAGGCCAAACACCGGGAAGCCGCCGAAACCGCTCAGCAGGTGTTGGAGGCGTACGATAAGGAAACGGAGCAGGCTCGGGCTGCGCTCGAATCGACTCGTGCCAGCCACGCGGAGAAAATCCCCCACGCGATCTATTCCATGTTCAGCCGCGTCGCGATGCATAACGACGGAGACGCGATGGCCTCCGTCGAAAAAGCGCACCCCAAACGCGACGATTACATCTGTTCGGGTTGCCACATGTCGATCACGCTGGAAGTAGTCAACGCCCTGCAAACGCGCGACGAAATTCAGCTCTGCGGACAGTGCGGAAGAATATTGTACTTCGCGGCTGCTGCGACCAAGAGGTAGTCCGGTACCGCGCGCCGTCACCGGGTGCTGACGAGGGAGCGGAACCAACGCCGGGGTGGGGCACGCGAAGGTCGGTGGCTGGAGACTCTGGGACTGGAGGTTTCTGGGACTGGGGGTTTCTGGGACTGGGGTTCAGAGCGGTGTTCTCACGCCATGTCATCCAAGACGGCCTCGGCGACTCCTTCGGCGATCTGGTCGTCAAGCTCGTACCGTCCGGCATCAATAGCGGCCTTTGCGGCCAGTATCCGGGCCACGCGTACGCCGTGCGGGCTTTCCGGCGCATCAGGTTCGGTAACCGACGACCAGACAACCGGTTCGACGTTATTATTCCCGCGGTGTGTGAAACCAAAATCGGCGACCATGGCGGTCTCTCCCTAGCGCCCGTGCTCACACCGCCACCTCTCGAATCGCGTGTCAGCACGCAGGCTCCGATAAATCGGCGGCTCGGCGTTCCCTCTTGAGCTAACGGAGAGAATTATCTGGAAGGTGATCTTAACCAGTACCACGCTTCATAAGTTCCGCGACTACCTGAGCCGTGGGCTTCGTCCCGCGCGGTTTCGGGAATTCGTGCGAGGCTCGGTGTTCCAGCGCCGCGCAAGCTAACGCATGCGGCTCGGGGAGAGGGATCATAGTAGCCATAGTGGTAAAGCGTGTGGCCAGTTTGGTTCCTGGAAGACTCGTGGTCGTTGCTTGGGAGTTTTTCCTCGACGCGACCCCGTGGTTTGACCGATAAAAGCGTTATCCAAGAGCCTGGGAACGCTCGCCTGCTCATTAGATCGTTTACGAATTGAGGTGTCGCCGATGCAAAGAGGGGTCTTGTCGCTGATCTTGGTCGTTGTGGTGTGCCCTTCGTGTGCGTCTCCCCGCTCCACGCCCCGTAGTTCGCCGTTTGCCCCCTCGCAAGTGTACGCCAAGCGAGAATCTTCCGTTTCGCAGTTTCTTCCGTCAAAACCAACCCCAACGCTCCCGTCTCACTGGTCGAAGCGTCCCCTGACCGGAAGAACACCCATGCGCACCTGGTATCCGCGCGGCGGAAAAATTAGTAACCGTTGGACGACTATCGTGATCCACCACAGTGCGACCGCGAGCGGCAGTGCCCGAACCTTTGATAAATACCACCGTGAGACCAAACACTGGGACGCGCTCGGCTATCACTTCGTCATCGGAAACGGTACCGAATCCCCGGACGGCCAGGTCGAAGTCGGCGTGCGGTGGGACCAGCAAAAGCACGGCGCCCATTGCAAGACGCCAAGCAACTATTTCAACAACCACGGGATTGGAATCTGCCTCGTCGGCGATTTCACAAAGTCACGACCCACGCCGAAGCAACTCCGTGCCCTGAACGACCTTGTCGCTTTCCTTAGCCAGGCTTGCTCGATTCCGCCGTCGCGCGTCACCACGCACGGGCACATAAACCGAACCACCAAATGTCCCGGACGCTATTTTGCGCTTGATCCGGTCCGACGGCACCTTGCAGAGGGCTCGAAACCGCTCTCTTCCCGTGGGGCGCTCGTTTCGCAGCACGGTACGCGTCAGGTGGGGGCTCGGTAGCCGGTCACTATTCACGCTCCATCTGACCGATGTTCTAAACTGCGGCCGGTTCCGGTCCGATAGGTATAAGTAACCGATAACTTACCGGGCATGCGTCCGATAAGTTGGATGGACACTCGTAAGGCTGGTATCATCACGCTGAGCGGTGGTAACCGGCCGGAGCCGGCATCGACGATCAACGCCGTCATAGGACGGCCATGGCAGGAGCGCTATTGATGAAAAAAGGCAATCTACGCACGCGAATGGTCAGGGCCATGATGGCAATCGCCATCGGCGGATCGGCGTTTCAGCTAAGTGGCTGTGACCCGGCCGTTCGAACTACGCTGCTCGGTGGTTTGGAGACTACCACCACCACGCTAAGCAACGCACTGATTTCGGCGTTCTTCCTGGGGTTGAACAACGACTCCGGTAGTGCGCTGACTACCAACTAAATCGACACAGGTGTTCCGTTGCCGTAGTGTGGCGGGATGCGCGTGGCCTCACAGCCCCGATGTTCACAGAAAAAACGCCCGGTGGAAGCGCCGGGTGTTTTTTGCGCGCGTCATAACCTGGGTGGCTTTCCTGCGATACGTCCGGTTCCCGCACGAGGTAGGGGTGCGCGGCAGAGGATTCCCGGTACTTGGGAAGTGGGCCGATGTCGCTTCTCCTGATTTCCTCGTCTTCAGGCGGGTTCACCGGACAAACAACCGAAACACGGAAAGGGCACCTGCTCTAGTCGAGCAGCGCTTTGGCTGGGGACTTTGGATCCAGTGCTGCCGCCTTCTCTGCAAAAGTGCGCATCTGCTCTTTGTCGCCGAGACGCTTGGCCGCAAACGCGGCCTTGGCGAAATGGTCGGCCACATCCGGCTCAAACTTGGTCAGCCATCGGTACTCAGCCAGAGCCGTACGCGCGTCACCAGCCTGCATGCAAACGTCGCCGTAGGCTTCGTGATAATCCACGTCAAACGGATTGATCGCCAGCGCCTGGCGGTACCAGTATTGCGCGTCGCGCAGTCGTCCGCTTCGGCGATAGAGTCGACCAAGCTCTGCGCGAATCTCGTGGTCGTCGCTCACGAGCCGCGTGAGTTCGAGCAACTGCGGGATGGCCCGGTCATTCTCCTCGCGGTCGAGATAGATACCGGCCAGTCCGTTCCAGCTTGTTGGGTCCATCGGGCGGACCGATTGGAGCTGGGTGAGCAGCTTTTCGGCACGCTTGTGCTCCTCATGACGCAGCGCGATCTGCGCACCGTACCGAAGTGCGTACTCGTTGTTCGGGGCAATCTTCAGCAGGCGATCCAGCGCCGGCGTGGCCTCCGCCTCATACGCGCGGCGTATCTCCGGGTCGGATTCCTGGCGGGCGAGCGAGGCCGTCACCCGTACCAACACCTCCAGCGCGACCGGTTGGCTCGCGTCAAGCTCCAAGGTTTGTCGTGATACGTCGAAGGCCTTCTGGAAATCCTCCGCGTCAAACAGGGCCTGGGCGAGCCGACCTAGAATACCCAGGTTTTGGTCATCTTTTTCAAGTTCCGCCCGGACGACGGCCACTTCCTCCGGCGGTGTCAGATCGAAGCCCCAGGTGTTAATTTGGTCCTTCGCCCAGGCGTGAAAGGCTTGATCGAACTCGGCGAAGGTCAGGCCAAACTCCTCCTGTATCACCTGTGGTTGTTTTTCTCCCCCGCGGTAGCGTTTCAGCATGCGATCGATGACGTCATACCCCCACCGCCCGACGATGTATTCGACCATCCATTCGCTTTGAGCATACGCCCGCGTTCGATCCGTGGGCCGTTTGGGCCGCATAAAACCCCAGTCGATCGAGGCGAGCGTAAACCATTCGCTGCGTCTTGCGGCCGCAACGAGCAGTTGCACCCAATCGTACGAGCGCGGCGTGTCTTCCTGGTAGACGGCCAGTCCCTCGGTGAACCAGTGCGGGATGCGGTTCTTGGTGGCGGCGAGTGTGACCGTATGGGTGAACTCGTGTTTGAGCACGTGCAAAAGATTGTATGGCCCCATCAGGTCCACCGAGTCGCGCGGCGTTTCCATGGCGATGACGCGGCCGGTGCATGCGCCGACGGTGTGAATCCACGGTTTGCCGGTGATGCGAACGCCAAACGCGCGATGGGTCGGGAAGAGCTCGATGACCGTGTTGTGCGAAAGTTCTGTGCCGTAGTCGCTGGTGACCTCGTCGTAGATGTCCTCTAGATAACCGGCCACGTATTCGCCAAGCCCCGGATCGCGCGTCTCGTCGTAGGCGACGACGAAGTGTTCGGTGTTCACGCGAGAGAACTGTTCAAGTTGTTCAAGCAGATCGAGTGTGTTCTTGGTGCGTTCGTTGTAGGGGTCCAGCGCCCAGCCGGCGTCGAGGGCGTTGCGGGCTTTGCCTTCGAGACCCCATTGCATATACATCATGCCAAGCTCCGTTCGGGCGTTGGCATCGGTCGGTTCGAACTCGATCGCTTGGAGGTACGCCTGCTCGGAGGCCTCATATTGGCGAATGCCGCCGAGCGCATCACCCAGGATGCGATAAGCCATCGCAGACCGGGGGTTGATGATCTTGATGCGTGCCAAGAGCGACGCCACGCGCGCGTTGTCGAACAAACAGGCCGAGGCACCGGCGCTGATAGCGAGCGCGGTGATATCGTTCGGATTGATGGTTAGTGCCCGCTCACATTCGATGATGGCCTGATGGTAGCGGCGTTCCAGCACTAGCTTTTTGCCGAGCAGATGCATCGCGGGCGCATAGTTCGGGTTGATCTCCAGCGCCTTCTCCGCGCGGGCCTCGATCTCCTCAAATCCCCATCGTGTGAGCGCCACCTCGCCGAGACCGACGAGCGCTTCGGGTAGGTTTTTGTTGATGCGGAGTGCGGCTTGGTAATCCGAAATGCTGCCGTGATCTTCGTTGTTGTTGAATCGTTCGCGGAGTAGATCGGCTGCTACGATGCGCGCGGGCCAGTAGGTACGATCGACGACACCATAGGCCATCTGAAGCATTTCCTGGAGTGCATGGCGTGTACGCCGCCGGACATTGGTCTGAGTGAGGATACTGTATCGCAGAAACCCCTCGGCCGCCGCGGTGAGCCAGACCGCGTCGCGCGGAAGATCGCTGCGCAACACAAGCTGCCGGTCGAACCAGTGGTACGCCGCGATGGCCTCGTCGCGCCGACCGAGTGTTTCCAGGAGTTCGGCCCGTGCCAGGCGCGCTTCGGCGTTGTCGTCGTCGAGCTTGATCGCCGCCTCCGCCTGCGCGAGCGCCGCGTCATACGCGCCCCGCGTGCGGTTCACCTGAGACAAAAGAAGAAGCTGCGCCGTTGTCTTCGGGCCGGGGAGTTGTTTCAGCAGATTCTGTGCGGCCTCATACTCACCCACGCGGAGATGCGTCCGCGCTAATCCGATCTTCGTCCGCCGTGTAGGGTTTTTGCTGCGTGCCAGGGTTTCAAAGGCATCCCGCGCAGCGGCATAGTCACCGTGAGTCAACCACTCCTCGGCGTCGGATAGGTTGGGTAGTGGTTCGGACGGTTTCGTGAGCCGGGTAGCCTCGGAGGGATGGTCTTTGACCGATTGGTCCTGCGCGGAGAGCGTGGGTAGTCCGATCAGGACGACCCATGCGAACGCGATACCGGCTGTTTTTTGATGAAACCAACGACGCATACGTGCCGTCCTCTGAATGGCTTGTCGTGTCCGTTCCGCTTTTCCGCTGCCCCGATGGTAACCGATTGTCGTCCGATCGGTTACTATTACCGCGTTTCATAAGTCCTACGACTGCCTGAGCGGTGGGCTTGAGCCGCGCGGTTTCGAGAATTCATGCGAGAGTCGGCGTTCCAGCGCCGAGTATTTAGACCGCCTGTAAAGCATGCGGCCCGGGGAGAGAAATCACAGTCGCCATAGTTGTGAAACGTGGAACCATGCATATTAAAGGTTCTCCACCGTCCCCCGGGCGGAGTGAAATCGGCGCGGATGGCCAAAGATCACGGATGAGACAAAACAGCGCGTTGGACACGGGTCGGAGGACGCACCGTCCTCGTTGGTCACGAGGCCCAGCACGGGCGGTTCATGAATTCCGTGGGAAGTGTTCCGATGCTCAGTCGGACAGGCATTTCTCGACGGTCTGCATCAGGATTTCCATGCGGAACGGCTTGTTGAGATATCCGTCCACGCCGAGGCTTTCCGCCCAGTCTTTGTGACGCTTGCCGCCGCCGGCGGTGATCATAATGACGTGGGGTTTCTGCCCGCGTTTCTTGCCTGCTGATTTGAGCCGTTCCAATACGAGAAATCCGCTGCGCTTGGGCAGCATGGCGTCGAGCACAATCAGGTCCGGGTTGTTTTCCTCCGCTACGACCAGGGCCTCGTTGCCGTCGGTCGCCGTGCTAAGCTCGGCTCCGGTGTCTTCGAGCAGCGCCAGGATGGCTGTGACGATATCCGGATCGTCGTCTACTACGAGAATACTTTTTCCGCTTAACGCTTGCGATACCATCATAGCTCCTCTTCGCCCCGGCATGCGACGGAATAGCCGCCCGGTTGATCCTGAAAGGTTCGACTGAGTATAGAAGACCAATCCAAGGCAATCAACCCGACGTCCAAGAAACTAAGCGGCTTATGATACTTTCTTACTTGGTCCGACCGGTGGGGTGGTACCGGCAGGTTGGATTTCTTCGGTGGCCATCACGCCCCGTCACGTGGTGTAGCGATACAAGAGCCCCGGTCACCCGAGACGCGTATGAGGATAGTCCCCCGTTTCCGCTTTACGTCTAGGATATACGGAGCTAAGCTGTCCGCGTTCTTGCAACCGGCGACCGATAACGTGCGCTCGATGGATCGCGATGGCCCCACAATGGATGATACAGGCCGACGAGTGTAACGGCTGTGGCGATCTGTCTCGATCTGCGGGTCTGTCTCGTTTGGTAGCGCAGCTTCTTTTCAATCGCGGTGTGTCTGACATTTCGTCCGTCGAGACTTTTCTAACGCCTCAGCTAGCGGACCTTTATCCCCCTGAGATGCTTCCAGGGGTGGATACTGCGGCTGAAATTCTCGTCGAGGCCGTCGCGGGTTCCCGAAAAAAAATCGTCCTGTACGGAGACTATGACGTTGATGGGACGACGGGCGTCGCAATTCTCTGGCACATGCTCGAAAAAGCGGGGGCGGACGTCTCGTTCTATGTTCCGCATCGTGTCGAGGAGGGCTATGGCCTTAACAGCAACGCCTGTACTCGTTTGGTGACCGATGGGGCCGAGATTGTCGTCACCATTGATTGCGGGATTACCTCGGTCGAAGAGGTTTCGGTGATCAAACAAGCCGGGGCGGTCGTGATCGTGACGGACCATCACGCGCCCAAGGACGTCTTGCCGGCTGCCGATGCCGTGGTTCACCCCGACGTGGGAGGGGGCTATCCGAACAAACACCTATGCGGTGCCGGGGTGGCCTTCAAACTGGCGTGGCGGCTGGGCCAAAAAATCTGCCACTCGGACCGGGTGAGCCCCGAATACCGCGAACTGCTGATGACGTTGCTGCCGCTCGCGGCGTTGGGCACCGTGGCCGATGTGGTCCCCCTCGTGGGTGAAAACCGGATCATCGCAAAGCATGGTCTGGCGGCGATTTCAAAGACGCCATTAGTGGGGCTGCGGGCGTTGATGGTGTCGGCTGGTCTCACCGGGGGCAAGGTGTCGGGGTATGACGTGGGCTTTCGGATCGGCCCGCGGATCAATGCGGCCGGACGCATGGGCCACGCCCGACTCGCCGTTGAGCTGCTTACCCGTGCGGATGCCAACCGTGCGCAGGAGATCGCGCTTTACCTGGAATACCATAACAAGGCCCGGCGCAGCGTCGAACGGAAAATTAGCAAGCAAGCCACGGATATCATCGAGCGGGACCACCTGGCGTCCGATGCTCGTCGGGCCATCGTGGTAGCCGGAGAGGGGTGGCACGCGGGGGTCATCGGGATCGTGGCGGCCCGGTTGGTTGATCGCTACCACCGGCCGGCCGTGGTGATCGGGTTCAATAACGGCGAGGGGCAAGGCTCGGCCAGGAGCATAGATCATTTTGATCTGGCGCAGGCATTGGCCGAGTGTGGCGACTACCTGACCGGGCACGGCGGGCACGCGATGGCGGCCGGTTTACGCGTTGCCTCAGACCGGGTGGAGGCGTTTACCGAGGCGTTCGTAACTCTCGCTAACAACCGGCTCACTGCGCAGGATATGATCCCCAAGCTTCGACTGGACGCCGATGTCGAGCTGCCCGAGTTGACGATGGAGACGGCCGAACAGATCGCCGCGCTCGGTCCGTTTGGGGCGGGAAACCCCAAGCCGAAGTTGGCGACCGGGATGGTGGATCTCGCGGACGAGCCGCGATGCGTCGGCAAACGAGCGGAGCATCTGTTGGCCAGCTTTACACAACACGGCGTGCGGATTCGGGCGATTGGTTTTGGGCTGGCCGAACATCTCGAAGATCTGAAACAGCACCGCCGCTGCCGGGTGGCGTTTGAGCCGATCATCAACGAGTTCAACGGCCGGCGAAGCGTCGAGATGCAAATCCTCGACCTGCAATTCCCACAGGCGTAGCCGCGAGGCGCGGGTAGTCACGTGGACCGTGATAGAAACGGCAGGTGGGGTCGTAGGCTGAAGGCTTGATCGGGCGCTACCGTGGGCGGCATCCCGCCTCTTGATTCGTAGCTCGTTCGTGTTTACCCTTGCGGCGTGCATTTGCCTGAGGTGGCTCCTAGGCATCCTGCCCGACATCTTCCGGATGCCGTGCTGTGAGATTCTGATCTGTGACGGCCGATTGGAGCTGATTTCGGTGAGGTGCCC
>JAJRSP010000012.1 GCA_024278775.1 Planctomycetota bacterium
AAACCGAGCATGGGCGATACGAGCACGACATACGCACCCCACATTGCCAGCAACGCTGGTGCCCGTTTCCGAAAGTGCCAAAGGAGAACGGTGGCACCGATGACAAGGACACCACCAAGCACATTTCCCGTGTCGAGCATGGCCGCATGGGGTTGTTGCTCGTAGAGCGGCACCAAGCCGCTCGGCCAGAGCGTTTTGAGCGGGTAAAACGCCAGCCCGTAGAATGCCTGCCCGATGCGAAGCGTCAGGGGGTGCTCGGCAAAAGACCACATGGCTCCGGCCTGCGACTGCGCGTGAACTGCCAGCCAGGCGGCCGCAGCGGCCGGAACAGCATACCAGACTTTCTCAGTGAACACGGCCCGCAGCCCGCCTGCGTTACGGTTCCGGCGAAATCGACCAAGCGGAACCGCGTCCAGGATCAACAGCACGAGCGGGAGCGTCATGCCGGTCGCCTTCGACAACAGCGACAGCACGTAACACCCGATCGACGCGGTCAGCCATCGTCGGCGTTCGACGTGACGGTACGACGTGAATCCGTGGAGGTAGAACAGTACGCTGAGCGCGAGGAAAAACCCGCTGAGGAGGTCTCGCCGTTCGGTGGCCCACGCCACAGATTCGACGCGCAGCGGATGAACTAAGAAGAACGCACTGGCCACGACCGCGCCGATCCAGTGGGATCGCGTCGCGCTGGCACGACCGCTGGCTACTGGTGCCGTTTTCAATAAGGCCGGCTCTCTTGCCACCTCCCTGACCAGGGGGGGATTGAGGGGGGGGACACTATACGAAGACGGTGACTGCTCACGTGGATGCGGCTCTAGAAGTCGTCTCGAAAGGTAAAAGATTACCACACCGGTGGCCGCGTGAAGCCACAAATTGGTCAGATGGAATCCGAAGGCGTCATCCGCTCCCCAAATGTTTTCATCCAGTGCCAGGCTGAGCCAGCTGAGGGGTTGGTAGTGGCCGCCGTACGAAGTAGTGAACATCCATTGCAGGTGTCGAAGGTCAAAGCCTCGATAGGCGTCGTTCCAGACGATAGTGGGAAGATCATCCCAGACGAAGCTGCCGGAAAGAGACGGGTAAAACGCCACGCCCACGAGGGTGAGGCTGGCGGCGACCACACCGATGAAGAGCCACGCGTTGGCGGCGATGGTACCAGTAGGCTTGCCGGGGCTGGCTGGCTGGTTCTGGGTCATAAGCCTAATGCCGGGTTGCCATCATAGCGATTGCCGTGAGACACAGGTTGTGGTGCGTACGCCCGACGCGCGAAAAATAGCACCGCCAGCTTGGCAAGCTGACGGTGCTACAAATCATCTCAGTGTGTGTTTTATGGTGGGCATGCGATAGCCCGGTACCACAGATCAACTACTGTCCCACACAATCCTCGTAAGATGGGCGACCGGATCCAGGGAACCGCAATCCGGTATTGATCAGAGCGGCCGGAAGCGTGTCCTTCTGCCAGCCGTCGCCACGAACGATGATGCAGCTGTAACTCTGAGCCTCGGCTGAGCCGACCGGATAAATCTGCTCAGTGCGATAGTGCTGGAAGTAGCCATCCTTCTCGGTACCCTGAATGAGGATGCGTTGGAACTCCGCGTGCGCGTCGACGAAAGCGCGGTTATAGCTCCAATCCTTGCCGTGCCATCCCCCGACAGACTTGGTGGGTCCTGGATCGTTGCCCTGTAAGCCCAGACCTTCCTGGCACTCCGGGATCTCATCCCGCGCAGACCACGCCCAGCGGCCGATGTTTTCTTCGTAATAGAGCGTACGAGCCGGAGTGGGGACGCGAGACACCGGACGCAAATACGGCGAGTTGGTTTTCATGATGTTGGCTTCCGGTCCGCCGGTACTCATGATCATAAAGATGTTGGCGGCGTAGCTGTTGCCAAAGTGGTCGTAGGAAGAACGCTCGCTGTTCTGAATCCAATCCGGGCAGTGGGCACCACGGGGGGGCCGTTGTCTCCGGGGCATTTGAACAGGTCAAGCTCAAGCTCCATGTCTCGTTGTGCCTGTAGGCGGTCAAAACCATCAGATGAGGCCCACGCGTCGGTGAACCCACCCTTGTAGAGGATGGCATTCATGGGGCGGGTAGAGGGTCCGAAACCGGCACGAGTACCATATTTACTGCCCAAAGGACCGGGATAGTCAACATAACCGGGACGACCAATGCCGGACTTGCCGCCCCACTCATACGCACCGACAAAAGAGGGTGAAGAACAAATCTCACCGGCGGCCAAGCCGGGGCACTGCTGATACTGCTTCGCATGAACCGGGATTCCCCAACCGCTGGGATCGTCAGCTTCGTACACGCGGCTACTCGTAGCGATGTTCTTGATGCCCGAAAGGCACGCGTTCTGTTTCGCTTGGCGACGCGCAGCATCGAGCGACGGAAGCAAGATCGAAATCAAGAGGGCGATGATCGCGATCACCACCAGGAGCTCGATCAGCGTGAACGCACCGTAGTGCCGCCCGCCTCGTCTCACCATTTTGTTCAACATTACCTTGTGTCTCCTTTGACTGTCCGTAACACGCGCCGGTGTTGTGCAAATGCAAAACAGGCGATTCTCATACCGGCCACACGCTGCCGTCTACCTCTATAACACAGCAAAACCCGTTTCGGCGGGTAAAATCTGAAAAAAACTTTCGTCCGGTGGAATGGTCTCCCCGCAACCCGCGATATGATAGGTGAAACGGTGTTTTCTGGCAAATGCGGTATCCTGTGGTGAGCGACAGGTAGTCGTGGGCGGTCCGAACGAGGCGACAATGACTGTGCCAAGCTGTGAACTGACAGAAGAAGAGCTTTGGAGCGGTTTGGATCGTGATTCGCCGGATGTGGTCGAACATCTGGAGCATTGTGAGATTTGCCGGCTTCGAGCGGCCGACTTCCGCCGTGGCATCTCCGCCGTATCTGAGGCGGCCCGACCTCCGGAGCCACCGGTACCGGAGCGGATAGGCCCCTACCGGATTCACCGGAGGCTGGGGCAGGGGGGAATGGGCATTGTCTACGAAGGGGAGCAGCCCGCCACCAACCGTCGCGTGGCGATTAAGGTGGTTCGTGGGGAGGGTTATGTAGACCAGTTTCGCTTGAAGCTCTTCGAACGCGAGGCTCAGATTCTCGGGCGTCTCAAGCATCCTTCGATTGCGGCCGTTTATGAGGGGGGGCGCACGACGGACGGTCAGCCCTATTTTGTGATGGAACTTGTTCAGGGGGAGCCGTTGGTCAGCTATGTGCGGCACCACGCCATGCCGCTCACAGAGCGTCTGGGGTTATTTGTTCGAGTATGCGAGGCCATCCAGTACGCTCACCAACGCGGCGTCATCCATAGAGATCTGAAGCCATCGAATATCCTCATCGACGGAGACGGCTCGCCGAAAGTGCTGGATTTCGGGCTCGCTCGGATTACCGATGCGGATGGGGTGTCCATGACGACGCTGAACGAAGTGGGGCGTCTGATGGGTACTTTGCCGTACATGAGCCCGGAAGAGGCGCGTGGGGCTGACGACGAAATCGACGTACGTAGCGATGTCTATTCGCTGGGCGTGATTCTCTATGAGCTGTTGACCGATCACCTCCCGATGACGGTGTCGCGGGCTGCGCTCCATGAGGCCGTTCGAGTGATTTGCGAGGATATTCCGGAGCGTCCGTCGCAGTATGATCGTTCACTCCGAGGAGATCTGGAAACGATCACGATGAAAGCTTTGGAAAAGGAGCGTGCCAGGCGTTATCAAGGCGCAGCGGCCCTCTCGGATGATATCACGCGCTATCTGACTGACCAACCGATACTTGCCAGACCGCCGAGTTTGATTTACCAGCTACGCAAATGGGCCACGCGGCATAGTGCGGTGGCGGTTTCCGTTGTTGCACTGGTGCTGTTTGTCGGGGTGTTGTCTACGGCATACAGCCGCCTCGACGAACAGCGACGCGCAGCCACGCGGCGGGTCACCACGATGCAAGAGCTGAGCGAGGCGGCGACGGAGATGCGGCTCGCGGATGTGCTGGCCGCGCAGACGGGTCTTCGCAATCTTCGGGAAGCGGAGCGGCGCTACCGTAGCTGCCTGGCCACTTTTCAGCGACAGGGGCTTGATGCTCGATCGGCACCGGCGGAGGTCGGTTTGGCAAGCGTGCTTCTGGCGCGCCCGAAGCGAACGGATGCCGATGAGGTGGAGGCGGAAGCGTTATTGTTGGATGCGGCCGAAATCTTCAGGACGATGTCGGATCCTCCGCGCGGCGGTTTGGAGAAAGCGCTTTCTCTTCTGAGTAGTTTGTACGAATCGTGGGAGGATGATGAAGCGGCGAAGGCGCTCGGCACAGAACTCCGGCACCTGCGGTCCGGGGCGTTGCCTGACCCCTCCCAATGATCGAAGGACGCAGAACCCAGGGGGCGGCACCAACGTAGGGCAGGCGGTTCCCCCGGCCCCACCGCCTGTCACGGTTGCCGATTCTGTCACACACCGATGACCGAGCGAGTTGGAAGAGTGGGGTATCGTGAGAAACGTCTCCCAGATAAGCTACTACCGCGTTTCATAAGTTCTACGACTACCGCGGGCTTCAGCCCGCACGGTTTCAGGACTTCGTGCGAGGCTCGGTGTTCCAGCGCCGCGCAATCAAAAGCATGCGGCTCGGGGAGAGATATTGTAGTCGCCATGGTTGCGAAACGTGGTACTACCACCGTATCACTCCGAGTGGGAACCGGTACGGTAACAGGTATGGCTTTTCTGGGAGCTTTCGCAAATGAGCCAGACAGATCCTCCGACATCTGATGAGCGTACGGCGGCGCTGATCGAGCATCTCCGCCAGGGGGACGCCGCGGCCGGAGGGTTGCTCAACGAGCTTTTTCGAGAGCCGATACAGCGATTCTGCTGGGGCTACCTGGGACGAACGGAGGAGTCCGAGGACGCGTGGCAAGAGGTTTGCTATCGCGTACTCGTTGCCGATCGAATACCGGACTTCTTTCGTCCCTGGCTCTATAAGATCGCACGCAACGTGTGCCTGAATATGCTCCGTGCCCGCGCCAACCGGAAAGATGGTCAGGTGATTGTTGCCGAATCGGAAGTGTGCGAGGTGCTTACCGGACATTTAACCCGGATGGTAAAGTCTGAGATGCGTTCTCAGCTTGCCACGTTGGTCGACGAACTGTCGCCGGGGCAACGAGAGGTGCTCCGGCTTCGTTATGTGGAAGGGCTTCCCCGTGCGGAGGTTGCGGAAGTGCTCGACCTGCCGGAGATCACCGTCAAGTCACGGTTGTTTGAGGGGCTGCGGCATCTTCGCGAGCATGCGTCGCTTCTTGATGCGGAGTAAGTTTGACTGTGCCGAGAGGCTCTTACCTTTTTCACTCAGTACCCTGTTGTCCCGCAGTCGCGGCTGCTCAATCGGTAGCGCATCGCGGATTTTTCATTTTTTTCCAAATATTTTTCATGTGTGCGGCTCACCAACTCCGGTCGCGTGGTTGCAGTGGGCGTGCCGCTGGTCGCCGTCCGTACCGTTGCTGCGAAATGACTTAGTTTTCCGGTTTATTGCCTGAAAATCGCGGTTTTTGTGTCGCCGGCATCCTCCATGATACGCACCTTTTCGGCGGGCCGTACGTGTCCGGAGAGCCCGAATTCCCTTTGAAACCCATCTTCTTTGAGGTCTGTAGGGGGGGGCGTTTCTCAAGAGCGCTTCGGGTCGGTCCGATGAACCCGGCGTCGGAGGTATCCGACCGAGATGACGAATTTTAGGACTGTCTATTTTCTTTGGAGAGACACAAATGGCTACGAACAGTAACACCAGCGGTAAGGCGACGTACACGAAGGTCTGCAAGGACTTCCAGAACAAGATTTGCTCGTTCAAGACGCTCTGCAACCAGGCGAAGGCGACCACGGGCAGCTTTACTCGTCCCAAGCCGGCAACCTTCAACACCTTCGCTAACTGGATCAACAAGGGCGCGATCGTCCAGACCGTCAGCCGCACACAGGTGGCCAAGTGGGCGAAGACCGCCAACTGCAACTTCAACACCAAGACAGCGAGCCCGACTTCCTGTAAGACCGTGCTCTGCAAGCGTTTCGGCAAGTCCAGCATCAAGGCCGTCTGCCGCACGAAGAACGGTAACTTTATGGTTGCCACGGCCCCGACCTGCAAAGGCCGCGGCTTCACGTTCCCGAAGTAACATACGCCATCACCGTGTGGCGCGCGTCCTAGCCGCTTGCCATGCGTATCAGGTGTACACGGAGACGGTTCCCCCGAAAGGTGGGGACCGTCTCTGTTCGTATCGGGTGGGCTGAACATGGCGGAGGGCTTAGAAGTATTCATCTCGTTACGGGCTCGCTCCACCTCGTTAGCGCCACCCCCCGGTGCGTAAACCGTCGAGGCGAAAGTCACCGGCCTCTTATTTTTCAAGATTTTTGTTGACTAGCTCGGGGGGGGGGGGGGTATTATGACGATTAGTTCAGGCGCTGGCTGGACGCAACATACGGAGCAGGTATCCTCAGCCCCCGTATTCAGTTGGTCCGAGTCCGTGACTGAGCTACGCTGGGCTTGCGTTGAGGCCCATGTCTTGTTGAGGGCGATATGACGGGATGTCTTGCCGCGTGGGTGGCCACGCGATGCGGCGTACCATGACCCACATTTCGGAGGACGATAGGAACATGTCATTCAAGACCAGTCTCGGCGTGTTGTTGGTGTTGCTTCCTTGTCTATCCCTTGCCCAGGAGCGTAACGGTAAGGACCAAATAGTCCAAGTTGACGACATGGGCAGGCACGAGTCCGCAGTTCGAAATCGTCTTGCCGAACTCGGTGGGGCTGAACGGGTAGAGCAGCTTTCAAGCTCGGCTGCCATGCTGGTTTTGGATTCGCTTTCAGTCAGCCAAGTCGACAAGGGGGCTATGTCGATCGAGTTGACACACGGCGCGAACGGCTTCCGTACGCTCCAACTGATGAGTGAAGATGGAATGCGAGTCAGTTTGAGCGGCATGTTTGATGGCACAGAGTGGAAAGTGGACAGCGCTGATTATTTTGATGGAATAAATGTCAAGGCCTTTGTATTTGTAACCCGGTCCGGTGAGGAAGCGTTGCTTTCTTTCGGTGCTGTGCCGCGTTTCGATCGCCCACAGCTTGCACGCTCAGTGCTGACGGCAGAGGTGTCCTCTGCTTTGTCGCGGGCCGCCGGAGAGGTGGTGGAAGGTGTTCAAGCTATGCCTGTCCAGGGCGTCGATACCTCGTGTGCCACTGTTGGTGGAGGTAGTATTCCACTCACCTTCACTGGTGCTGACGTTCTCATTGACGATGAGGGTGTGGTGTTCTTCCTTTACGTGGGAGAGGTCATGGTCAAGACGCTTGTCATGAATTCAGCAGTCCCCGCGGGGATGGGTGCCGTTGCACGGGCGGAACCGACTCCTAAGAAGGATGCTGTTTGCCGACGTTTGTTTTCTCTATGTATAGGTAGTGATGACGATCGAGCCGCGGCTATCGCTTGTGCGGCTTGGCTGAAGGATTGTCAGTCCTCGTTTCACTAGCCGATCGCCATGCGTTATCGGTGCATACAGAGACGGTTCCCCCGAAAGGTGGGGACCGTCTCTCTTCGTATGGGGTGTGCTGAACATGGCGTAGGGCTTGGAAGTGTTCGTCTCGCTCCGCCTCGTTAGCAATCAGTCACGGGTCTCTTTTTTTCCAGGAATTCTGTTGTCTAGCTCGGGGGGGCGATTATGATGGGATGTCTTGCCGCGTGGGTGGCCACGCGATGAAGCATTCCATAATCCACATTTCGGAGGATGTAGAGCATGCCATTCAAAGCCAGTCTCGGCGTGTTGTTGGTGTTGCTTCCTGGTCTCTCCTTTGCCCTGGGGCGTAACAGCGCGGAACAGAAAACTCAAGTCGACGGCATCAGGTTGGGGAGACCGGATATCATAATCGCCGGAGTGGCTCATCCGTCTCTTCCGGAATTCATGGAGCTGTTCGCTGCGGGCGCAAAACTTCTCGACTCGGAGGCCGCAAAGCTTGGTGCCCAACCCACGACGGATCAGTGGCTCGCCGCTGAATCGCTAGGGTTTTCGCGGGATTCGAGCCTTGTGATCCGGGCGTTTATGGAAGCTACCGAAGACCAGCAGATCGACGCGGCGAATGCGGACATCGGCGTAACCCTCGTGAGCCGCGGCGATCGTTTCGACGTGGAAGGCCACGTTGACCTAACGAAGCTGGCGGAAAGCGGTCATTTTTCTCGTAGTTTTGCCAAATCTCTCATCTACTCAGGCAGCCTGACGGATGCGGATATGGTGCGTGTTTTCCAGTTGCTCTCGCGGTCGATGAAAGTGAACCTGGCGATTCAGCAAGCGTTTCTGGCGATGAATGATACGCCGAGAGTCAATTATAGTGCCACATTGACACTCGACTTTGTTGGCGTTGATGTCGAAGTACGCGTTGCCGGTTTTTGGGACAACTTCTGGGCAGGCGTTAGAGAAACCGTCAACTGTTTTCCCAACGCCCTCGACCACTTTGTCGGGGGAAGCGACCAGGTAAGCGGGAGTGTCACCTGCGGCGCCACCGGGTGCGACTTTACGATGAGCGGCACGGCGTCAGGTTCGGATGCTGCCGACCTTTTTGCCGGTCTTCGGGACTGCTTGATGCAGTAGTTCTATCGTTTGCGGAGAGCGACGTAGATCAGGCACCGCCCGACGATAAATCGTTCCGTGTGTGAATGTCAGGCAATGGTCCGAGCTACAAGCTGTCGGCATCATGTTGCCCGTCTAGCCCGGATTATTCAAGCTTTCCCCTTTTTTACGACCTCCTTGTGGGATAAACTACGGTTGCTGAAACACTTATCCCAAGACAAGGAGGTCGTTAATGGTTGGACAGGCTGTTGCTCAGATTGGCTTT
>JAJRSP010000013.1 GCA_024278775.1 Planctomycetota bacterium
CCCTCTGACACGCCGGTTTTTTCATGGGGGAAAGGGGGTTTTGTGCGCACGCCCACCCCTCCTGGGGCACAAGTCCGTCCCCGCGGCATCGAATCGTCGGTCAGAGATTGTCACAACCAAGCAATGAATAATGCGGGCTAAGGCTGAAATGGTACCAAATGGCCCCAAACCGCATTCAGAGACACGCCCCCACCTATCCCGCACACATTTTTCTGCAATTTTGCCTATGTTGCCGTGATTGATACAATGGTACTGGTTTGACTCGCCAGTTGGGCCAGAATGATGCTGGCCTGCCGCTTTTTTGGAGGAACCCTCGTGGCTGAAGCTGAATGTCTACCAAACGACCGCTCGCAGAGCCGGTCACGACTTCCCGCCGGGCTTGGCCCAACCGGCGTCTGCTTCGTGGTGGCAGTTTGCTTACTGGCCGCGACAACACGTTCTCAGGCTCAACTTCAACCGCTGGCACCACACCACCCCGGGCGTGTCCTGGTGCGCTTCAAGCCCGGCACCTCCGTGGCCGCCATGCAAACCGCCAGCGCTGGCGTAGACCGTGCGGTTGCCATTCAGAGTTTTCGCTGTGTCGATCGGCTTACACTGGTACGCATACCACGCGGCACCATCTCGGATGCCCTTGCCGCCTACCGCCGCAACCCGAACGTTCTCTATGCGGAACCGGACTACACGGTGCATGCCTTGGCGATTCCCAATGATGCGTCGTTCTCATTGCAATGGGGCATGCACAATACGGGACAAACTTTCGGAGACACTCCCGGTGCCGACATTCGCGCCGTATCAGCTTGGGATTCCTATACCGGAACCCCCTCGATTATGGTGGCCGTGATCGATTCCGGCGTCGATTACACCCACCCCGACCTCGTCGACAATATGCACGTCAACCCACTCGAACTGGCGGGAAATGGAATCGACGATGATGGCAACGGCTGGGTGGATGATGTCTTCGGCTACGATTTTGCGAATCATGATGGCGACCCCATGGATGATAATTCCCACGGCACCCACGTAGCCGGCATCCTCGGTGCGCGCGGCAACAACCACATCGGTGTCGCCGGTGTGGCGTGGCGATGTAAGATCGTACCTTTGAAGTTTCTTGACTCCTCCGGATCGGGCAATACCTCTGATGCTATTGAAGCGCTGGATTATGTGGTGGCCCATCACATTCCCATCTCAAATAACAGTTGGGGCGGTGGTCCCTATTCTCAGGCTCTGTTCGATGCGATTGAGGCGACCCAATCCATCGGGCACCTCTTTGTTGCTGCCGCTGGAAACGACACGGAAAACAACGACACGACCCCATCGTACCCGGCCAGCTATGATCTGCCCAACATTATTTCCGTCGCCGCCACCGATGGTACCGACGCCTTCGCTGATTTTACGAATGTCGGTCTCCTCTCGGTGGACCTCGCGGCACCGGGAGTGGGGATCTACAGCACGGTGTTCTCACCCGGCTACGGGTACAACAGCGGAACGTCAATGGCTACGCCCCATGTATCCGGCGCGGCCGCGTTGCTGATGGGATACGCTCCGGGGCTCAGCTCGGCGGAGGTTCGCGATCGCCTGATTTCGACCGTCCGCCCCGTCGCCGCACTTTCGCCATGGCTGGTCAGTGGTGGCGTGCTCAACGTCGCGGCCGCCCTCGGCGATTGCAACGGCAATGGCGTGGATGATGCCACCGATATCATCTCCGGCACCAGCAGCGACTGCAGCGGCAATGGAATACCGGACGAATGCGAGGCTGACTGCGACAACAATCTCGTCGCCGACAGTTGCGACATCACCAACGGCACCCATTCCGATTGCGACGGTAACGGCGTTCCCGACATGTGTGACGTTGACTGTGACCGCAACGGAATCGCAGATGGCTGTGAACTCCTTGCCGGCAACGCGGCGGACTGCGACGGTAACGGCCTGATCGACCGCTGCGATAGCGATTTCGACGGAGACGGTATCATCAACAATTGCGACAATGACTCCGATAATGACGGCGTGGTCGACGCTGCGGATGCCTGTCCCTTTACCCCGGTGGGCACGCCCGTCTTCGCCAACGGAAGCCCCAAAGGTGACATGGATCAGGACTGCCAACTTACTCATGCGGATTACATCGGGCTTCAGAATTGCCTTCTACTGGGGCAGGGTGGACCTGATGGATTCCCGGAGCGTATATGCCTCAGCGCCTATGATATGGACGGCAGTTGGACGATCGACCTCCGCGACTTCCAAGTGTTTCAGCAATTTTTCACACGGCCCTAACAAAAGTACAACCCTATGAGCATTGCGTAGCGAGGCACAGTGCTGATTTTCGGACGTTCTTCTCGAAAGGGACTTGTCTAGACGAACCCATTCGGTTACACTGGCGCATCCTGCCAGAGGGTTTTTCCAGACTGTAACGGGGGCTGTACGCCTTACGAAAGAGAGCAAAACAGATGAAGAGACGACTTCTTGGTGTGATCGCGTTCGGTATATGCACGTTGGGACAAGGCGTTCTGGTCCACGCCGCCGGCTTGGAACAGTTGCGATATCGGTTTGAAGCTGTGGACCCGTCAACCACCACACTCACGCCAACCGGACTGATCGCCGTGGTCTTGCAGGACGTCCAACGTGAGCAAGAAGTGCGAGATGCCATCGCGGCGCTCGGTGTGGACGCGACCCGTGTGGAGTCCTCTCTGCTCGCAGGGACACTTCTTGTGGATGCCTCCGATTCGGCCACTTTGCCGGTTCGTGCCCGGCTCGCCCAGCAGATTCTGTCGTTACCCGGTGTTGATTACGCCGCCCCGGTGTCGTTGGCGAAAGGCGGTACGATGCTCGCCGTGGCTCCACGACTTCGCGTCACGCGTGCGTCTAGCGCAAGCAGGACCAGTCAGGGCAATCCTTCGGCCGCCCTACCTCAATCTACGATAGATCTGACGACCTCCAATGGTTTTGATATCGAAGCCATGCGGCAAGAGATTCAGAACCTTCCGGATATCGTCATCGCTACACCCGAGTGGTTTCAGGTGTCCAGTCCTGCGACTCGATACGTCGTCCCGGAAGCTCCCGCCGCTGTGATCCGGTACGTTGATGGTACCGCGGCTCAGTTACCTGCCGAAACGGTTTGGCGTCCGATGTGCGGAACGGCCAGCGGTTCGTTGACCATCGATCAGCTCAAAAAAATCGCCACGGCCCAACAACAGGCGGCTCGTTTGCTCGGACAACCACCGGTCGGCGGCGCAGCGGCTGCGGTCCCGGGATTGGATATCCGATTCAACTTTTTGTCGGGGCTACCTGCCGGCGCGGCCACGGCCATCGCCGAGGTAGAGGCCTACCTGGAAGCGCTGTTTGATGACCCGGTGACCGTATTCATCAACCTGCAATTCGCACCGATGGGGGGTGGCGTCTTGGGTGCCACAGGAAGTTCCTATCTCTCCAGCGCGTACAGCTCGGCCCGCGATGCATTGCAAGCGGACATGGATATCGACGACTCGATTCAGAGCTTTCTGCCTGTCGGGAGCACGCTGGCCGTCCGGTACGACGGCAACAGTGAAGTGATCACGAACGAAGGGCGCGTGTTTGTCACGCGCGCGAACTATAACTCGTACATTGGAGTGGCCACTGGTTCGGCGGCGTCAATGACCTTCAATACTAATTTCCCCTGGGACTACACACTACCGGGTGTCAACAGCGGCACGTGGGATTTTCAGTCGGTACTCGTGCATGAAGTCGGGCACGCTTTGGGCTTCACGTCCGGGGCGGACTTCCGCTTCAAAGACATGGAAACGTTGGACTTGTACCGGTTCCAAAGAAGCGACGGATCCGGAACGAACCACAACCCGGATACCATTGCAGACTTTCAGGTTGAGCCGCGCATGGTGGACCAGAACGCGCCTTTGACCTCCGACGATGTGAACTCCGACCTCATCTCAGTCGAGTATCGGATGTCGGACGGTCAGCCGAACCAGGCGTCGCACTTTCGCGACCAGAACCCGCCGATTGGTATCATGGATCCGACACTGAGTTCTCAGCAATCGTTCTTTCCGGACTTCTACCGTCAGTCTGATGCCGACATGTTTGACGCAATCGGCTGGGATTATCCCTCACAGAATTTCTGCCGGCAGGACCCCCCGCTGGCGGTTCCGGCGGCCTTGGACAAAAGTCGTTACCTGTCCTTCGTACCGCCCCCTGCCGTCGAGCCGATCGCCATCCGCCTGAAACTCGTCTCGCTCCTCAACCCGTCCGGCGGATTGCCCGTGGGCTCACCGGATCTTTCCGCGTTTGAGGGGCAGACGCGATGGATCGGTGCCCCGGCCGAGTTCACGGATTCACCAAACCAGGGGACCACCTACTTTGCCGCCAACACCAGTTGCAACCCGGTGTGTTTGGATTGGAGCGCCTTTGACCGGGTACAGATCTACGGTGGCGAGATCGTGCCGAACTCAATTTACGAAATACAAGCCATACGTTGTACTTGTGATGTAAACGTCGAATCAGATTTCAGTGCTCCCCTCACACTCACCACGAGCCATTGGGGTGACGTCACCGAGCAGTTTTTGTCGGAGTTTGCGATTGTTCAGCCCGACTTCGTCGACATTACTGCGATCGTAGCCAAATTCCTCGACAGTCCAGGTGCCATCCCCAAAGCACGAACTCAGCTTCAGCCAAACCTGGTTCGTCCAGATGCCCCCGTGGATTTCAAGGACATCTCTGCTGACGTGGGCGCCTTTTTGAACGGCGTGTACCCCTTCACAGGACCATGCACTTGCCCCAGCGATGTGATCTGCGGCGCGACATCATGCGTCGTGAACGGCGACTGCGGCGTGGGGGTCTGCAGCGGTGGCTCTTGTATGGATGCCTGTGGCCGATGTACACCGTAGTAGTGGTTTGACGACGACCTGGCACCATGTTTCACAGCTATTGTGACTATGATATCTCTCCCCGCGCCGCATGCGTTGGCTTGCGCAGCGCTGGAACACCGAGCCTCGCACGAATTCCCGAAACCGCGCGGGCCGAAACCCGCGGCTCAGGTAGTCGTGGAACTTATGAAGCGCGGTACTAGGCTCTGTCTGAAAACAGTATTTTGAGGTAACGCCGTATCATTGCCAACTGAAGCATCCCATGGAAGTTAACGGCCAATTTTTCGAATCGCGTTCCGATCCGCCGCGATTCCTTCATCCATCCGACGCACTGTTCGAC
>JAJRSP010000014.1 GCA_024278775.1 Planctomycetota bacterium
GCTCGGCGTGGTGGCTTCGATGCAACCGTATCACAAGGCGGACGACGGGCGTTACGCGGAGGAGGCAATCGGCAGGGAGCGCCTGCGGGGGTCGTATGCCTATCGCCAACTGGTGGACGCGGGGACGCTGGTGATCTTCGGCAGCGATTGGCCCGTCGTCACGCTTAACCCGTTCAAGGGGATTGATTCTACGGTGAACGCCAAGACGCTCGCTGGTGAGGTGTGGCTGCCCTCCCACTCACTGACGGTGGCGGAGGCACTGTACGCCTACACGGCCGCTCCACCTAAGGCGATCGGCATGGAAGACAAGCTCGGCACGATCACACCCGGCAGGCATGCCGACCTGCTCATTCTCGATCAAGATCCGTTTGCCATCGACAAGAACCGCTTGGGGGATGTCAAGCCGGTAATGACGATCGTGGGTGGCGACATCGTGTATGAAAGAGCAAAAAGTAGACGGTGAAGCGACCCCGCGCCATAATTGCCTGACGTTGAGGAAAGTACAAGAATACGTGATTGAAAAAGGAAGGAACGCTTCGATGATTCCCACTCGCTGTAGTTTTCGCGTGCGGTTGGTGGCCTGCTTGGCCGCAATTCTGTCGTTGACCTCCGGAGGGATGACTTCTGCAGCAGATAACGCTGGCAAAACGCCGGAGGTGGTGTCACTGCTGGGCAAGCCACTCTTCGCCTCACCGATGGGAATAGACACGGCCAAGTACGAGGCTGACTTGAAAGCCGCGCGGGCCGAACTCGCGCAGCACCCGGATAGCGTGGAGGCCGTCATCTGGGTCGGTCGCCGGCTGGGCTATCTCTGGCGGATGAAAGAGGCGATCGCGGTGTTTTCGGAGGGAATCAAGAAGCATCCCCAATCTGCGGCGCTCTACCGGCATCGCGGTCACCGTTACATCAGTGTGCGGCAGTTTGACCGGGCGATTGCAGACCTGGAGAAGGCGGCTGAGCTGATGCGCGATGCGGCGGACGTCATGGAAGAGGACGGGCAACCGAACCGGGTCAAGGCTCCACTCACCACGTTGAAATACAACATCTACTACCACCTCGGTGTCGCCCGCTACCTCGACGGCGATTTTGCCGGCGCGGTCAAGGCGTTTCGAGAGGCGAAAAAGCATGTACGCGTGTTCGACGACAACCGCATCGCGCTGACGGATTGGACGTACATGTCACTACGTCGTATCGGTCGTCTCCCGGCCGCAAAAAGTGAACTCATCGATGTGGAGCAGGGAATGACCGTGATCGAAAACGAGGCCTATTATCGAAGATTGCGCATGTACGCGGGTGCGATTCCGCCCGAACAGCTTGTTCCCGACGATGCGAGTGAGCTCGATCGTGCAACGCTGCTGTACGGCCTGGGTAACTGGTACCGATGCGAGGGACACGTCGCAAAGGCAAAGTTGACGTTCAGGAAAATCGTCGGTGGATCACAGTGGCCGGCGTTTGGATACATCGCCGCGGAGGTTGATCTCGCCGGGATGAAAGGGCCATGAGCCGGCTGGTCGAGGCCGTACAGTAGTACCACCACCAAGCCGCTCCCAAGTGGAGGATTTTGTGATGAAACTCGATGTCAAAGCGATGGGAATCACAGGCAGTGTGTTCTGGGCGTTTGCTGTGCTCGGTGTGACGTGGTGGATTATCGCCTTCGGTGGGTCCACGGGCGAGCAGACCATGCTTGGCCGGATATACCGCGGTTACACCATCAGCCCCACAGGCAGCCTGATCGGGTTTCTCTGGGCACTACCGGACGGGTTCATCTGCGGAGCCCTGCTGGCGTGGATGTACAACCGATTCGCCACTGACTCACCCCGACGCGAAGCGGCGTAAGGGTGCGTCAGTCTCTACCGGTTGCAGTCACAGTCTGTGCCGTCTCGATGAGCGACTCGCCCGTCATGGCACCGGGTTTGTCGAGCCCCATCATGTCGAGCAGCGTGGGCGCGAGGTCAGCCAGACGCCCGCCACCACGCAACCGGCGCTTCGCAAAGCGGCGGTCCACGACAATGACCGGTACGTCATAGGTGGTGTGGGCCGTGTGCGGGCCATTGGTTTTGGGGTCGATCATCTGCTCGGCGTTGCCGTGGTCCGCGGTGACGATCAGCCCGCCGCCCTGCTCCAAGACAGCATCCACGATGTTCCCCACGCAGGCGTCCACGGTCTCGACAGCGGTGATGGTCGCGCGGAGGTTGCCCGTGTGCCCGACCATGTCACCGTTGGCGAAGTTGACCACGATCAGATCATCCTTCTGCTGCCCGATGCGCTGCATCACGGCTTCGCAGATCTCTGCGGCGGACATCTCCGGCTTCTGATCATACGTGGTGACGTCCCTTGGCGAGGGAACCATCTGCCAATCTTCGCGGGCCGATGGCTCGTCGCGATAGTCGTTGAAGAAAAACGTGACATGCGGGTATTTTTCCGTCTCCGCACAGCGAAACTGGGTCAGCCCCCGCGTGCTCACGTATTCGCCGAGCGTGTCGGTCATCTTGTCCGGCTTGGCAAACGCCACATGCACGGGGAGCCCCCGCTCGTACGCCGTCATGGTAACGAAGTGAACGTTCCGCTTTGCCCCGCGATCAAATCCCAGGGCGGCAGCACCCGCCTCTTGCTTGATCGGGAATTCGTCAAGCACGAACGCCTTGGTGATTTCACGAGGCCGATCACCTCGAAAGTTGAAAAAGATCACGCTGTCGCCATCGCGGATGCACGCCGGCTCGCCGTCACCCGGTACCGTGACGCTGGGTGACACAAATTCGTCACCGCACCGACTCGGCTCCGAGGGGTTTTCGTAATAGTGCCGTAGTGCGGCATCGGCCGAGGCGAATCGGACCCCCTCGCCGAGTGTGAGCAGTCGGTAGGCCGCCTCCACGCGGTCCCAACGGTTGTCGCGGTCCATCGCGTAATACCGGCCGATGACGCTCGCGACCGGGCTGGCACCGATCTCGCGGCACTTCTTTTCGATCGTGTCGATGTAGCCCACACCGGACTGCGGTGAAGTGTCGCGACCATCCATGAAGGCGTGTACGAAGACGCGATCGCCCGGAAAGCCGAGCTTGCGGCTCAGGTCGAGCAGGCCGCACACATGCTCCACGTCACTGTGGACGCGGCCGTCGCTGCACAATCCCATCAGATGGACGGCCCCGCCGGTGCTCCGAGCACGCTCAAAAGCACCGAGGAGTACTTCATTGGTAAAGAACGATCCGTCGCTGATGCGGCCCGTGATACGCATCACCTCTTGTTCCACGATACGCCCCGCGCCGATGTTTTGGTGACCGACTTCGCTGTTGCCCATCACGCCGTCGGGCAGGCCGACGTCGTATCCGGATGTTTTAATCAACACGTGGGGAAAGTCTTGCATGAGCCGGTCGGCGACCGGCGTGTTGGCCAGATGGATGGCGTTGGCGTGGTCCCATTCCGGGTAGGGGTTTTGACCCCATCCGTCACGAACGATCAACACAATCGGCTTGACGCGCTTCATTTCGCTCCACCAAACCAGAGCATCCGGTAGCGTTCACCAACCACGCTGCGGAGCATACCCGATTCCGGTCCGGCTAGCCAATGCCGTCTGCGTACACTGTGAGTTCCGGCTCGAAGCCCCGCATACGCATGTCAAACGCAGCCTCTGCGATGGTGTGATCGCACACGGTGTCTTGAGCGGCCATGTCTACCTGCACGCCGTCAAAGCGAAACATCCCAAGCCGCGGAATGGCCAGTTCGGCTAGTGCCATCGGAGGTGCCGAGACGACCGCGATGATCTTGGCCAGCGTCGGAGGTAGCGGGACGAACGGTTTGCCGGGACGCGCGCCGGGCATGGTACGCCGGCACACCTCGTATAGCTGAAGCCAGGTGTAGGCGTGCGGACCGCCGAGGGGGTCGCGGCGGCGATGCTCATGGCGAACCTTCAGGCCACCGTACGGGTGACCATCGATGAATCGGACGACCCCGGCAAGCTACTGAAGCGGTGGAACCAGCTTATCTACCGGAACACCGACACCTCCAAGTTTATCACGGCTTTGATGATCCTGATCGATCCGGTGGCCAGACGGATGCACTATGCCAGCGCGGGGCACTGCCCGCCGATCCTCATTCATCACAACGACACACCACCGACGTCGATCGAGAGTGAGTCCACCTTTCCGCTCGGTGTTGTGGAGGACGCGGAGTTTGCCACGAATACCGTGGAGCTTGGGGCCGGGCCGGTCACGATCTTCGGCTATACCGACGGCGTGATCGAAGCGATGGACATGGACCAAAACCAGTTTGGCACAGGCCGGCTGATCTCGCTGCTCGCCGAGCACGCCGAGACTAACCCAGCCGCGCTTATCAAGCAGGTGCGTAAGCGTGTGGCCACCTTCGCCGGGGCCGCCGCGCAGAGCGATGACATCACGATCCTCGCCGCCGCGCTACGGTAACGCGCAGAGCGAACATCCCGGCGCGCCAGCACTGGGTGGTATGGCCAAGCAAAGCGCGGCCATGTCTTCGGTTGGTCGTCAGTTCATGTCCGCGCCTCCAGCTTGGGCATGCCACACAGGTTCGAGATTCATCCCACACACCGCGATCCCTTCCCGAGGTGGTACCGCCGATCGGGCACGATCCCGGAGACACGGTATCGGCAGGCGTGGGCCGCGCTACGTTCATTTTTCTTTTTTCTTGGCGAGTTTTTCCGATGATTTCTTCTGTTCGGATTTCGGGATCAGGCCCTTGAGAGAGCGAACGAGCACTTCGTCAAAGATGCGCTTGGTGATGCCCTTGTAGTGAGCGAGTTTCTCCTTGTCACCGTCGCGCTGGGCCTCGCGGATGGCGGCCGCGTTCTTGCGTTCGTGTCGGTCTCGTAGCTTCTTGCTGCGATCAAGGATATCCCTGGCACGCTTGACCGCGGCCGGAACCAGCTTGTGTTCCTTAATAAACTTTTCGACGTAGACGTCCCACTCGTCCTTCTCCCCCGGCACCCGCCCGAGCGGCGCGTCGAGCCAGGGCCGCTTTCCGTGCTTTTTGAAATAGGCTTCCCGACGCCACACCATAGTTCGGTCGATATACTCAATGTACTCCTCGGCGGTCATGTTGATCGTCTCACCGATTAGCTTGGAAATCAACGGATCAGGGCGAACGCCGAAGAGTTCGACGAGATCGGAGTATTCGCTGCCGGTGAGAAGCTCGGCCCCGTCCCAACACAACGGACTGTCCCTCCACGTTAGCCCGTCCTTCTCGTCGGCGTACAACCACAACTGAGTTCCGAAGAGGATGCCGATGTCATTCGGTCCGATGGACTGCATGTGCCACGGTTTGTCGAACGTGGCCCGCTCGACATCGATAGCGCGGCTGGGACTCGCGGAGTCGCGTCCGTAGAACTCCACGGTGGTCGGGAAGAGCCTGCCGCCGATCTCCGAGTACCGCGTCTCCGATCGCCTGATGAGATCGCCACCCCGGTAGAGCGCCGCCATCACGGGGAGCCCCTCCTGTTGCGGATCAAGGTACCACTCGAACCGGCGGTCGTTGAACTCCGCAACGACCACATCCA
>JAJRSP010000001.1 GCA_024278775.1 Planctomycetota bacterium
CCATGATCAGCGGGCGCCCCATGACGTTGGCGGTCTTGCTGATTCCGGTTTCTCAAACCCCCGCGCGGACGCGAAGCGGACTGGCCAATGCCCCAACCCTGATCCCGTTGGTTCAGCCCGTTTCTCGGACAGACTCCTAGGGCTGTCGTGAGGGAATGGAGTAGGCCATCCGATTACACTTCGACGATCTGGGCTCTGAGCGGTCCCACCACGCTGACAATTTGGTCGATTTCATCTTGTCCCACGCCCCCCCATGCCAGGGTCTCGACCAGATGGGTGGCCACTTTGTCGAAGTGCATATCGGTGATCCCCATGCCTTGGTGGGCTTCCTTCATGGGCCTTCCCTCGTAGTGGTTGGGGCCGCCAATCGCCATGGTGATGAAGTCGATCTGGGACTTGGTCTGGGCGTCCATGTCGGTCTTGTCGAAGAAGTTTTTCAAGTCTTTATCGGCCAGAACTCTTGTGTAAAACTCCTTGACAACAGCCTCTACTGCCGCTGCGCCGCCGATTTTATCAAACAATGTCGCGGTAGTTGTCGCCATTCCTCATCACTCCTGGGTCGTATCAAACTCGGATCAATTCGTGGGCATACCGTGCCCCGAATCAAAACTAAGATATCTGCCGGATTCGGCGACACGATAATCAAGCAGCGATAAGATGCGGTTCTGCGAGTTGGATAGCCATATCACGGCTGACGAATGTCCCACAAGCGTATATACTGGGTCGCTATGGGCAGCAAGAACGACAATCCAAACGAGACTTGTTCTCCGCGACCGCAGGCGATCAGGTGCGTTCTGAGCGGTCGGCGGCTGACGCTGGAAGATTTTGATCGACTGTACGACACTCGACTCGATGTGCATATTGATGATGCGGCGTGGCAGCGGGTTGAGTCATCGGCCTCGCGGTGTTTGCGGCTGGCCGACGGTGATAGCCCGGCCTACGGTATCAATACGGGCTTTGGCAAGCTGTGTCGGAAACGCATCGCGGCGAATGATCTTGCGAAGTTACAACGTAATCTGATCGTGTCTCATGCTGTCGGGGTTGGGAACACTACACCCGACGCGATCGTTCGCCTCATCATGCTCCTGAAAGTACATTCTCTGACGCATGGTTTCAGCGGAATATCTCGACGGACTTTGGAATGCCTAGTCAGCCTGCTCAATGCGGACGTCCTTCCGCTGATTCCGATGCAGGGTTCGCTCGGCGCGAGTGGTGACCTGGCACCGCTGGCCCACATGGTGCTCCCGATGATCGCCGAAGGCCGCGTTCGTTGCGACGGTCGCGAACTCGCGGCGGAACAAGCATTAGAGAAAGCGGGCATCCAACCCATCACGCTCGGTCCCAAGGAAGGCCTGGCCCTCATCAACGGGACGCAGTTCATGGCCGCTCACGCCGTGTCGATCGCGATTCGCACGCGGCGGCTTGTCAAACACGCCGATGTCATTGCCGCGATGTCGCTGGACGGCATGGCCGGTAGCTTGCAGCCCTTTGACGAGCGTTTGAACGCGCTGCGTCCTCATCCCGGTGCGGTCGAAGTCGCAGAAAACATCCGGCGGCTCATGGCCGAGAGCGACATTCTTGCATCCCACGAAAACTGTGATCGCGTCCAAGATCCCTATTCCCTGCGATGTGTGCCGCAGGTTCATGGTGCCTCTCGTGACGCCCTGCGACATGCGGCCGACGTGATCGAAACGGAGATCAATTCAGTCACGGATAACCCATTGATCCTGGACGATCAGACGGTGATTAGCGGTGGGCTGTTTCATGGGCAGCCGTTGGCACTGGTGCTGGACTATCTGGCGATCGCCCTGGCCGAGCTGGCATCAATTAGCGAGCGACGGACGTTTTTGCTGTTGAGCGGCGTTGCAGAGCTTCCGGAGTTACTCCTCAAGGACACCGGGGTCAGCAGCGGGTTGATGATACCGCAGTACACCTCCGCCGCCCTGGTCAGCGAGAACAAAGGGCTTTGTACACCGGCGTCCGTGGATTCGATTCCCACGTCGCTCGGGCAGGAGGACCATGTGAGCATGGGGGCACGGGCGGCCGTCAAGTGTATGACGGTTCTCGAAAACACGGAGACGGTCCTGGCCATCGAGCAAATGTGCGCGGCGCAGGCGTTGGATTTTCGCAAGCCGCTTCTTTCAGGCACTGGGGCGCGAGTGGCTCACGATGCCGTGCGTACAGTAATCGACCATGCAGAAGAAGACCGGCTTTACGGGGAAGACATCCAACGGTCGCTCTGCCTGCTTCGGTCTAGTGCGGTCTTGGATTCTGTGGAGCGTGCCGTCGGCGCGATTCGCTGACTCCTTTACGGCTTACATTGAGAGATTCATCTTGACTGACACGGCTCCCCTTATCATCGGCATCCTCACCGTATCTGATCGTGCCAGCCGTGGTGAATATGAGGATCGCGGCGGCCCGGCGATTCACGCCTACCTGGAAGGGGTGCTTACGTGCGTGTGGAACCCCGTCGCCGCCATGGTGGCAGATGAGGTGGATCTCATTGCAGAGACCATTTCCCGAATGTGTGATCGCGACGCGTGCAGCCTGGTGATTACCACCGGCGGAACCGGTCCCGCACGGCGAGACGTCACACCGGAGGCGACTGAGCGGGTTTGCGAAAAGTTGCTGCCCGGCTTCGGCGAGCGTATGCGGGCTTTCTCAGTCGACAACGTCCCGACGGCGATCCTGTCTCGTCAAATCGCCGGCATTCGTGCTCGGTCTCTGGTGCTCAACCTGCCGGGAAACCCACGGGCCATCGCGGAATGTCTGGATGCGGTGTTCCCGGCCATCCCGGACTGTGTCGATCTCATCGGAGGCCCCCTCATCACGACAAACGATTCCCGATTCGTTCCGTATCGTCGGCAGGGGGCTTGATAGTGTTTCGGACCGTGTGTGGCCGCTTCATGGCGTTGCGGATCGGATGCGCTCGGCTATGATACCCGGCTCGCTTCGAAAAGGTGTGCGTTCCGGAGCGGGTGGACAGTGTGTTGGTGATATGGTGAACCCGAGCGTATCTTATTTTGGTGGTATCATGGGTGGCGTGGGATTGACGTCTCTGCCGCTGTGGTTTTCGAGAAGAGGTTGTTGATGGACGCATTGATCAAAAAGGTATTAGTCGTTGGGATTGGCAAGGTCGGCTCGCTCGTCGGAACGATTCTCCATGAAGCCGGCTTTGCGGTGACTGGCTTGGATGCCGCCACACGAAAAGGATTGCCATATCAGGTCGACACCGCGGACGTGACTGATGAACAAGCGGTTCGGGCACAGCTCTCGAAGGTCGATGCCGTCGTGTCGTGCCTGCCGTATCACCTCAACCTGACCATTGCCAAGTCGGCACATGCGCTGGGCGTTCACTATTTCGACCTGACCGAAGATGTACCCACCACACAGGCGATTCGCGAAATGAGCGCTTCGGGCAAAAGCGTGATGGCCCCGCAGTGTGGGTTGGCCCCGGGCTTTATCGGTATCGTAGGCGCCTCGCTTACCACGGGGTTTGAATCGCTTCGCAGCATCGAGCTTCGTGTCGGCGCGTTGCCTCAGCACCCGCGCGGTCTCCTCGGGTACGCGTTCAATTGGTCGGCTGAGGGCGTGGTGAACGAATACCTGAACGAGTGCGAGGTCATTGGTAACAGCGAAGCCAAGTGGGTGCAGCCGATGTCCCAGCTTGAGACGATTGTCATCAATGGCCTGCAACTGGAGGCGTTCACGACCTCCGGTGGGCTCGGCACGATGTGCGAAACCTTTGCGGGTCGCGTGAAGGAACTCAACTACAAGACGATGCGCTACCCCGGACATTGCCGTTTGATGAAGTTCTTCTTTAGCGAGCTTCATATGAGTGATGACCGCGAGCAGGCCGGGCAAATCCTGGTCAACGCCAAGCCGCCGGTCAATGAGGATGTCGTCTACGTCCACGCAGCCGTAGAGGGCCAAAAACAGGGCCAGCTATTCCGAGAGGAGTTCGTGAAGGCGTATTACCCGATCGAAATCGCCGGACAGATGTGGCGTGCCATTTCCTGGACGACGGCTGCCTCCGTCAGCGCCGTTGTGGAGATGGTGTCGAGCGGTGCTCTGGCCTCTTCCGGTTTTCTCAAGCAGGAGGAAATTCCCTTCTCAGACTACCTCAAGACCAAGAGCGGCTCGCTCTACGAGCAGCACGCAGGCTGAAGCTGGTCAAGTCGGACTCACATGGGCAATCGGGTTCATCCCGTTTTTTCTTGACGCCTGCGTGACGTGCGGCTAAAACCGAGCCTCATGACGGCGAGGGTCTGATGTCGCCGCATCGGCGGGGTGCGTCGCACGGAAGCGCTGCGCCGAACAACAAACGCCAAACAAGGCACGTTCATACGCATGGAAGCGCCTCATCAGATTTCCGTCACGCGACCCGAGCACGGCAGCCTGCGGATTCGACTAGCTGGTAGCTGGAAATTGCACCATGGGCTACCGTCGACGGAGGCGGTTCGTCGCCAACTGGCAGCGCAACCCACACTCGAACGGGTTTCCTTCGACACTGCCGACATGACCGAGTGGGATTCCGGTCTGCTCATTTTTCTGCGTAGCGTTATGGAAGGATGTCGGCTCCGGAGTGTGGAAGCCGATCGAACGGGACTGCCGAGCGGCGTATGCCGCCTGTTGGATCTCGCGGCGGCCGTCCCCGAAGCGGAGGGTACACGCCCCCCCCAACCTCGACTTCCGTTGGTAACCCGGGTTGGACAAGCGTTCCTTTCTCAGGTGGACGGCGGTCGTCATGTGGTCGAGTTTGTCGGCAGTACCTGCCTGGCCGTTGCGAAATTCTGCGCGGGCCGCGCACGATATCGAGCCTGTGACCTCTGGCTCACCACGCAGCACTGTGGAGCCACGGCTCTTCCGATTGTCTCTCTGATTGCCATCCTGATTGGGTTGATTATGGCGTTTGTCGGTGCCATTCAACTGAGACCGTTTGGAGCGCAGATATACGTGGCCGATTTGGTCGGGCTTGCGGTTGCCCGAGAAATGGCCCCCATGATGACGGCGATCATCATGGCCGGTCGCACGGGGGCGGCGTTTTCGGCTCAGCTTGGCACCATGATGGTCAACGAGGAAATTGACGCGCTCGAAACGCTGGGTATTTCTCCGACCGAGTTTCTGGTGCTACCACGGGTACTGGCGCTGACGCTGATGATGCCGTTGCTATGTCTCTATGCAGATCTAATGGGTATGCTCGGCGGTGCCGTCGTGGGCGTGTTCATGCTGGACTTGGCTCCGTCGCAATACATCGAGGAGACCATGTTGGCCGTTCGCGTGTCGGATCTGTTACAGGGCGTGATTAAGAGCGTTGCCTTCGGTGTGATTGTGGCGTTGTCCGGGTGTTTGCGTGGGATGCAGTGCGGACGGAGTTCGGAAGCGGTAGGCTCAGCCACGACTTCCGCAGTTGTGACGGCCATCGTGTGGATTATCGTCGCAGACGCCATCTTTGCCGTGGTGTTCAACGTGTTGGGTATGTAGCGGGATTGATGTATTCTCCATGATCGAAGCCAACCCCCACATCACGGTCAGGTCGCTGACGATGGCCTATGGTGATTTCGTGATTCAACGTGATGTCAACTTTCACGTGAACCGGGGAGAGGTTTTCGTGATCATGGGCGGAAGCGGCTGCGGTAAAACCACGCTCCTGCGACACCTGATCGGGCTAAAACGCCCTACCTCGGGAACAATCTATTTTGGACAGGACGATTTTTGGGCTGCTGAACCTGCCACGAGAGAGCGCATGATGCGTCGGTTCGGCGTGCTCTATCAGAACGGTGCCTTGTGGAGTTCCATGACCCTGGCGGAGAATATCGCCGTCCCGCTTCAGGAATACACCGACCTGACCCCGGCAGACATCCGAGAGGTGGCGTCGTTGAAACTGGCGCTGGTGGGCATGGCGGGCTATGAAGATTTTTACCCCTCCGAAATCAGCGGGGGAATGCGAAAACGTGCTGGTTTGGCTCGGGCGATGGCGTTGGACCCGGAAATTCTCTTTTTTGATGAACCATCAGCCGGACTCGACCCGATCAGTTCACGGCGGCTTGATGATTTGATCTTGCAGTTGCGAGATGCGCTTGGATCGACCATCGTGGTCGTATCTCATGAGTTGGCTAGTATTTTTGCGATAGCTGATTCGGCCGTGTTCCTTGATGCCGAGGAGCGGACGCTGATCGCACACGGGAACCCGAAGGTCTTGCTTAAGGAATCTACGGATTCACGAGTGATCACTTTTTTGACGCGCGGTGCCCCGGATAATCAAAAGGCATAAGGTGAGGCGCGAGGCCCACGAGTTCTGCAACAGGAGTGCCCATGAGCAGACAAGCTAGTCCGGCCGTAGTGGGCGGGTTCGTGATCGGCGCGATCACGCTGGTTCTTATTGGCGTGTTGAGTTTCGGCGGTGGACGGTTTCTGAGTGAGAAGCACACGTTCGTGCTCTACTTCGAGGGTTCACTTAACGGGCTAACTGTAGGCTCCCCTGTCTTGTTCAAGGGTGTCAAGGTAGGACGTGTGTCTGATCTTCTTGTAAGGTATGATGCGCGGAACGGCGAAGTCACTACGCCGGTGTATGTGGAGCTGGACAACCGGATCGAGTCCGTCGGAGGCGAGAAGAACATCACCGAGACGATCACGCAACTGATTCATAACGGCTTGCGCGCAGAGCTGGTGCTTCAGAGCTTGATTACGGGACAACTCGCGATCCAACTGGATACGAAACAGGATACGGAGGAACGGCTCCTCGGGATCGAGCCACGATACCAGGAAATCCCCACCGTTCGTTCTGCGATGGAGCAAGTGCTCAATAAGCTTGAACGACTACCGGTCGAGGAAATGATTGCCGAGTTTAGAAGTCTGGTACGGGGGATAGATGGGTTTATCCGGTCGGACGAGTTGAAACTTGCCATTTCGCGTCTGGATGTCGTGTTGGCGAACGCGGACGAACTCGTTCTGCATATTGACGCCAAAATCGACCCACTCAGTGACAGTGTGATTGCGGCCGCCGACGAGGGACGCGCCGCGCTAAAACAAGTTCGCGAATCCCTCGTGAAGCTCGAGGACCGGATGGACGCCGCACTGCGGGATTACCAGCATCTTGCCGCGACTATCGATGGCGAGGTCGGTCCACTCAGCAAGCAGTTCCAATCCACTCTGGCGGAGCTGCGTGAGGCCACGAAACAGGCAAGAACCACGCTCGATACGCTGGACCGTACGGTGGCTGAGGATTCACCCCTGCAGTTTCGTTTGAACACCGCATTGGACGAAATTGCCGCCGCTGCAAGATCAATGCGAGATCTGGCCGACTATGTCGAGAGACACCCCGAGTCATTATTACGCGGCAAGGCGGGAGATGGAGAATAGACCATGCGGATGATCGTCCGATCGTATGTGTTGACCGTATGCGGTGCGTCCCTGCTAGTCACGATGGGCTGCGGATCGAGTAAGGCGGTCCGGTACTACATGCTCAACGCCACCGCCAGGCATAAGTCGACAGTGGCGGGCCAACCATCGGGCCGAACGGTTCGCGTGGGTCCGGTTCATGTACCTGCTTACCTCGATCGCCAGCAAATGGTGAGCCGTATCGGTGGAAACACCGTGAAGTTCGCGCAGTTTGATCGTTGGGCGGAGCCGCTTCAGTATAGTATCCCCCGCGTACTAGCGGCCAACATAGCAGCCATGCTACCGGCAGAACGGGTCGCCCCCCTCTCCGTTAGTAGTACTGGTCCGTTCGATTATAGCGTTAGCGTCGACATCCGCCGGTTCGATGGTGTTCCCGGCGGGGAGGCCGAGCTCGTCGCACAGTGGACCATCAGAGAACGATCCGGACGAACCACCGTGGGCCAAACGGATGATCCCCTAACGACATTAGTTCCGGATACGACGTACGACGCACTCGCTCATGCAGAAAGCCGGCTACTGGCGGAGATGTGCCAGGCTATCGTCTCAGACATTCGCAAACTTACCGGTTCAAGAGCCGACTAACACCCACCTCGCGCCCGGTTCCGTTGATGCAGAAACCAGCCAGCCGCACCGATGGCACCGGCACTATGGGCCAGAGCGGCCAATTCGACCTCCGGCACGTCGTGGGTCATCTGCCAGGTCAAAGTGCCCAGTGCCCGCCGTACCGGCTCAAGCACGGTCGTCCCAGCAGCAGCCACGCCTCCGCCAAGCAGAATAAGACGCGGATTGACCACGTGCTGGAGCGTGACACACGCGGTAGCTATGGCCGAACAACATTCGTCCCAGATGCGCTGGGCCGGCTCATTCCCCGAGCCCGCAGCCGCCAGTAACGCCGGTACTCCAAATGCCTTTCCCTCGGGGAATACGCCAAGCTCGATCCCACGTTGGACCATGTGCGACTCACTCGCATAGGCTTCCAAACAGCCTCCCTGGCCGCAACCACACACCCTGCCACCCTGATTCACGATGATGTGGCCAAGCTCTC
This sequence comes from Planctomycetota bacterium, assembly GCA_024278775.1. The sequence goes on from JAJRSP010000001.1 coordinate 8,447, forward strand.
CGGCCTGTGAGAAATGCCCAAACAAAAGCTTACCGCCGGAAATCACACCACCGCCGACCCCCGTCCCGAGCGTGAACATGACCAAGTCGTCGACCCCGCGTCCCGCACCAACCCAATGCTCTCCGAAGCAGGCGGCGCGGGCGTCGTTGAGCAACGTCACCGGTCGCCCCAAAGACGATTCCAGGCGTTGGGATAACGGAACATCTATCCAACCGGAAAGGTTGACGGATTTCTCAATGATACCATTAGCCATATCGAGCGGACCGGGTGCCGCGACCCCCACACCTACGACATCCCGAATCGAAACGGTGGCGGTGTCGCAGACAGCCCTCGCCGCTTCCGCCATTCGTGACATCACACACTCCGGCCCCTCATCGATCAGCGTCGGGGAATCGCTAGCAGCCAGAACGGTACCCGCCTGATCGACCAGACGCGCTTTAATGTTGGTACCGCCGAGGTCAAGACCGACCACGTGTACACTTTGCATGCCTTCGGGCTCCAATGGTTCAGCTCATCGAAAGGCCGTGGGCGCACGGTATGCGTTACGGCTCCGGGGGTAACGAGCACGAAGCCAATCCGTGTTTTTCGAGATAGCGCTGGTGATACTCCTCCGCCGGGAAAAACGTGGAGGCGGCGGTGATTTCCGTAACGATCGGCCGGGAAAAACTTCCGGATTGGGCAAGCGCATCTATCGAAGCACGAGCGGCTTGTTCCTGTTCCGGCGTATGAAAAAAAATGGCCGAACGATACTGCGTGCCCACATCGGGGCCTTGCCGGTTGTGCTGTGTCGGATCGTGACACGTCCAAAAGACTTCGAGCAAATCCTCAAACGTAACCCGGTCGGGGTCATAGCCCACCTGTACGACTTCCGCATGTCCGGTGCGCCCGGTACAGACATCCTCATAGGTGGGGTTGGCCAGCGTGCCGCCCAGGTAGCCGGCCGTGGCCGTGACAACCCCGTCAACCTTACGGAACGCAAACTCGACGCCCCAGAAGCAACCGGCTCCAAATGTTGCCATTTCCTTGGCCATGCCCGACTCCTCTCAGATCGCCCCGGCGTTTCCTCCGCGAGACGGTATCTTGAACGCAGCTTCTCCGTCCTGCAAGGGCAGACAAGTTATCGGAGGTGCTGTGACATCTTTTTTACACTATTTTTCCGTTGACTTCGCAGATGAGAAACGGGTAATCGACCACGCCCAAAGGGCGTGGCTTTAGGAAGGCCCGCCCGAGCGGGCCGAGCGCGTCGTGAAGCCCCCGTTGGGGGCGATCATGTGGGAAGCCCCGTCGAGCGTGGGTCATTATCGTTACTTCAAATCGAGCTCA
>JAJRSP010000015.1 GCA_024278775.1 Planctomycetota bacterium
AACGGAGTCTTGCGACAACGGAGACAGTAATGGTTCCAATGGCGAGTGGCGTCTTGCATGCGAAGTCCGTCCCCCACCCTTCGGGAGTACCCGAAGAATGGGGCACCCCCACCAACGCCAAGCCGCCAAAAGTGTCTTGCACACGAAATGGTGTCTCACGCCCTTCACACGGAAGACCCGGTGGACACATCACGACCGCCCGGATAGGGTTCGCCGCAACGTAATGCTCCGACACTGCTAATGTCATGGGTGGTACGGGCAAGCGATAGCATGCCCGTTCGAGATCGAGTCAGCGCAGGCACCTTCCGATTCTATCGGGATTCATGCCACCCGGAACCATCCCCCGCTTGCGCGGTGTCGAAACAGAAGGACGGCCACACGAAAGGTCACGAACGCGAGATGTTTCAACGTATCGCATATGGGACGGCGGTGATCCTCGCCCTCTTGTCTCTATTCCTCGCGGACGTGCTACTCACTAAAGAGGCCAACGTCTCGGTCGGCCCTGCGATACAGACCGTCGCCACCTGGCGCACCACACCCATCGGCAGTCTGGTGCGTCATGGGAGCACGATCCCCCTGATGTTTATTCTGGTCGGTTTTATGGCTGCAGGTGAACTGGGTCGCTTCCTTCGCGAAAAGGGCATGCGTCCTTTCTTTCGCTTCGCCCGGGTGATGGTGTGCATCACACTGGCCGTACCGTGGCTGTCGGCTGCGGGCTGGCTCGGTGCAGGCGTCGCCGAGACGGAAGGGCTGATGTGGTCGATCGTCTGTGTGATCGCTACGACGATGGGGGCCGGTTTGTTGATGGTGCTGCGCCGCGACACGACCGATGCCATGCGCGACGTGGGAGCCACGTGGTTCATGGTGTTGTACGCCGGTTTCCTGCCCTCTTTCGGTCTTCACCTTCGCTGTTCGCAGGATATTCCGGGGGCGGAGGGCGCGTGGCTTCTGCTCATCACCGTGCTCGTGTGTAAATCCTCCGATATCGGGGCGTATTTCGTCGGTTCGGCGATCGGTCGGCACAAACTGATTCCCGAGGTCAGTCCGGGAAAAACGGTCGAGGGCATGTGTGGTGGGTTGGCCGCTTCAGCTATCGTGGCGATAGGCTTCGTCATGCTTTATCGCTGGGCGAATGTTCGCACGGAGGACGTCGGCACGACCCGGCAAATGGTGTCCCTGCTCCTCGAAATGACGAGTTCGTTCGGATCCCCTGACAATCATGGCGTTGCATCCCCCATCCTCCGAGCCGGTCTTTTTGGACTGGCGATGTCCTCATCGGGTCAAATCGGCGATCTTATCGAATCCTGCTTTAAAAGAGACGCTCAAATAAAGGATTCGGGCAAGATCATACCGAAATTCGGAGGTATACTAGACCTAGTGGACAGTCCGGTGTTTTCCATCCCGGTTGCCTGGCTTCTGCTAACGGTCTTGTGGAAGGTGATATAGCGGTGGGGGGCGAACTCGGCGTGTCGCGTGGTCACGCGGTGTCGTCGGGATAACTCAGGGCGAACGTTTTTGGAACTGACGATACCGATAGATGATCCCTCCCGGCGTACCGCGCTTTATGGTACGTCCGATCGCAACCTCCGTTTGATTCGTACGGCCTTCGACGTGCGTATCACGGCTCGCGACAACGCGGTGCGGATTGACGGGCAGACGGAAGCTGTCAAGCAGGCGGCCTTTGTCGTCGAGACGCTACAGCGCGCCCTTCGCCACCGCCCGGAACTCTCCGATGATTTCGTTCAGGAGTCCATCGCGCTGGCGACTCAAGACGGACGCACGCAAACACGCGGCCTGCTCGACGTTTTTCTCTCCGGTGCCTCCGTCTCGCCACGGGGGGAGGGGCAAAAGAAGTATGTCGAGGCCATCCTTGACAACGATATGACGTTTTGTGTCGGCCCGGCGGGCACGGGCAAGACTTACCTGGCCGTTGCGGTAGCCGTATCTCTTCTGAAACGGCATCGGATCAAACGCCTGGTATTGGTTCGACCCGCGGTCGAAGCCGGAGAGCGGCTCGGCTACCTTCCCGGGGACCTCAAAGCCAAGGTCAATCCGTATCTTCGTCCTTTGTTTGATGCCATGCACGACATGATGACGTTCGAACAGCTCAAGCGTTTTGTTCGTGACGACGTGGTGGAAGTGGTGCCGTTGGCGTTCATGCGAGGCCGCACGCTAAACCACGCGGCCGTGATCCTGGATGAGGCTCAAAACGCCACGCCGTCTCAGATGCTGATGTTTCTTACCCGGCTGGGGAATCAGAGCAAGATGATCATCACGGGAGATGACAGCCAGAGCGATCTGTCTGACGGATCGCACAGCGGCCTGGTGGATGCCATGTCGCGGCTGGAGGGCGTTGAGGGCATCGCCCACGTGAGGCTGGGGCAGGTAGATATCGTCCGCCATCCGCTCGTACAACAGGTGGTGGAGGCTTATGGGGATTCAGACGAGATCGTCCGATAATGACGAGCGTGGTGGCGCACCGCTGTGACGCGGTGGAAAGCTTATCACTCTCGCGGCTTCAGGGCCGATAGGCACAGATCACGGTCGTGTGATACGTAGGGTCGGTTGGGACCATGCTGGGTTTTTCGGGAAAAAACAAGATTCGTCGCCGCCAAGTGCGGGAAAAGCGCGCCCAAGCTACAGGCTCGGTGTGGCGGCAGTTTTTCGCGCGGTCGTTTTCCTGGCCCGTGCTGGTAACCCTTCTTTTCGCGGGGGTGGCGTCCGTCATTGCGTTATTCGGTGAGGCACGAATCAACTACGCCCCAGGTCAGTACCTCGACGCGCCGGTCTATGCCCACGTAGCCTTCCAGGTGCCCGACGAGGCCAAGACCGCAGCCGCACGGGCGGCCGCTCGAAGTGAAACGCCGAGTTTCTATACTTTTAACGAGCCGGGTCTCACCTACGAACGAATTCGGGCCGACCTCATGCGGCTGTTCCAAGCTGCAGTAGATTCAGACACTTTTGAGGCTTATGAGTCCACCCTGAAACCGCTCGGGTGGCCCGCCGACAAATCTGCGTACAAACGGCTTCGTTTGTTGGCCGACATCGCCGACGACAAGGGGCGCACCCAGTTTCAGGAATGGGTGCGTCAGCTTCCTCTAGAAGCGCAGTATGTGGCCGTCAGCCTGTTGCACGAGCCCAGACAGCCGGCGAGTACGGCCGACTATATTGAAGTGGTAGCCTCCGACGCCGAGACGGGGGGCGAGGCCAAAAGAATCCGACACGCCGATATCGTGGGACAAACCAGCGGCACCGCACTTCGAGGCTGCGGGGTGAACGTTGCCCGTACGATTCCGTTCTATGAATTGCGATCGACGGTCGAAGACGTGGTGGTGGCGGTTTTCAAAGAGCAGCCGACCCTGGTGTACGATCAGGAGCGCACGGAAGCGGCGATGCGGGAGGCGGAGGAGGCCGTTCCGGTGGCCATGACCACCTATCCGCCCGGGGCGGCGTTTGTCGAACTGGGTGTGATTGGAAGTACCGACTACGAGTTACTCATAGCCCACCACAAGGCGTACCTCGCCTATCTAGAGGGTGATGCACCGGAAGCCGAGCCCCTCCGTCAAAAGAGGCGGTGGCAACGCGCCGGATTGACCGTAGAGGTGTTAATCATCTGCATCGCCCTGATGGCGTTCGTGAGTATCAATCAGCGACGCATCTTTGACGTTCGCATGAGAAGTCTGGCTTTTTGCGTGCTCATTTTGGGTATGTTGGCGACGGCTCGGGCGATGCACATGAGATGGCCCACGCTCCCCGAGTTGGTCTATGCGCCGGCCATACTGACCGGCATCGTGCTGGCCATTGCCTATCCGCGGCACTTTGCGGTGGGGGCCATGGCGATCACTTCCGTGCTGGTGACGGTCATCGTTGACGGGGGGTTCGCGTTTGTGTTTGTGCTGTTGGTGGGGGTGGTCATCGCGACGTATCAGCTTGACGAAATCCGCTCGCGAACCAAGCTGCCGTTGTCGGGAGTGGTGACGGCCCTGGCAATGATCGTGGCCTCTATGGCCGCCGGTCTGGTTGACGGGCAAGTGAAGTCGTACGTGTTGCCCCACGCGCTCTGGTCCGGTGCGGCGGCGTTCACGGCGGCGTTGGTCGCCTCGGCGCTGCTACCGTTTATCGAACGTGTGTTCCGCATTGCGACCTCTCTGACGTTGCTCGAATGGCGTGACCCGACGAGGCCGCTGTTGCAGCTTCTCGCGCGTGAGGCGGCCGGCACCTACAACCACAGCTTGGTGTTGGGTACCCTGTCCGAGGCGGCGTGCGAACGCATCGGTGCCAACGGACTCCTCGCCCAGGTGGGGGCACTCTATCATGATATCGGCAAGATTCACAAAGCCGAATATTTTGTCGAAAACCAAGTGGGTTCCGCCAGTCGCCATGACAACCTGGCTCCCACCATGAGCTTGCTCATTATCGTGGGGCATGTCAAAGACGGCATTGAGATGGCGCGCGAATACAAATTGCCTCGTGTCCTTCACCAGTTCATCGAGGAGCATCACGGCACAAGCGTCGTGCGCTACTTCCACCATGTCGCCAGCGAAAAGCAACCCAAGATCGCAAGCGGCAAGCATGACCGCGAGGTGTCCGAAGCGGAATTTCGCTATGGCGGTCCCAAGCCGCGATCGCGCGAGTCGGCGGTATTGATGATGTGTGACGGTGTGGAGGGGGCGGTACGCGCCTCTTCCGAACCGACGCCGGGCAGGATCGAAACGATCGTTCATAAGATCATCACGGATCGGCTGAACGACGGGCAGTTTGACGATTGCGACATTACGCTTCGCGAGATTCATCAGGTGGAGGAGACGCTGGTGAAAACGCTGTCCAGCATTTACCATGGTCGAGTGGCCTATCCGACCGCACACAAGCAAACGGAGGAATCCGAAAGCCGCAAACGCGTAAGTGTCTAGCGGGGCGATGGGCCCGCAGCGTGACGGACGACGAATCCCGAATGGACGACGACCCTTCCTACGACATTACCGTGACCGGTGCCGGGGGTACCGGCCTGCAGCTCGTCTCCCGCTTGAAAGAGGCTGTTCAGGCCGCCCTTGGCCACCACCGAGCAAGACGCGCTCGCATCACGTTGGCGCTTGTCGACGATCCCACGATCGCGATGTTGAACGAACGGCATCTGCAGCATGTCGGACCGACCGATGTGTTGACTTTCGATATGCGCGACGGTCACGTGACAGCTCCGGATCAAGACTCGTGGGACATCGACGGCGAAGTTGTCATCTCCACCGACACCGCGGATCGCGAAGCGGGATCTCGGGGGCATGATGCCGCGGATGAGTTGGCCCTGTACGCGGTACACGGTACGCTGCACCTTCTGGGGTATACCGATTCGGACGAAGCGGCGGCCAGCGCCATGCACCGGGTGGAGGATCAGATTCTCTCGACGATCGGTTTGGGATCCGTGTACGATCGTCAGAGTCGTCCGTGACGACGGATCGAATATAAGAGTAACGTTCCAGCACCCAGCAGGCGGGCGCTTGCGAACTTGACAAGAGGAAGGCCTGCCAAGAGCTGTCACGTTGAACGGTTGGGTACTTGGAATTGGCGTCGCCTCGATCATCGTGGCGACGATCTGGTCTGCCTTGAATTTCTCGCTTCGGCTTCCTTCGAGGGCGCGCATCGCGGAGCAGTTCGAGCGGGTGGGCCGCAGCGGCGACTTCGATCGTTTTGTTCATCTGCGCGGACCGTACACATTGGCGACGGCCATCGTGCGATCAATCGGCGAAGCGGTCTTGTGGGTGGATGTGTTCTGCTACGCCGGGCTGTTCTCCGGCGATTCCTCATGGCCGCAAATTGCCGGTACGGCCGCTGTAGTCTGGTTGTTATCGCTGGTGTTTGTAGTGGCGATTCCGGCATCGTGGGCCAAGTACTCCGGTGGCTGGCTCGTGGTGCGTTTGCTTCCCGTGTTGGACGCGACGCGATGGCTGTGCCAGCCGTTAAGCCTGGTGCTGGGCTGGTTTGACCCGCTCATTCGTCGGCTCGCCGGTGTGCCCATCCGAGATGCGAAGTCACACGCCGACGAGTTGGAGCAGGAAATTCTTCACGCCGTCACGGAAGGTGAATTGCACGGTGCCGTCGACGAAGAAGAAAAAGAGATGATCGAATCGGTGATCGAGCTGACGGATACGCGCGTGGAGGAAATCATGACACCGCGTACGGACATCATCGCACTCCCCCAAGACCCCGACCTCGATACCGTGCTGGCCACCATCCGCGAGAACGGGCGATCACGAATCCCCATTTATGCCGAGACGATCGACACGATCTGCGGCGTGCTCTACACCAAGGATCTGTTACGACGACCGGAATCCGAGCCGTTTAGTTTGGATCGCATCGCTCATAAGGCGTTGTTCATCCCCGAATCGAAACATGTGCGCGATTTACTTCGTGAGTTTCAGTCGCAGCAGGTGCATATTGCCATCGTGCTCGATGAGTACGGCGGCACGGCCGGTCTTGTGACGATTGAGGATATCGTCGAAGAACTCGTCGGAGAAATCGCGGACGAATATGAGAAGGAACGCCCGGCCGAGCTCAAACGCGTGGACGAGCACACCGTCGAAGTTGACGCGCGAATGCGTATCGACGACCTCAACGACGAACTCAACCTTCACCTGCCCGAGGACGGCGATTACGAAACCATCGGTGGTCTGGTGTTCAGCACGATGGGTAAGATTCCTGACGTGGGTGAAACGTGCGCCCATGACAATGTGGACATTCGGGTTCTCGCGGCCGAGGCACGCCGCGTCACACGCCTGTGTCTCAAGATATCCCCTCCCGAGGAAAACGGTCGAGACCCGGCGTAGCGATATGGCGGCGATCTCCACGCGGCCGGCATCCTGCGCTTGCCAAGCCTTGCTGCTACGCTTCCAATAGGCGCACCCACGGCGATTCGTGCCGAAGGGCGAATCGTTGGAGATGCTTCGGTGACGTCGATCGGGCCTTATCCGTATCTTGCGTTGGCCACACCGCCAAGCCCCGGCTTGTTGTTCGGGCTGATCCTGCTCGCAGCAATCGTTGGGGGTCACACCGCCCGCTGGGCACGTCTGCCGCGTGTCGTGGGGTATCTCGTGGGTGGTGCCTTGCTTCGTGCGGTGCTGGCGGCCGTCTGGCCGACGGAGGAGGCCAGTGCCACGCTCCAGGCCGCCGCGATGCCACTCAAAGCGATCCAAGATTTGGCGTTGGGGTTGATTCTGTTCAAGATCGGGGCGGTGTTCGATCGCTCTCAGATTCGAGCGGCTGGCTCGCGCGTCGGTGTGATCAGCCGTCGAGAAATCAGCACCACGGTATTGTGCGTGTTCGTGGCCTGCTTCGGCGGCGGTCTCGTGGCGTTGAGCGGTTACACCGTCGGCGAGGTGGCCATGCTGGCGATGCTTCTGGCGTTTGCCGCCATCGCCACAGCACCGGCGGCCACGCTGTTTGTCCTGCAAGAATATGAAGCGAAAGGCCCCGTCACCGACACCATCCTCGGGCTCACCGGTGTCAACAACATCGTTTGTATTGTTCTTTTCTACGCGGCCTTTCTGCTTTCGGGGTGGGCCGGTTGGATCGAGACCGGCGGCGATCTGGCCCAGCATATCGTGTTGGCCATCACGCTGACGACGATCGGCAGCGTGGCGCTTGGTGTGGTGTTCGGCGTGCTCATCAGTGTGACGCACGCCAAGCTACCGCTCGCGGAGACGATGCTCGTTTTCTTTGCGGTGTTCATCCTGCTGGGCGCGGGGGAGAAATGGCTTCTCGAGCATTTCGGGCTGTCGTTCAACTTTCTGCTGACGGCGTTGACCATCGGTGCGGTGTTCGCCAACGTCGGCATCGATTCTGAAAAACTCAACACCGGGTTGCGTACAATAGGTTCGCCGATCTTTGCTGGTTTTTTTGTCCTGGCGGGGTATTCGCTTCACCTGAACGATCTCGCGCACATGGGGTGGATCGGAGCGGCCTACATTCTCGCCCGATATGTCGGAAAAGTGGGGGGATGCAAAATCGGCATCGGCCGCTCCAAATTGCCCGCCAACCTTGCGTGCAACTTGGGATCAGCACTTCTCTGTCAGGCGGCCGTGGTGATCGGACTCGCCTCCTTCGTGGAGCAACATTGGGATCATCCGCTCGCAAAAACCTTCTCCACGATCCTTCTGGGCAGTGTGGTGGTGTTCGAATTGGCCGGTCCGCTTCTGGTGAAGCGATGCGTGCGACTGAGTGGCGAGGTCAAACTCGTCACGCTCATGCGTCGCGGTTCGGATGCCAATGAGGAGGCGTCCATGCTGCGCCTCACAATCCGTTCCACGCTGCGGCTCCTCGGCATGACGCCGGCGCGTACCGCGGATGAAGACGCGCCGATGACGGTCGAGCACCTGATGCGGACGAATGTGCAGACCATCGCTGCGTCAGCCAGCCTTGATGAGGTGCTGCACTTCATCGAGCGATCCACCTATACCCATTTTCCCGTTGTCGATGACGACGGTGATATCGTCGGGGTGATTCATTTCAGCGACGTGAGGGATGTCATCTACGATCCCGCGCTCAGTGGACTGGTCACCGCGGTCGACCTGGCCGATACCAACTCCCCGATCGTCTACCCGGACATGCCGATGACGGAGCTCCTGGCGCTGTTCGATCAAGACAACGTCGCGGTCTTGCCCGTCTGCGAAAAGGAGGGGAACCGCCACATCATCGGCTTGGTGGAGCAACGAGACCTCCTGAACGCCATGCACCGCAACCCCGGAGCGAATGCCGGGACCGCGACCCCCAGCTCTTAACTGAGGAGCGTTCCCGCGAATTCCGGCGAGCAGGCGGCTGCCAATGTGGCAGCGACCACCCGACGTTGCGGCGAGAATGACAGTCACTTCCCCAATTCGTCAACCGGACGACATATCCGATAATGTTCCTAAGTAGTTACATTCAATAGAGTTAAGCTCATCCGGTGGCGTGTGTTTTTTGGTGACGGTTCTGGCACCGCCCGTGTACAGTGTCCTGTGTGCGGGCTTTCCGCGCGGTCGCGGCTTGGTGCGCCGTTGAGGCCAAAACATGATGATGCGGACCGATCGGACACTCTTGCTCGCCCACAGCCGCCGCGCCGCGGGTGCGGACTGGCTGGTAGAGGCCGGTGCGGCAATCAAGCCGGAGGGCTGGGTCCTCCACCGCACGCACACCGGAGCGGAGACAATCGCCCGGGTGGAAGAGGGAGGGCTGTCAGCCGCCGTTCTGATTGCGGATCAGTCTCAGATCGACGGGATGTCCCTGTTGCGGATCATTCGTTCGATCGACTTGCATCTGCCGTGTTGGCTGGTAGCGGAATCACCCACGCGGCAAATGTTGGAGCAGGCGCTGACGCTCCGTGCGACGAGCGTGATTTCTCAGCCGGCAGAAATGGACGGACTGGTCATCACGCTGGAACGGCTGTTGCTGAACTAACGACTATGGTTGTATTGGCGGGTCGATGGACCCGCGTGATTGTTGAACTCATTCCATGCACGAAGTTTTCAGAAAAGGAGCGTAACAGAGATGGCAAAGCTGAACATCAGGCCGCTGGGTGACAAGGTGATCGTCAAGCGCGTCGAGGCGGAATCGAAAACAGCCGGTGGTATCGTGCTTCCCGATTCGGCGAAGGAAAAGCCCAAGCGCGGCATTGTCATGGCGACGGGCAACGGCCGCATGCTGGACGACGGCACGCGAAGCGACATGCAGGTTAAGAAGAACGACGAAGTGCTCTTCACGAGCTATGCCGGAACAGAAATCAAGATGGGTGGCGATGAGTACATGATTATGGACGAGTCGGACATCCTCGGCGTCATTGGCTAACAAGAGGTTCGCAGAACGTCGCACGGCGACACGCTTGGTGCCGCGGGTTTGACGCTCTGGAATCCTACACTACGGAGAAACGAATATGGCAGCGAAACAGATTGCATATCAGATGGAAGCCCGAGAGGCGATCCGTCGCGGCGTGAAGCAGTTGGCCCGTGCGGTCAAGGCGACGCTCGGTCCTTGTGGGCGCAACGTCGTGATCGAGAAATCCTTCGGCGCACCCACCGTCACCAAAGACGGCGTGAGCGTCGCCAAAGAGATCGAGCTTGACAACGCCTATGAAAACATGGGCGCACAGATGGTCAAAGAGGTTGCCTCCAAAACCTCTACGGTAGCCGGTGACGGCACGACGACCGCCACCGTGTACGCAGAAGCGCTCTTCGACGAAGGCCTGAAGAACGTGACGGCCGGTGCCGAAGCGATGCAGCTCAAGCGCGGTATCGAGATGGCCATCAGGGCCATCGTGGACGAGTTTGAAAAGATGAGCCGTCCCGTCAAAGGTACGGAGCAGATTACCCAGGTCGGCACATGTGCGGCCAATCAGAACGCCGAGATCGGCAAGCAGATTGCCCAGGCGATGGACAAGGTCGGCAAGGACGGCGTCATCACCGTGGAAGAGGGACAGACGCTTGACACCACCGTGGAGTTGGTCGAGGGCATGCAGTTCGATAAGGGCTACCTCTCCCCGCACTTCATCAACAAGTTTGAAGACCTTTGCTGCGAGCTCGAGAAGCCGTTCGTGCTGATCCACGAGAAGAAAATCTCCGCGATCAAGGATTTGATTCCCATTCTCGAAAAGGTGTCGCAGTCCGGTCGTCCGCTGCTTATCGTCGCCGAAGATATTGAGGGTGAGGCGCTCGCGACGCTCGTCGTGAACAAGCTCCGCGGCACGCTTCAGATTTGCGCCGTCAAAGCCCCGGGCTTTGGTGATCGTCGCAAGGCCATGCTCGAAGACCTCGCCGTGCTGACCGGCGGCACGGCCATCTTCGAAGACCTGGGCATCAAACTGGAGAACATCAACCTGTCCGATCTGGGTTCGGCCAAGAAAGTCCGCATCGACAAGGACACCTCGACCATTATCGAGGGCGGCGGCGCGACCAAGGACATCAAGGGGCGCATCCAGCAGATCAAGAATGAGATGGACAACACGACCAGCGACTACGACCGTGAGAAGCTCGCCGAGCGACTCGCCAAGTTGTCGGGTGGTGTGGCGCAGATCAACGTGGGGGCGGCTACCGAAGTCGAGATGAAAGAGAAGAAAGCCCTCGTCGAGGATGCGTTGCACGCCTGCCGTGCGGCCATCGAAGAAGGCGTGCTTCCCGGCGGCGGTGTGGCCGTCATTCGTGCCAGCAAGGTGCTCGATGCGGCTGCCAAGAAGTGCCGGGGCGACGCGAAGACGGGCGTGGACATCGTCCGTCGCGCCCTGCTCGCACCGATCAAGCAGATCTCCTCCAACGCCGGCGTCGATGGCTCCATCGTCTGCCAGCGCGTGATGGAAAGCACGGATGCGAACTTCGGGTTCAACGCATTGACCGGTGAATACGGCGATATGATTAAGATGGGCGTGCTCGTGCCGGCGAAGGTCGAGCGGGTTGCGTTGCAAAACGCCGGCTCCGTGGCCAGCCTGTTGCTCACGACGGACTGTGTGATTAGCGAGATCAAAGAGCCCAAACCGGCCGCTCCGGCTGGAATGCCCGGCGGCGGCATGCCTCCTGGCATGGGTGGCATGGGCGGCATGGGTGGTATGCCCGGCATGATGTAATCACCGCGTCCCCACATTCAATACCTACAGAGCGCCCCGTTGGGATTACTCCTGGCGGGGCGTTCTTTCGTAAACCAGCAAAACGCAAGACAGATGCGTCACGTAGCCATTGTGATGGCAATACGTTACGAAAAAGACGCACGTTAATTCACAGGCGAGCCGCCGCGTGTTGTGAATTCATCTTGCGGGCGTCATCATCGGCGGTAGAATGGCCCTCCGCAGGCCGCCTCGGCGTCTTGCCGGGTGTCACGAAGGATCGCACACCAATTCACCGGACCGGGGGCAGGGACGCTTATCGTGGTCGTAGGATCGGGGCCGTGATACCGACGGTGCCAACATGTGGCACTATGGAGATGTCGTCATGCTACTCTGGGAAATGCTGGAAGCTCGCACGCCGCAGGGACAAGCGGAATCACCGCTGGTCGCCCCGGAACCCTCGCACACGAAACGGTTGCCTTTCGACATGTTCTGTAGCGCCATGACCAAATCCGGTCGGCGGTGTCGTGGTAAGATTCGCAAAGGTGGTGAATACTGCGTCTTCCATGATCCCGAGTTGGCGGCCAAACGCAAGAAGGCGTTATCGTCCCACTCGAACAAACGCCGGCGTAAACTTTCGCACCTGCCCGATGGCTACTTGCGTAAGCTCTCCGATCATCGTTCAGTCGGGCAAGCGATGGACCGCCTCTACCGCGAAATCCGACTGGGCATCATTACGCCCGAGATGGGCCGGGTGATGTTCTCCATCCTCACACGCATTCTCGACTCGGGACTGGCTGATTTACAAGGCGTGCCGAAATCGGTCTCGCGTACCAAGGCGTCTCGCCTGCGGCCCAAGCTGGCGGATTTGCTCACCCGCGCCGAAAGAGCCGCATGGAAAAAGGCCGTTGCCCAAGCGACGCCCGCACGCCCCAACACCCCCAAACGCCGCACCGATCGCGCACCGGCCGAAAAAGCCATTCAGCCGCGCCGCGCCGCCGCGCCGACCCCTGCGCCCGTGCCCGTACCGGTCCGAAGCTAGCGTCACCGCCTTTGAGCCGTTTGCCTCTCTCAGGCCATGGAGCCCCAGTCCCAGTGGCGCGTGACGGCCGTCCAAGCGGCACAGAGCCAACAAACGCCGTTTGAGGTCACGACGAGGATGGGCGTTGGGGCTCGAAAAAAAATATACGGACAGCCCTTGACCTTACATGTAGGTGCAAGGTGTATACTTTGGGGCAGTGAGGTCGTGAGTTATGGAAAAGACGGAAAAACTGACCATCGGGGAGGTGGCCCGGGCGGCGGGCGTGGCCGCCACCACGCTTCGGTACTACGAGCGTGAGGGTCTGCTTTCACCAACTGGTCGAAGCCGTGCGGGCTATCGCTTGTACGACGAAGAGGCCGCCGAGCGGTTGGAGTTCATCCGGGCGGCGCAGGCCGTCGGGTTCACGCTGGGCGACATCCGCGCGCTCCTGGAGCTAAACGGAGACTCCCCGTGCAGGCAGGTGCAGGCGTTGATCGAACGACGGCTGACCGATGCTCTTGAGCGTTGCCGCAAATCAAAAAAAGGGTGCGCCGTCGTGGCGGACTTAAAACGAAACCGCAGAAAACGGAGATCAAACTGATGGGAACATTCAAAACTCGAATGCTGGCTTCTGTCGCCGTCGTGGGACTGGTAGCCCTTGCAAGCCTTGGGTATGCGAAGTCGCGCGCGGAGCGGGCGGACTGCCCGGGAAAGATTGTCTGTCCGGAGACGGGCCAGCTCATCTGCCGGGACAAGTGCCCGATGATTGACCAGAACCGCCCGGACTGCCCCGGTAAAGTGATCTGCCCCCTCACCGGGAAGCTGGTATGCAAGGATCGCTGCCCGCTCGGCGGCACGGCCACGAAGAACATGGGCACGAAGACCACGGATGCAAAGGACAAGCCGGCCTGCTGTGCGAAGAAAGGCTGATGACGGCCGGCCACGCCAACGACGACGACCCTATTGCGGAAAGCGCGCCGCGACGGGGCCGTCCGGCTTGGCTGCAAACGCTCATCGCCATTCCGGCAGCGGTGTTGCCGCTTTTGCCGAGTTTTTCGTGCCCGGTGTGTGTCGCGGCCTACGCTGGCCTGCTCTCTTCGCTCGGTTTGGGATTTCTACTCACGGATCGGGTGCAACGGCCGTTGATCGTCGCGTTCCTGATTGTCTCGGTGGCCGGTGTGGGCTGGGCGGCAAGGCAATACAACAAGATCGGTCCGTTGGTGCTTGTCCTACTTGGTTCCGCCGGGATCATCGCAGGCCGCCTGATCTGGAACATACCCTCCGGGCTTTACGTCGGCGTGGTCTGCCTCGTAGCAGGCACCGTCTGGAATCTGATACTGAAGCGGCCCCAGAAGAAAAAGAAGAAAAGGTGTCATGAAGAATGATGTGACGTTGCCCGAGCGATTGGGTCGGAGCCGACTATGACCACAAATATTCTTCCTGGCATCTGTTCCGGAGAGATTGACTCATGAATGGGATCATTACCTTGACATTCGCGTGTATCCTCGCAGCATCGGTATCATGTCACAGTGCCGCAGGGGACTCACCGACTGCGGAACCGCCGGGTGTCGGTACCTCGAAGGCGGCGTCGTCGGTCCACAAGAAAGTCGCGTTCCATGTCCTCGGGCTGATGAAAACCAAGTCGGGCGCGACGTGACTGGGGTGACCGAACAAGGTCACAGCGTCCCTGGAAGGGACGAAGGCAACGAAGCGCATCACTTGGGATTACGGTAAGGATCGCGTCACCATCGAATACGATCCGAAGCTGACGACGCCGAAAAAACTGGCCAAGGTCATCACCGATCTTGGATACAAGGCAGAGGAGACTGAAGTACCGAAGGCAGAGACCGATGCGAAGCAGGTGAAGCCCGTCAAAGCGCCGATACCGGACGACGCGCCTCAGTTTCTTCGCGACGCCTTCGACGCGGCGCGTCGAGCCAAGCAGCCGATCATCGTTGATTTCTGGGCCGCGTGGTGCGCGCCGTGTCTGAAATTGAAAAAGCTCACGTTCCACGACCCGGAGGTCGCCAAACTCCTTAACAAGGTGCAACTGGTCTTCGTCGATCTTGATAAGTATCCGGCGCTGGGGACGGCCTTCAGCGTGGAATCCGTGCCGGATCTGTTCCTGATTGACCGCAAGGGAATGATCGTGGATCGGCTACACCACTTCGGGCCGCCGGAAGCGTTCCTCGTTCGGCTGAGGCGGTTGCTCGACGAGTAACCCGCCGGTCACACCCTTCGTCGAACGGCGCGCCGTGATTCACCCGGCGATGTGAGAGAACAATCCGGATGGACACCCAACCGGAAGCACGCGTCAAGAGATCGCGGCCGGCATACGTTCCAGGATGGAATCACCAAGACCGTAGGCTAGCGACTCTTTGGCGTCGAGCCACTTGTTTCGGTCGCAGTCTTTTTCGATGGTTTCCATGCTCTGCCCGGTTCGCTGCGAGAGGATTTCGTACAGCACCTTACGCAGCCGGACAATCTCCTCCGCCTCGATTGACAGATCGGACGCGGAGCCTTGCATCACACCACCCAACAACGGCTGATGAAGCAGCACGCGAGAGTTGGGAAGCAAAAACCGCTTGCCCTTAGCCCCGCCACAGAAGATCACCGCGCCCATGCTGGCGGCCATACCCACGTCATACGTGGAGACATCGCAGCGCAAGTACTGCATGGTGTCGTAGATCGCCAGACCGGCGGATACGGACCCACCCGGCGAATTGACGTACATGTGGATGTCCGCGCCGGTATCCTCATTCGAGAGAAAAAGCAACTGCGCGATAATCAGGTTGGCGACCTCATCGTCCACACCGCCGGTGAGAAACACGATCCGGTCCTTCAGCAGTCGCGAGAAGATATCCATCTCGCGTTCGCCGCGTCCGGTGCTCTCAATCACAAAGGGAACTCGCTGGTTGATCGCGCTCATAAGTCTTTTGAAGCCTCCCTCAGACGCGCCCGGTATGATGACGACCGGGCGAAATTCCTTAATCGGTGAGTCTGCCGCGTCCGTCGCCGGCGGGCTGTCTTCGGCGGCACCGTCACGGAACCGCTCGATACGCTACTTCGCCTTCTTGCGTTTTTGTTCCTCGTCCTTGAGCACTTCATCGACAATGCCGTATTCGAGCGCCTCTGTGGCGTTCAAATAGCGGTCACGATCGGTATCCTCGGCCACCTGCTCGATGGATCGGCCCGTCGCATCCGAGATGATTTTGTTGAGTACGGCCTTATCACGAAGCACTTCGTCCGCCTGGATGCGAATGTCTTCCGCCTGGCCGGTGATGCCGCCGTAGGGCTGATGCAACATCACCTTGGCGTTAGGGAGGATGTAGCGTTTACCCTTCGAGCCAGCCATCAGGATGATGGCCGCCCCGCTGGCAGCTTGGCCGATGCAGTAGGTGGCCGCTTCCGAGCCCATAAATTGCATGGTGTCGTAGATGGCGAGGGTTTGATCTACCAAACCACCCGGCGAGTTGACGTACAGGTTGATGTCCTGGTCACGCCGAATTGATTGAAGATACAACAACTGCTGAATCACCGTGCTGGCCGTCCGCTCCACGATCGGACCGGATAGGAAGATGATTCGGTTTTCCAGCAGCATGTCGCTGAGCGACATTTCGCGCGTACGCTGATAAGACGGGTACTGATTGTAAACGCCCGGTGGGCCGTGTCGTTCTTGCATGAATGTGACCTCGTTGACTTCTCGCAATCCGTTCGGCGCTTCTTGCCCCTGCCTGGTCAAAACCTCTTCGGCCATCCGGCCACCATCTCCAACCTCAGTGGCGACACCCATGGCCCCCTGCGACCTACCGTCTTGTCGGCAGATTGGGCGTCCGTTATTTGGAGGTCTTTTTCTTGGACGTTTTCTTCGTCGTGGTCTTCTTGGCGGGCGTTTTGGCCTCACCCTTTTTTACGGCTTTCTTTACGGTTTTCTTAGATGCCTTTTTCACGGCCTTCTTGGCTGTGGTTTTTTTCGGACTTTCCGTTTCGGTGATCTCGGCGTCTTTCAAGAGCTGCGCGAGCACCTGTTTGTCACGCAGCTGGACATAGAGTGTCATCAAGCGGTTGTTTTTGCTCAGCTCATCACGCATCCGGTCGAAACGCATGTTGGCTTGTTGGGCCATCATAGCAATCGCGCCGTTGATTTCTTCCTCACCGACCTCGATTTTTTGATCCTCCGCGATTTTTTCCAGAATGAAGAACAGCTTCAGATCACGCACGGTCTGATCGTGGGCCGCCGCACGCATATCGTCGGCGTTTTTTTCTACTTCGGACATGGGTATACCGGCTTGGAGCATCTCGACCGTTCGACGTGCCACGCTGCGCTCGGCCTGTCGCTGCGATAGCCCCGCAGGCACATCCATCTTCGTGTGGTCGACCAGATAATCTGCAATTTGCTCCTGCATGCGCTGACTGACCTGATCCCCAATTCGTGTTTCAAGATTCGATCGGATGGCGTCGCGCAGTTCCTCTTCGCTATCCACCGCCAGCGCCGCGAGGAAGTCTTCGTCGAGCTCGGCCGGTACCAGCCGCTTGATCTCCTTGACCGTGAACTCGAAGGAGGCTTTCTTGCCTCGGAGGTCGAGATCGGTGTAGTCGTCGGGTATCGTCACTTCGAGCGAACCTGTATCACCCACCTTCTTGCCGATGACGGCCTCTTTCAGGCCTTCGAGACGCATCCCCTTGACGACGATATCGCGTGCAGCGATGTCGTAGTTCTCCTCCTCCAGAAGCACCGTGTCTCCGGAGGAGAGCTTCGCATCGACATAGAGCATGTCATCTTCTTCGGCCCCGCCCTTTTCGATCGGGTTGAAGGAACCCCGTGACAGGCACATGTTTTTGATCGCGCTTTCCACGTCATCGTCTTCGACGACAAGCGGTGTTTTTTCGACGGGAATCTTTTCGAGCTTGGGCAATTCAAACTGGGGCTTGAGCTCCACTTCACAAGAGAAGGTCAACGGCTCACTCTGGGGGAGCTTGAAGTGATCCAATGCCTCATCGAAGGGCAACAACTGTTCCGTGTGACCGTCGTCACCATCTTTTTCGGATGGCACGCGGGTCCAAATCAAGGGATCGCCCAGCGTTTTGATATCCTCCTTCTCCACAGCCGCCAGATAGGCGCTGCTGAGTAGTTGGCTCTTGAGCTGGTCTCCCACGTCGGAGCCGAACCGCTTCTCCACCAGCTTCATGGGCGCATGGCCCTTGCGAAAACCAGGGATGGCGGCGTCACGTTTGAGTTCCTTGAATTGCTCTCCCATTCGCTCATCAACCGTTTCTTTCGGGACGGTGATCGAAAGCTTGAGCTGTAGAGAACCGATGTCCTCCGTCTTTACGACGATGGCCTCCTTGAGCTTGGCCATCTGCTGATCTTCTTCCGAAAGCTGCTCCTCGACAGCCATTCCTTCATCGCTCATTGAGCTGCTCCCACGGTCGATCAAGGGTCCGGCCGGCTCCTCACTGCGAAGACCAGTGCCTTTTACCCGGATTCCGCGTCAAGCTACACGAACCCGGCGAGACAGGCAACGGGACCCGTCACACCCCGCCGCCGAAAAGAATCGCCACGGCCGTCGATTCCGCCATGCACCCGCCCCGGCCACACTGGACGCCCTCGATTGCCAAGGCCTCCGCGGTGCCTATATTATGCTGCCGACGGTATGAAATGTGCGGGGAATATCCCATGGAGGATTAGATACATGAGTGCCATTACCGATTTGCTTGGCAGCGACGGCGAAAGCCTGCTAACTCACAAATGCACCACTATCGACAAGTCCATGCTAACGCTACCGGGACCGGACTATGTCGACCGGGTTTTCTCGGTGACGGACAGGCCCGTACCGGTGCTTCGCAACCTACAGGCGATCTACAATCACGGTCGCCTCGGCGGAACCGGGTTTCTTTCCCTGCTGCCTGTGGACCAAGGTATCGAGCATACGGCCGGTGCCTCCTTTGCGCCCAATCCGATCTATTTCGATCCGGAAAACATCGTCCGGCTCGCCATCGAGGGCGGTTGTAATGCCGTCGCCTCGACGCTTGGCGTGCTTGGCTCGGTCGCTCGGAAGTACGCCCACAAAATCCCGTTCCTCGTCAAACTGAACCATAACGAGCTGTTGACCTATCCCAATACCTTCGATCAGATCATGTTTGCCGACGTTCGGCAGGCGGCCGACATGGGTGCCGCCGCGGTCGGCGCGACGATCTACTTCGGCTCGGAAGAATCCGGACGGCAGATTCAGGAAGTGTCTGAGGCGTTTCATATCGCCCATGAGCTGGGGCTGGCGACCGTGCTCTGGTGCTACCTGCGGAACAGTGCCTTTAAGAAGGACGGCACGGATTATCACGTGGCCGCGGACATGACCAACCAGGCGAATCACCTTGGCGTGACGATCGAGGCTGACATCATCAAGCAGAAGCAGGCCGAAACAAACGGCGGCTTCACCGCCATCAATTTCGCCAAAACTCACAAGGCCGTCTATACCGATCTCACGAGCGATCACCCGATCGACCTGACGCGGTATCAGATCGCAGGCTGTTACATGGGGCGCATCGGGCTCATCAACTCCGGTGGGGCCT
>JAJRSP010000016.1 GCA_024278775.1 Planctomycetota bacterium
CCCGAAAGTTCCCTTCAAACGGAATCTCAGAAACAGACGGCTCTCGCGGGCCATGAGAGTGGATCCGAAGGAATAACTCCCCGGATAGCCATTCAGCGTGCATTATCCCCATTTTTACCCCTGTAGCGTTCTTTTGTCGGCCGACGCGTTTTTTCCTTGCTTGGTGTGTGGCAACGCAGTAGGATGGGTCGGCCCGGTTCGTGTTCTCGACCGAGAAAGTGTCACACGTTTCGTTTTGTCGCCTTTGTAGGAGAAGGACGCTGTGAACCGACACCTATCTCATTTTTCGATGTTTTTGTTCCTATCTCTGCTGTGCTCGACAACCGCCTCGGCTGCTCCCTGCCCCTGCGATGGGGATGTCAACAACGACGGTGTCATCAACATCATCGACGCGATATGCATCACCGACTGTCGAAACGGGCTTTGCGGCTGCTGTCTCTCGTCGTGTGACGTCAACTGTGACGGCGTCGTGGATGCCGGTGACATCGGCGATGTCGTCAATGTCGATGACAGCGCTTGGCTCTGCCTGTTCAACGGCCAACCGCCCTCCGTCTGCTGCCCCGAGCCAACCGGCGCGTGCTGCCAACTCGACACGAGTACCTGCACGGAAAATGAGCTCATCGCCAACTGCAGCGGCATCAATCAAACATGGAACCAGGGGCTGACCTGCGCGGCCGCGGCGTGTCCGCCACCGCCCGCGGAGGGTACTGGCGAAATCGCCAAGACCAATCGTTATCTCCGGTTTTTGGCACCGGGCGGTACGGGCCCCGAAGTCATTCGTATCAGGATCATTAGCCTCAATAGCTTCGCGATACCTTCGTTAAATGTGTTTTATGTTGGTTCTCCGTTCGCGGCTCCCGAAGAGGACAACTCACAACCTGGTCTGACCTTTACGGCCGCCCCGCTTCAGTGCGACACAAACGCGCACGTTTGGTCGGGCGAGGGAATCATTTCGGTTTACGGCGCAGAGTTGGTTCCCAGCTCGACATACGAAGTGCAACGCGCATCAAGTAATTGCCCCAATCTTGAGATCGATGAGAGTTGCTGGTCTGTACCGCTTATGATCACCACGGCGCGTTTCGGAGATATTACGGAGCCGTTTTTCATGAACATCGGCGACATCCAACCCGACTTTAGAGACATCACCGCAGCCGTGCAGAAGTTCTTGGGTGAGCCGACCGCGCCGATAAAGGCCGTGGCGCAGATCCAGCCGAACTTGGTCTTCCCGGATCGCCCAATCGACTTCAAAGACATCAACGCCATCGTGCAGTCGTTCCTCAATGCCGCCTACACCGACATGCTATTCGCAAGCGGCCCATGCCCTTGCCCGTCGACCGTGACGTGCGGTGCATCAAGCTGTGTGGTCGATGGTGATTGCGGCGCGGGGCTATGCATCGATGGTGCGTGCACTGACGAATGCGGGCGATGTAGCCCGTGACGCAGCCTCCTGCCGGGTGAGACTTAGTCGCTCTTTCGCCTCGAAGTGGTAGGTCGCCTTTCCTTCGCCTACTGCGTACCTCGCGCTGCCGCTCGTGTGTATGCATCTGTTCACCGAGGCCGGCCATCCGCCCAAGGTCAACCTTACCGTGGATCCGCACGTCGAGATCCGCATCGGGTGACTCGGCGTCGACGTGAGAATCTCACACACGGTTGCGTCGTATGTTCGGTACATTGGCCTTGTGTTCCCTCTTTGTGCTCGACCCTCCCCATGTATAGATCCGATCGGTACCGGTTCCATCAATGCGATTGTCTACGGTCGGCTGTTGACAGGGAGGCTCGATATTTGAAGCATCTTGCCGGCCGCACTTGACGAATCGCCCGCGCGATGCTCCAATCCGCTCGTCTCGTAGCACCGCTAGCTCAGTTGGCAGAGCAGCTGACTCTTAATCAGCGGGTCCGGGGTTCGAATCCCTGGCGGTGCATTCTTGTTTCTTGCCGTATTGTCTCGCACCAAGTCGCATTTACCCTTATTTTGAAGGCTTTTTCGACGTGCCATTTCGTGGCACTCGTTATTTTTCGTTCGCGTCGTGTCGCGCTCGTTGGCACTGTTTCGCGCTCCTACTGGTGGGGTTACTGGTGGGGGTGTCAAAGGGTTGGCACTCATCGTCCCGGTAGCTCTCTGGGCTTCGCGGTCCTTGCCGCCCATCATACCGGGCAGATGGCAGATCCGCGATCGTATCCGCCGCTTGACCGGGGACCAGGTGGCCGTAGGTGCCCATCGTCAGCGTGATACTCGAATGCCGCATCACGGTTTGTACCGCCTTGAGGTGTGCGCCGGTCATCGCCAGCCACGCAGCATATCCACCACATCCCATTCGGCGTGCATCGCGAACACCAAGACCATCGACCGGGTGGCCCATCCTATGAAGGAGGGGTGTCGATAATCCCAAACACAATCCGAACCCCTGCCTGCTTCCCCGTGATCATATCGAGTGTGGCGATACAATTAGGCAAAGCAGCTCGTAGCGGGTCAATGCTAAAAACCCTGGCCACACCCGTAACGTATCGTGGGCGGCTTTTGACTCGCACTGTCTGTTTGTGTGTGAGGCCGTGACCGGCTCACTGCTTGTCCGCTGACGCGGCAATCAGTTATCGGGCCATCCACCTCGTATCTTGATCCCACCCCATTCCCATGGCCTGCGTTGGCGGTTCCATACTTCTCCGTCGTCGAACTCGATCGTCTCCCCCCTGTGTCCGATAGAGAGGAGAGGGGCACGGCGTGAGCCGGTATTCAGAGGTCGTCGCGGATCGTGCGATCTCTCCGGCTCTGCGGCGTTGATGGCGTGTGGATATGCCGATCATCACGAAGACAGCCCAAGCCATGACGGGCGGTGGTGTCGCCGCACTCCTACGTGTTCTGGTTACAAAATCGAGTGGTCGCTGAGGTGGAATATGGACCTGTCAAATGAGCGGATTCAAAACGAGAGCGTGTCGAGCGGGAACGGCGCGGCACCTCAGGCTGACCCCACCTCGGTTTCCTCCAAAAGCGGCGAAACCTCTCCACTGTTGATGGAGCAGGCGCTATCCCAATTGGGCGACGACCGAGAGCTACTCTTCGAAGTCGTGGAGATGTTCTTGGAGTCCCTCCCCGGATTGCTGGACAACCTCAAGACGGCGAGTGAAAAAGCGGATGCTTCGGCCATCGCATCTCTCGCTCACAGTATCAAGGGCGCGGCGTCCAACATCTGCGCCGAGCCGATCCGTGCAACCGCAGCCACCCTAGAAAAGAACGGGCGAAGCGGTCAGATCGAAGATGCTCAAGCGGCGGTGACGGAAATGTGTCAGGAGTTTGATAAATTCAAAGAGTTTGTCGAAACGTTGAGTTGAGCCGGCAGCGATAGACTCAATGATCCTAGATCATCGCATCGTCAATGGCAGGGCGAGTTCTCTATGACGGTCGCATCATTTTTTAAGCAATTGGTGGGATCGGGAACCTCGTCGAGGTTCGCACCGGATGCGTACTGGGAACGGCGTCATCGTACGTTTCGTACGAGCCACGAGGCCGTGGGACACATCGGCCTGTCCGCACAGGCCAACGCGACGCAATACGCAACCAAGCGCAAACTCATTCTAGACGCCATCGGCCGATACCTCTCGGTGAATTATCACACCACCTTGCTCGATGCGGGTTGCGGTATCGGGTTGCTGACGCGCCATTTTGTTGAGGCGGGGTTTCGTGTGGTGGGTGCGGATTTTTGTGCTGGAGCGATCGAGCGAGCCAAGGCGGAAAACGGGGAGGCCGAGTTTGTCGTGTCCGCGTTGTCATCGCTTGATTTGGGACGCCGTTTTGATGTGGTCGTGGTCGCAGACGTGTTGCTTCATGTGGTCGACAACGCAGAGTGGCGGCTTACGCTCTCGGCATTAACCCGACATCTGACACCGGGCGGCGTGTTCGTCATTTTGGATTGGTTTGAAGAGGATGCGGACGATCTCGGCGAGCATGTCCGACCACGAGCGGTCCATCGCTACCGAGACGTGCTTGACGAATTCGGGTGCGAAGTGATCGAGCACACACGATTCAATCTCGAACACGAAAACGCCACCAAAGACCTCATGATCGCGCGACGTGGTCATTGACACAATCAGCACAACACCCTCGTGCCTCCATGTTGCCCTGCAGGCTACCGTAAGCGATGCGGGCAGGAAGCCTCCGCTACAAGCCCCCTGTGCGGCCGGGTCTACCCGCAGCAAGTGGCTGACGTGCGGCGGAGGAGTATGGTGCCGCCACTCAGCAGCAACAGGGCCAGAGAAGCCAGTCCCCATTCCGATACCGTAGGGACCACACTATTGCACGCCGCCGGTAGGGGGAGTGGCCCCGCCCCTGACCAGATCCGGTTCAGGGCGATCCAATCGGTACAGTCGATATCATCATCGCGATCAAAGTCAAACGTGACGCAGCCGGCCAACGCCGGTGAGATGCCGGGTCCGGTGAAACATGACACGAACACGGCATAATCGGTTTCGTCGCTGTCGCCGTCACCGTCGGTATCACCGGGTGCCAGAGGGACTCGGTTGGCCGCATAAAGCAGCGCGTTGACAAGCAGCAGATCGCCATTCGTCGCGCTGTCCCAGAACTCCGCCATGACGGTGTCAGAGGGCGGATAAAATCCAAGGTCGACGCGAGCCCCCACGGTGTCATCGCGGACGGCCACCAGCGTACTCCCATCGCTCCAGGTCGCGATGAGCTGGCTGGATGAATAAAGCGAAGTCGTTGTGGGTCGAAAACTGCCGGTGCCGCCGGAGAAGGTAGCCACGCCGGCCATGATCGGATGCGCCGGTTGCAGCACGGTACCGAGGGCAGCCGCCCCGGAGGTCGTGCCGCCATGCGGGATCACGATTTCGTACTCGTGGCTTTCCCAGAGTCCGCCCGGTGCGTCAAACGCATCGGGGCTGGAGTTGGCGAAGGTGGCGATGACGACACCGCCGCCGTTGTTGACGTAGTGGGCGAGGTTATCGCCGAGTAAGTCGGAGTTGGCAAAGGCCAGATTGCTCCAGACCAACACGGCGTCAAACGCGCTCAGATCGGCGACCGTAGGTGTGGTCGCGTTGGCGTTGATGACGGTGACGGAAGCGAAAGCACCGCTCGCAATGAGACGCGACTGCGGGTCAGTGAACCAGGGGGCCAACACATCCGTGGCGGCAGCCGCGACGATGGCCACATTGGTAGTGCCGGCGGCCACGTTCGTGGCGCGTGCCACGTGTGTGGTTTGCAGCGCGGCCTCGCTGATGACAAAGGTGGTACCGTCTTTTCCGGTCACCTGGCGATCGACGGATTCCGCGCGTGCAGACGCGTGCGTCAGTAGTATGATGGTGCCGACCGCTACAGCCCGTACCAAGACAACCCGTGGACACATCCACGCTTGTTTCAAGTCGCTCATGTCTCTCCCCATCCTCTTACCGTCTGCTCGGAACGCATACCGCCTATTTCTTTTCCTTATGCCACCGTGATCCCCTGGAATGTCGGCGTGTAGTTCGGGAATACGGTAGCCAGGTCTGTATTGTCCATTCGGTTTTGTAGGATCTCAGATAGAATGTCACGGTAGTCGATCGTGACCTCCAAACTATCTCCGTCATGTAGCAAATCCGGGTGCAGCAGCTCTCCCGAAGTCCAATCCGCCAACACCTGTCCACCGGCGATACCGCCCCCAATGGCAAACATACAATTTCCATGGCCATGATCGGTGCCGAGACTGCCGTTTTCGTCTGCACGCCGACCGAATTCCGACATCACCACCACCGTGAGGCTGTTGATACGCGATTGCATGTCGAGCCAAAATGCGACGAGAGCGCTGCTGAGCTTAGCCATCTGGTTAGCCATGCCACCGGTGAAAACACCCTGCTGGCTGTGCGTATCCCACCCGCCGAGTTCTACGACGGCCGTTTCCAGTCCCACGTCCGCCTTGACAATGGCGGCCACGGACCTGAGCGAGTAGGCCAGATATTCATCGTCGTAGACCGCACCGCCGGAGGGGATGTACCCGGCGATGTCGATGGACTCAAGCAGAGCCAACGTGTCCACCGTGCTTTGGGCGGTCGTGCCGACCGGGTCGACCGACGTGAGATACGCTTGTTCGAGAGCATTGCGCCGATCAATGGCGGTCAGGGGGTTCCCGGGAAAAGCAAAGTTGGCCGGATCGGGAATCGGTAGTGTGGCCGGTGCCTCCGCGAGCGTGCGTGGTAGTAAATCAGACAGGGCAATGCCACGAAACAATCCGCTGCCGGTGGGTGCTGTGCCTTGCAGGTGGCGAGCCAGCCAACCGGAAAAGAGCGTGTTGGGTGCCAGTGGCGTGCCATACTCCATTTGCTTGTAGGCATCGAAATGTGATCGGGTCGGGTCGGGGGAACCGGTCGCATGTACGACCGCCAGTTGATTGGCCGCGTAGATCTGGTGCAGCGGGGCCAAAGCCGGGGCCAAACCGAAAAAACCGTCCAGGTCTACCGCGCCGTTGGTGTTGCCCGGCGGCGGCACGACAATATTGGGACGCAGGCCGGGTGCGTAGAGATTCGGGTCACCGTGGGGAACAACAGCCGTCAGGCCGTCCATCGCGCCTCGGAGAAAAACCACGACGAGTACGTCCCGGTTGGAGACGAACTCTTGAGAGAGCGCGATCTTCGGTAACCACGCGGGCGCGGTCGCTACGGCCGCAATCGCCGCGCGAGACTGATCCAGGAAACGCCGGCGGGTCCAGGTTTGGAACTCCTCGCAGCCGCAGCTCGCGTTGTCATTAGTGGGCATGATTCTTCCTCTGCTGGTCCGTCTTGTGGTCCATCCGGGGCGTCTGTCCTTTCCTGCGGTAGTGGTTTTTGTCGCCAACCAGCGCGTCCGCCACCCCCGCCGAAACGTCTAATACCATTGGAATCCAGGCATGGACGCCGCCAGTCCGAAGGTATCGGTGACCGCTTGCGCACCAAGTCCGGACACCTGATCGTAAAAAGCCTGCACAATCGCAATATCTTCCGGCGGTGATTGCCCACCTGTAAGGATGCGGTCGATGGCGAGCGCTTGCTGCCCCGGCGCGTCACCACCTTCGCTCGCCAGAAGTGCGTTCAGATCAACAACCGTACCGGAAAACTCATTGCCGGCGACAGCGGTCACCAACTGCCAACGTGGTAGAAGTGATGTGCCCCAGGCTTCAAGCCGGTCCGGGTAGCCGTCCGGTTGAGGCCACTGAAACGGTGCCTGTCCCATCACGAAGAGTGCTTCACGAATAAACCGCGGTATCGTGACGTTGGCCTGCATGGCGCGCAGCGCAGAAGCCGCAAAATGGAACGGGCGTTTGAATTTTGGGGTCGCGAGGTAACTCAACACGGTGGGTTGCAGGATCACGCGGAGCATCGCTTTGATGTCTCCACCGGTGTTCATGTAGGTTTGGGCGGTGGTCTGGATCACATCTTCCGGTGCGTCATACCCGAGAAAATACCTACACAGCTTCCGCGAGATAAAGCCGGCGGTGTTGGGATGATTCGAGAGTAGACCGAGCACGGTTTCGACATCCGTGATGCCGCCGCCGGCGGGAATGACATTGCCCAGGACGGTTTTCTGCTGACCATCGTGCTCGGAGGGAAGGAATCGAAACGTGCCCAGAGGAAAGCCCGGTAGATCCGTGCGACGCACGTAACTCCAGCCGGTGAAACAACGCGCGACTTCTTCCACGTCAAACTGGGTATAACCGTTGTCGACGCCGAGTGTATGCAGTTCCATCAGTTCGCGAGCGTAATTTTCTTGGGCATGTCCCCGGACATTGCTAAAGTTATCCAGGTATTCCGACATGGCCGCACTGCGCGCCGAGGCGTTGAGGAGTTGCGGAAACGACGTGAGCGCATACTGCCGGATGACGTCACGATCATCCGCTCCCTTCAGTGCCCAGATAAAACTATCTTTGATGTCGATATTGAAATGGTCCGTCCAGAACTCCACCATCCTCTCGTAAAGCTGCCTTTTCGAATAGACGGCCCGGAGCAGCGTGGCGTCGATCAATTGTGCTTCCGGCACAGCCACCGAGGTCGAATAGGTTTCGGCGATTTGTTGCGACGTCATGGTCAGCGTATCGAAAATGGACAACGTCGCGTCCATCGCGGAGTCATCGATCGCTTGATAATCGAGCTGGTATTCCAGAAAAGCCTGGTGCCCCATCGACTCAGCCAACGCGTACAGATCGCGCGTGTATCCGAACGACGTTCGATTCACGAGCGAGACGAGTGCAGGGTCTGCGGGCACGGTATGGGTGACCTCGTGCCGCCTGAGTTTTCCCACATAGCGCTGCTGCCGTCGCCGACCTCCCGCGATCGCTTTGTCATTCGCGATCATCGCGCCAGCCCATGCCGTGGCCACAGCACCACACGACAGAAACTGCCGACGCGTGCAAGGTGGATCATTCACCTTTGTGGAGGTGGTTGTGTCTTGAGGTACACGGTACGGAGTCGGCATCGTAACTGTCCCCTTCGTATTGTGCTGGGCCCTACCGCCGTCAGCGGCCCTGCCATTGTAACCGTAGAGAAGGGAATGACCAGAATAATAAGTTGAATCTTAGCCTGTTTTTTGTTGCGTGAGCTGGGGGTATGGTAATTCTTGTTGCCGACGAATGCCCATACAGGTCGTAGCTGCAGGCATCGGCCGGGTACGAGAAGGCAGATAGACCATGAGCCCGATGTGTCACGCCGAGGCGATTGATTCCATTCGACACGCGGTAATAGCGCGTACTGCCGGTTCTCGGTGGGCGTTTTGGCGCTATGGCTCGCACCGGCCGCACGCATCAGTACAGCCGCCGTTGATGCAGAACCCGTCACCGCACGGCACATCGGTTGTGCAGGGTGTTGCGTCGCAGGTCACGACCGACGGGCACACGCACGGTCCGGACACGGTCGTCAGCGAAGAAAAACTCAGACCGAGGAACGACTGCACCACGGCGTTGATATCCTTGAAGGTTAACGAGCGATCCGGGAACACCAGGTTGGGAACAAGCTGTACCACGGACTTAATCGGTGCGTCGGGTGCCCCCAAGAACTTCTGCACATAGGCATTGATATCCTTGAAGTCCGGTTGGAGTGGCTCGGGACTGAACGGATCGACAACGTCGCCAAATACCGCCGTCGTGATGCTGAGGGGTGCGGACCAGCAGGCTTCGTTCACATCCAAGTTCGGACATCCGGCCAGTGCAAGCTGCACATCATAGGTGGAGTTCGGAAGAATCTCTGATCCATAAGTCGACACGATACCCTCGTTGGACCACATATGAGCGAAGGGGGTGCATTGGAACGGGGCCGCCGTGAACGTACGGAACGGATCGCTGCTGTCTTCTTCCGGTGCTTCAAAGGGCATACCGACGTAAAACACGTCGGGCGTGGGTATGGGGAACCCTTGCAACGTCGTCACCTTCACCCGGACGACGGTCTCGGCGGGCGGCACGGATGCCGGGACGGAAAACCGCAGATAACGGTTGGTTTTCTCCAGTTCACCCGTACCCTGTGGTCCCGAGGGAATGGTCACCTCCGCACAGTAATGAAGCGAGAAGTCATCGACATACCACCCGTCCGCTCCGCCGCATCCGTCCTTGCCAAAGTCAAAGCGGAACTGGTAAGTGTGTTCGCCGGCCATAGAGAGATAACCGGTCAAATCAATGTGAGATACACCCCAACCGGCACCAACCAGTGACGTACCGGTGAAGGCGCGCTGCCCGGCAAGTGGGTTGGTGTTGTCCGTAACGGCAAAGCTGGCATTGTAGGAATTGTACAGAAACGCCTCCGCCGGGACGAGTTCCCATGCGCCGCCATCCACGCGAATGCTGATGTTGCCGCCGTCAAAGAAAGCTTCCGTAGAAACATAATGCCAGAATCGAGCGATGAACGTCACGTTCGGCTCACTACTCGCCGCGGTCGTGACGGGAATCACCGGGCTGAACAACGAGTGGACGGCCGACTCATCTTGACCGCCGCAATCCCCAATACTTCGATCTTCGCCATACCAGGCAACCCCTGTTTTTCCAAAGGGGAGCGGAAACGCCGTCTGCACCCAGTCGTAGGGCGTGGGCGGCGACGTATTGGATACCGTCCAACCATTGGTGCCTGATTCGAAGTCGTCGGAATAGACCACGCTGCACCCCGCTCCGCTTGGTGGGGCGATGGGTGTCGTATCGAGAAGATCGCTGGTCCCACATCGCCCGCGTGTATTCATTTCGACCGCGATCAGCGCTTTGTCTACCTCCGCGGCGTCTTGCGAGGTAAAAGTGCCAAAGTCTGAGCCGTCGCGCGGATCCTTGATGATCGTACCGACGAGATCGGAGGCCGCCATGTTCAACGCTGCGTAGGCGTCTTCAAAATCCGAAGTGGCTGTAAGGTAGGTTGTGATAGCGCGGTACCACACCGCGCCGGCTTTGAACAGCCCGATCGCGTTAACAGTCTGACCGTTGAACGTCTTACCGTCAGTGAGCATAGCGAACGCGTGGTTGGGAATACCGCTGCCACTATGGACACCGCCATTGTCACCGGGGTTGCAGGTCTGAAGGGGGTCGTTGGCCCGATCCGGATCGCCCCCGCAAGACGGGTGCCACATGTCGCGGATGGCCCCGCCGAAACCGCTGGAATCCTCGCCGACGAGCCAGCGTACGTCACTGGTGGAAATGTCACGCAAGGTGACGTTCACGGTCCCCATGGCGGCTTCGGCTTTGAGCAAGTCTCCATCGGCAAGTGTCGATCCGACGGAAGGGATCACGACAGCCGGATTGCCACCGCCCATCGGCGAAGGCCCCGGCGTGACGTTGTTGGCGATGATCACCGCAAGGGCACCCGCCGCTTGGGCGTTGAGTACTTTTTCCGTGAAGAAGCAATCGCCGCGGTCAATCAACACGATCTTGCCGACCATGTCAATGGCGTTGGTGAACGGCATATCGATATCGCAGCCGCGAACCGGATCGGCCACGACGATATCACCGGTCGTGCCGATCGCCGTGAGCGGCGTACCGAATGAGGCCCCCTGCACGCTGTAGTCACCGGCGATGGAACCCGGGGCGTTAACCGTCATGATGGTGCCGAACGCACATCCGGATCGTAGCGTGTTGGGGGTGTCGGTCCCCGGTCCAGTCGCGCCGCCCGGCCAGGGCGTGCCGCCGGGCAGACCCGCGAACGCGGCGTCACCATTGAGCAGGTCTACGATTTCACCAAGCACGTCGGAGTAAGACTCGTTGAGTTGGCCGGATTGGTTTTGATAAATCAGATTGGCGGTGGCGTCGGTGAGTCCGTGTCCATATTCGTGGGCGACAATGTCATCGGTTACGGTGCCGTCACAGAAAGACGCGCCACCGGCACCGCCAAAGGCGTTGGGACAACTGCTGCTCTGCAGATGAACGGTGGAAAAAAGCGTACCGCCGAAATTGTCTATGCCATCCCGTCCGAAGGCGCGAAAGAGGTAATCATACGTGTCCCCGGAGTAGTCGTAGGCGGCGTCCGCCTCGAAATCTCCGATGGCCGGATCACCTTCACTCCGCACGGTGGAGCCGATACGATCATCAAACACGGTGCGGAATTTCGCCGTGTGGACGAGATTCCACCGGTCCAGCAGTTTTCCGGTGTGCGCGTCAATGAACAGCCCCTCACGCACCGTCGCGGTCTTATTGCCCAGGACGATGTAGTAGGCGAGATGGGCTCCCACGGAAGCGTCACCGTACCACCCGGGATCCACGATGACTAAGTCGGCGCGTTCCACCTGTACGGTCTTCAGGTGGAGAAGCTGTGAGGCGCGATTGATGGCCTCCGGTGTGCCAATGTCCGGCACTGTGCTCAGATCGGCTGGGATCGGGAAAAAGGCCCCGTTGGCCGCGTTGACCGCACCCGCCGCATTATGATGGACTCGTAACACACCGCCGAACACGGGGACGCCCTGGTACACTTGCGAATAGATTGTGTGACGGCATCCCAGACTGTCGGCCGACACGCGGTCGACGACCAGTTGCCGGGCTCGATTCGTCACCCCGAAAACATGCCCATACTGATCGAGGAAATCGTCGGCTGTGGGCGGCGCGGCGGCGACGCTGGGGGCAACGGAAATGGCCTGCCCCGTCGCGCTGGTCACGAAGCTGGCCAGACCGGTAGCGTTTGAGGTGCGGATCCGGAGACCGTTACGCACGACTTCGCCGGCGCGAACGCCGACCGGCGTCGCGACCATCACACCGACAACAACAACCCAGTTGCTACAGACCCGACGCGGGCTTCCGTGAAACCTCATGTGCCTATCCTTACATCAACTCGACAACCGATACCGAACACCCCTCGACCATCGCAAACTGCTGGACGCGGATCCAGCGCCGCGTGTTCCGCCGAAACAACATACTGGAGAGGAGGGCCGCCACCCCCCACTCACGCGCATAAGCCCCAAGCAGAATCCACCGCATCGTGCGAATCCGGCCGGGAGCGACCGTGGTCCGGCAGGGGGCCATAGGTCGCAGCTATCGGGCTACAAGTATACCACCGCTCCCACCCAAAAATCAATCAAAAATACAGGAAGCTCAACACACGGGATAAGCCGGAAGGGGCAGAAAATCGGACTTTGAGGGCTGCGGGAGCGTTCCACACCGTAATCGCGTACCAAGCGGATCGCGGGGGGACTGGGTGAGCGGCACCCCAAGCGGATACCCCTGGAAGGCCAACTGGGGCCGTAAAAGCGTCTCTCGAAGTATAAGGGAGGCCCGGAGCTGGGGGGCTCCGGGCCTTAGCTGTCAAGCGGCGCTCCTTGGAACGCCCCCTAGGAGGAGGAATATCGTTATCACGTGCCGAGGGGAACTCATCCGTTATCGCCCGACACTAGCTCATTCTGACCTCGTTCGTGTCACAGTCTGTCGTGCTCCGGTACCCGTTGTTAGCCTCGGTATTCGCACCGCGAAGTGCACGTCTCCGCGATCGTGACCTGCGTCAATTGGGGCAGGTTCGGTTTAAGCCCACGCCATATCCACCTGGCGAGATTCTCCGCGGTCGGGTTTTCCAGCCCTTCGATCTCATTAAGGTAGTGATGATCAAGCTTTTCCCAAAGCGGCCGAAACGCTTTTTTGATTTCGGCAAAATCCAACAGCCAACCCGAGTGAGGGTCAATCGCTCCCTCGCACACCACTTCCACACGAAAGCTATGCCCATGCAGCCGATGGCACTTGTGCCCTTCGGGCACATGGGGCAGCCGATGGGCCGCCTCAAAGGCAAACTCCCGCGCGAGCCGAATCCGGTGACTGCATTCATCCGGCTCGCTGGGGGATTGTAACCGATCGGATTGGTGTTTCGATGCACTCATCTGTAACGGGTTTGTCTCTTGGAACAAAAACCATTCTCAAGCATTGGAATCGCGGCCGGACTCGCGTAAGGAATTGTCGCACAATCCCCATCGACACCGATTCCCTTATGACGATAGCGCGCGGGCCTCGTGTGGTGCGGCCCTTTCTGTTGCGGTTATTTTATTTCGAGCAACCGCACCTCGAAAACCAAAGTGGAATCAGGGGCGATTTTTCCTGGGATGCCACCGGACCCGTAGGCAAGTTCTGGTGGAATAATCAGTACACGAAAGCCGCCCTCGGCCATCGTCAGCAGCCCCTCCTGCATGCCTTTCGTGAGTTTGGGAAGCTGGAGCAACACCGGCTTGTCCATCTCACTTTCGAATTCGTCCTCGTTGATGTAGTAACCACGGTAGTACACCTCGACATTGCTGTCCTCTACCGGAACGCCACCGTTACCAATGGTGATGTCAATGTAGACCAGCCCCGTATCCGACCGGACCGCCTTGCGACCCGCCTCGGCTTCGATCTTTTTGATGAAGTGGGCAATGCGGTTCTGACGGATGTCCTTCTGTCGGGCGGCTTCGGCACCGGCGGCCTCTCGATCGAGAGGGGTCAAGACCTTCATTTCTTTGATGATGACCGGTGTTCGAGGGACCACGGCGCTGCGTCCTTCGGCGTACTTGGGGTGTCCGGCGACGGGTGTTTGTCGGATGCGTTCCAGCGTGTCAAAACCATCCGTGACCACCCCAAACACACAATATCCGGACCCGTCTTCCGACCTGTCGAGCGACGTATGGTCTACAAGGTTGATGTAGAACTCACTCTGCGCCGAATCCAACACACCCGGGCGGCGCACCATGCCAATCGTGTACCGGAGGTTGCTCAGGCCGTTATCCCATTCGTTGAAAATCGGATCGCGCAGGCCCTTGGTACGGCGATCCATCGTGGCCATGAAAGCACCGCCCTGAATCATCATGCTGTTGACACGGTGAAAGATCAAACCGTGATAGAAACCGGATTCCGCGTAGTCAACGAAATTGGCCACGGTGAGGGGGGCGGCTTTCGCGTCGAGTGTCAGCGTGAATGAACCGAGTGACGTATCAACTCGGATCACCGGCTTCATCGAGGGAGCCACACTCATGATCGGTGATTCTTCGGGCGTGGCGGCGGCGGTCGTTGGTGATGCGGGCCCATCCGACGCGGCGCGGGTCGCCGTGTGACCGGTGGTGCGGCAGGCCGAAAGAACAAGCGGTACAAGGAGTAGGGTGCCGCACAGAACGCGATGTCGTAATCGTAGTGGGGTATGAATCATCGTGGTGTTTTCCTCAAGCTGTGGCTCTTGCCGATAATGCAACAACCTGTGAATGAAAGCGGTGGCGACCGCATCCGTGAAACGATCGCCACCGCGCGGTCATGGCAACAACTGTTTTCCTATTTGATTTCGATCAGTTCCACATCGAACACGAGGACGGAATCGCCGGGAATGGACGGCCGACCGCGCTTACCGTAAGCTAGGTCCGGCGGAATGATGAAGCGGGTTTTCCCCCCCGCCTTCATGAGGCCCAACCCTTCGGTCCAACCCTTGATGACGCCGTTCAGGGGAAACGTAGCCGGCTGCCCGCGGTCGACGGAGCTGTCAAACTTCGTGCCGTCGGTCAGCCATCCGGTGTAGTGAACCTTCACGCGATCCGTCGGCTTGGGGGAATCGCCCGTACCGACATTGTAATGAGCATACATCAGCCCCGAATCGGTAACGGTGATCTTGTGTCCGGTTACCTTTTCCGCTTCGGCGATCACGTCGCCGAGTTTTTTCCGTTCCTGTGCCATCTTGGATTCGCGTTCCTTTTTTGCAGCCGCCTCCGCGCCGGCTGCCTGTGCCTCAATCGCGGCACGATCCCAACCACCCACCACCTCGGCCGATTGAATCACGACGGTTTCCTTCGGTACCACGGCGTTCCGACCGCCGCCGTACTTCGGGCTCGTACCAACCGGGGTATACCGGATACGATCGACCACATCCATACCCTCCACCACCTTCCCGAATACGGCGTAGGCCGCGCCGCCCCGAGGCATATCAAGCGAGGCGTTGTCAACGACGTTGATGAAAAACTGAGACGTGGCAGAATCCGGAGCCGACGTTCGTGCCATGGCAATCGTACCCCGATTGTTTTTCAGCCCGTTGCGCCACTCGTTCTTAATCCCGCCGCGAAGTCCGTCCTTCTTGACGTCGAGGCTCGGCAGAAACCCACCGCCTTGAATCATGAAGGAGGGAATCACCCGGTGGAAGATCGTGCCGTTGTAGAACCCGTCTTCGACATATTGGATGAAGTTGAGCGTAGAGATCGGCGCTTTTTCACCGTTAAGCTCCAGCACAAACGCGCCGAGAGAGGTGGTCATCTTGACTCGCGGATGGAGTTTGCCGGCCGCGCTATCTTCACCGCGGGTCGGTGTGCTCGCGAAAAACACCGCGACGGCAACGGTAGCGATGAGCGTATGCGTACTGCGGATCATGTTGCGTTCCTTTCCGATTCGTTTTTCTTCCCACCGATCGGGGCTTTGGTGCCGCGGGTCGGTGGCTTCGTACACTGTAAGCCAAACGGAGCAAGATACCATCCGGCATGGCCCACGGCAACCCAACCACCGGTTCCGATATCGCCTACCGGTTGTGTTGGAGGGTGGGGACGCGTAGATTTGAACGCTGGTGACATGGCTGTTACCTCTCGCACGAAAGCCAAAGTATGTCAGATCACGCCCCCATGCATTCGACGCCTCCGGCGGCTCTATCCCGTAATGCCAATTTCGTCCTGCTCTGGTGTGCCTACGGAATCAGTGCGGTTGGCGATCATCTCTCCGAGATGGCCATCCTCAAAACGCAACACGCCCTCAGCCCCGGAGTCGACATCACGCCTCTCTCGGCGCGAATGTCGTTCATGTTTTTCGTACCCTTTATTGTGTTGGCCCCGTTGACGGGGTGGCTGGCAGATCGATATCCCCGTCGCACGCTGATGGTGGTGGCCGACATCCTACGAGCCGGTATCGTCTTTTCACTCGCGGGTTTGATCGGCTGGACCGAATCTTGGGGGAGCTGGGGCCCCTTTGTCCCACTAGCGTTAGTGGGGGCGTTGGCGGCTTTGTTCTCGCCGGCGCGATCAGCGCTCCTCCCCACGTTGATTCGTCCGGGACAACTGGCCAGCGCCAATGGCATGATCAGCGGACTGGGGATCATCGCGACCACGGCGGGCGGGTTGGCCAGTGGATACCTCGCGTCGCACTACGCCCCCTCCGTCTCTTTTCACTCGGATGCCGGTACGTTTATCGCAAGTGCGGCGTTGCTGCTGTGTCTTCGCCCTCCCCGTACGCGGGAGACCACCTCGCGGGCAGCGCGCTCGGTCACGAAGGATTTGGCCGACGGCTTTCGCTATACAGTGAATCACCGACACGTACTCGAATTACTCGTAGTGGCGTCGCTGGTCTGGTTCTGCGGGCCGTTGGTCAACAGCGTGCTGCCCGCGATCGTGCGGGATGTGTACGGGGGCAACTATCAAGCGATT
The DNA here is from genome assembly GCA_024278775.1 of Planctomycetota bacterium. Next base: position 16,802 of record JAJRSP010000016.1, read on the forward strand.
AGCAATTGCCGGGCGTTGCTCGGTTTGGGGTTCGTGTGTGGCGCGGTGATCATCACCACGCTGGGCGACGCACTGCGTGCGCCGATTGCCATCACGTGGGGGTTCTTCGGAATCGCCGTGGGGGTGAGCATCTTGGCCGCGTCGGTCTATCTGCCTCTGGCATCGTCCTCCCTCTATGTGGTCGGCGGGGTCGGGCTTGTGTTGGCCGGCATGTGTGCGATGGCCGTGATGGCGAGCTTCAACTCGCTGCTACAGCGCACCGTGGCCGACCGATACCGCGGGCGTATTTTTGGCGTGAAGGATTTGAGCTCCATGGCGTCGCTGCTGGTGGCCACCGGCGTGCTCGGCCTGCCGCTCTGGCCGCGAATGGATCGCTTCGTGGGCGAGATCCTCGTCCTCGTGGCCGTGGTCATGTTCATCGCCTGGGCGGTGACACTTCGCACGAGGCTGTCTCGCGGTCCGCATTCCTTCGGCGTGAACTTCATCGAAAACCTCAACGAGTTCCTCTGCAAGTTCTGGTGGCGGCTGCAGCGCATCGGGCGAGCCGGCGTGCCGCACCGCGGTGCGGTGATCGTAACGGCCAACCATGTCAGTTCCGTCGACCCGCTTCTGCTGGGGGCGGCGGCTCCCTACCGGCTGATATGCTATATGATCGCTGCGGAATACGCCGCTTGGCCGGGGATGCGCTCTTTCGTACGATTGGCCCAGTGTATTCCGGTCAAACGCGGTACGCGGGAAACGAGTGCGACGAGAGAGGCGATCCGGTATTTACGCGATGGAAAAGTCCTGGGCATCTTTATCGAGGGCGGGATCGTGCCGCCGGGAGAGACGCCGCGGCCCCGAGACGGCGTGGCCATGCTGGCGCTGCGTACGGGGGCCCAAGTGATCCCCGCGTATATCAGCGGCATGAACTATCACGATGGGATTATTGCGGGCCTGATCTCTCGGCATCATGCGCAGGTGCGATTTGGCCCGCCGGTGGATTTGAGCGAGTTCGGCCGGGGCAAGGTAGACAGGGATACGCTGCGTGCGGCGACGCATAAGATATACCAAACGGTTCAGTCGCTGGCACCGAAAGACGAAAAACAGGTTATAGAGACACCACCAAGTGGAGCGAAATGATGATCGAGACGACGGAAAGTGATTGTTGGGTGCGTTACCAAAAATATCTGTGTGAAATCGGCGGCGTCGATATGTCACTGGATGTGTCGCGGATGAGCTTCGACGAGGCGCTGTTCGATACGTTAGCCAAACCGATGGCCAACGCGTTTCAAGCCATGACGAAGCTCGAAGGCGGGGCGCATGCCAACAGCACCGAGGATCGGATGGTCGGGCACTATTGGTTGCGCGCCCCGGAACTCGCCCCGGATGATGCGATCCGTGAGCAGATCGAGATGTCGATCAGCCGCGTCAAGCAATTCGCGATGGACGTTCACCTCGGGCAGATCAAACCCCAGCGCGGCGACGGCTTTTTTCTGCTGCTCGTGATCGGGATCGGTGGGTCGGCACTCGGGGCGCAGTTCGTATGTGATGCGCTGAGTGACACGGAAGCGCCGATGATGGTTCGTTTTATCGACAACACCGACCCGGACGGTATTGATCGGGTGTTGGAGGATATCGGTGAGAGCCTGGAACTGACGATGACGCTGGTCGTGTCGAAATCGGGATCGACCCAGGAGACGCTCAACGGCATGGTTGAAGTGGCCCGGGCGTATACCGACGCCGGTCTGGATTTTGCGCAGCACGCCGTCGCCATTACGCAGGACGGGTCCGTGTTGCACCAACGCGCGGTCGGGGAGAAATGGCTCGCGACGTTTCCCATGTGGGATTGGATCGGTGGCCGAACGTCGGTGATGGCGATGCCGGGGCTGGTGCCGGCGGCGTTGGTGGGTGTGGACATCGACGAGCTGTTGGCCGGTGCGAGTGATTGCGATATCGCCACGCGTGAAGAGGAGTTTCGCGCCAACCCGGCCGCGATGCTGGCGGCGATGTGGTACGCGGTGGGCAACGGTCGCGGTGATCGGCACATGGTGGTGTTGCCCTATTGTGACCGTCTCGCCTTTTTCCCTCGGTATTTGCAGCAACTGGTGATGGAGTCTTTGGGGAAAGCCGTCACGCGGGACGGGGCCACGGCCGAGCAGGGTCTGACGGTGCTCGGGAACAAGGGCAGCACGGATCAACACGCGCTGGTGCAGCAGCTTCGCGAGGGTCGCAACGATTTCTTCGCCACCTTTGTTCGTGTGTTGAAGGATCGAGGCGAGCCCTCGGCCTGTGTGGCGGAAGCGGTGACCAGCGGCGATTTCCTTGACGCCTTTTGGCAAGGAACGCGCGACGCGCTCTCGGAAAACGGCCGCGGTTCGATCACGATCACGATGAACGAGCTTAACGATCGAAGCGTTGGTGCGCTTATCGCGCTGTTTGAGCGGGCGGTGGGTCTGTATGCGGAGCTGATTAACGTCAACGCCTACGATCAGCCCGGGGTGGAAGCGGGAAAGCGGGCGGCCACGGCGGTGATCGAATTGCAGCGGGCTGCGTTGGCGTTTCTCAAGGGCAGCAAGGGCAAGGCGCTAACCGCGCAGGAGATCGCCGCGGGTCTGGACCGCCCGGATGATGCGGAGCGCGTGCTTCACATTCTGACCCACGCGGCCGCCAACCCCGACCACGCCGTGACCATGTCGTGCGAAGACGAAGCCGTCACACGCTTTCAATCCACGTAGGTCGGGTCATCGACCCGACGCGCTTACAGGATGCCCACGCTCTATGAAGAGAGTGGAGTGTCCGCTTTATCTGCGATTTCTTGCCCCGATTTCCACTTTCACTGTAAGTTTGTTGCAGTGCGATGTCTCGGGTGGGGTAGAACCGAGGGTTGACAAAACTGCGTCCGTAGTCGATAGTACTAGTAGCGGAAAGTCCTTCGCGGCTCCTGGCAACGGGGGTGTCGGCTCAACGCCTTCGCGAAGGAACGGAAGCCGAGGACAACCAGAGGTTCCGTGATGAGCCGATTCGAGCAGACGGCTCTATAGACGGGGAACACCAAACTCTACGGTTGTTCGGTCTCTGCCACAAAGATACAGATACAGAACCCCTTAGAAGTCTAATCTAAGGGGTTGACGTATCTACTTGGAGCAGAGCAATGGATAGACAGGACTTCTTGTCGGCAGTTCTCAACCTAATCACTTCAAACTACCCCGAAGACAAAGCACGAGGGCTGAAAGCCTCAGAGGTTGGACTACTCGTTCGCAGTTCTATGGCGGATACGAGTTGGGCTCAGTTCGGCTTTCCGAAACTCAAAGACGTTCTTTCGGAGTTGGAAAGACAGGGGCAGATCCGAACCGGAATCGATGCCAAGTTCGCCTACAGCGTTTGGATTGGAGAAGAGAAGACCCGTGATCCGATGGGCCGGTCTGTACCGCCGTCCAACGAAACGCCACGGTTTCGCCCGCTCCGAAAGCCAGTTTGGACTGCCTTTGTCACTGACAAGCCGCGTGGCAAGCGATTCCTTAGCAAGTCCGATGGAACAGTTCGGATGGGGCTCCCTGAAGAGTCGAACCCCGACTCCGATTGGGTGGAGATGATTCCTGTAACTCAAGACGTACAGAGGTCTTGGGCGAGGGACTTTTTGAAACAGAACGAAATCAGCGATCAAGACGGATTTCTAGAGTCGCTCGAAAGCGAATTCTGGTACCACGACTTCGTAGAGAAGTTGCGTGCAGACTGCCCAGATAGAGCACGAGCGTGGTTGCGGGTTCGGTCGAGCAAGATCGTTCAGGTGGTCCAAGAGTGGACGAACAGGGAGGGGATACCGCAAGATCTCGTCTTCGAAGCGCTGCAACCGTTTGAAAAACGTGTTCCCACAAGAGGTGCCGGCAGATACTCTGACTTACGAGGAGGACTGATCGCCGCAGTTGAGTCGCTTACGACGGATGAGTTGCTACATCTGAGCATTCCTGCACGCACTTTGCTCGCCGTGTTTCGACCCGACCTACTAGCATCCGGCATTAAGTCCAGCCGCCAGTCATGAGTTCTATGGTATGCAACGGAGGCGAATCTACCTACTTCATCCTCAAGAAAAATTCCTGCCGTCTGTAACCGAGTGCGTTGAGGATGTTCGCGAGAGTCTTCAGAGCGACGAACAGTGGTGCGGATGGGGACTTTATACCCGAGACTACACGGATCAGAATTCCTTCAAGGTGCGAGACATAGTCTCACTTGTTCGGGAGTCAGTAGGTCCACTCGTCCTTCTTGAGCGAGTGCAAACAAAACCGCGTGAGATGCTACGACAAGCTCTTCGTAGTCTGACCGTCGTTCTTGTCGCATCAGTATACGATTCGACTGATCTTCGCCGTATCCTTGATGAAGCACGCCAGCGGTTTGAAACCGGTGAGCCGTTTCTCCCGCGAAAGTTTGTCGCTGCCGTACTCATCGTTCGCAAGCTGGCGAATGGGCATTACTGGGGTGGTAATGCAAAGGGTTATTTGTACGCCAACGACCTAGCCCGGATTATTCAAGCTTTCCCCTTTTTTACGACCTCCTTGTGGGATAAACTACGGTTGCTGAAACACTTATCCCAAGACAAGG
>JAJRSP010000017.1 GCA_024278775.1 Planctomycetota bacterium
ACGCATGCCCAAACGATGCGCCTCGCCCCGCCGCTGGTCATTAGTAAGGAAGACCTCGATGGGGCGCTGGAGCGCATTGAAAAAGTGGTTGCGTAACGCTGTCGCTGCCAGGTTATCGACTTTGGGGCGGGCTATGCCCGACGCAGTAAGCTGTCAGTGTTTTTTCAGGAGTAGATTCACGTGACGACGAGTTTGAAGGGCCGCAGTTTTAATTCCGTGCTCGATTTTTCAACCGAAGAAATCATGACCGTGCTCGATACGGCCGTCGAACTTCGCCAGGGGAAAGAGCCTTTCGGTGCGGCACCGTTGGCCGATAAAACGCTCGCCATGATTTTCCAGAAGCCCTCCCTTCGCACGCGCGTCTCGTTTGAAACGGGCATGACGAAACTCGGCGGGCACGCCATCTATCTCGCTCCGACTGACATCAGCATCGGCCAGCGCGAGACGACGGAGGACATCGCGCTCGTGCTGTCGCGCTATGTCGATGTCATCATGGCCCGTGTCTTCGGACACGATATCGTCGAAGAGCTCGCCCGATACGCGACGGTGCCGGTGATCAACGGGCTGAGTGATTTTGAGCACCCGTGTCAGATCCTGGCCGACTTCCAGACGATTCTCGAACGCAAGGGCCATCTGGACGGGCTGAACGCTTGCTACATCGGCGACGGAAACAACGTGGCGCATTCGCTCATGTTCGGTGCCGCGCGGATGGGTATGCACATGACAATCATCTGCCCGAAGGGTTTTGAGCCACAGGCCGAGGTCACCAAGCGGGCGTGCGAGATTGGTGCCGAGACCGGCGCGAAGATCACCATTACGCCTGAACTGTCCGCGACGGAAGGTGCCGACGTGCTCTATGCGGACGTGTGGGCGTCGATGGGCCAGGAGTCTGAGGCGGCCGAGCGGCGCAAGGTGTTTGAGGCATACCGCATCGACGCCGAGACCATGACACGTGCCGATAACGAAGCGATGATCCTGCACTGCCTGCCGGCCCACTACGGTGACGAGATTGACTACGACACGTCTCGCCTGCCCAACGCGGCCATTTTCGATCAGGCGGAGAATCGGATGCATGCCCAGAGTGCGCTGATCTTGCACCTGCTGCCGTAGCGGGGGCCGTTGACATTTCGGACGTGGAAAACCGTCCCGAACGTGGATATCGTCAGTAGCGTGAGAAGCCGGCGCTTCGCCGAGGCCGGTCATGGCTTGGGTGTTCTCAGTTGCCCCGTGGCGGTTCTGTGAAGCCGAAGGGGTTCGATACGCTCTTGACCGTGGGTGCCCTGCCCTTCGCGTCACAGATGCTTGCACTTCCAAGTGGTGCGTGGGGTCGTAGCGCGAAGTGCGGGGGATGCCGTTACACGAGATAATGACAAGGCGTAGACGATGCGTGTCGGGGTCTTGAGGATTTCAGTATGAATGAGTCATTACGGATAGTCGTGGCATTGGGCGGGAACGCGATTTCACGCGCCAATCAGCGGGGGAATGTCGATGAGCAGTTCGAGAACTCGCGCAGTACGGCCGTCGCGCTCGTCAACCTGATCGAGGCCGGACACCAGCTTATCATCACGCATGGCAACGGCCCGCAGATCGGGAACTTTCTGCTGCGCAACACGGCCGCCGCCGGTGCCATCTACCCCCTGCCGATGGTGGTGGCCGTTGCGCACGTCCAAGGCGGCATGGGATACATGCTCGCCCAGACCATCACGAACGAACTCAATCGTCGGGGCGATGATCGCAATGTGACGGCCGTCGTCACGACAATTCTCGTGGACCCCCAAGACCCCGCGTTTGAAGACCCCACCAAGCCGATCGGTAAGCGACTGACGAACGAGGAGGCCGAGCGGTTTCGCGGGATTGAGGGCTGGCGCATTAAGGAGGTCGAGCCGGGCGTGTACCGCCGTTTCGTGCCGTCACCGAAGCCGGCTCGGATTCTCGAGATCGAGCACATTCGTAGAAGCATCGACGCGGGCGAGTTTCTGGTCGTGTGCGGTGGTGGGGGGATCCCGGCCATCCGTGATGACCAGGGAGAGATGAAAGGTATCGCCGCCGTCATCGACAAGGACTTCGCCAGTGCGTTGCTCGCTGCGGAGGTCAACGCCGACGCCATGATGATCCTCACCGACGTCGACCGGGTGAAGCTCCATTATGGCAAGCCGGATGAACGCGAGATCGAAACCATGACCGTGACGCAGGCCCGTGCCTATCTGGACGAGGGGCAGTTCCCACCGGGGACGATGGGGCCGAAGGTGCGCGGGGCCATCAGCTTTCTCGAATCGTCCGATCGGGACGACGCGTATGTCGTCATCGGTCCGCTGGATAAAGCCGTCGATGCCGTTGCCGGAAAAGCCGGCACGCGAATCATCAAATAACGCCGCGCGTACCCATACCCTGCCCGTGATTGCTCGAAGGGGAGCCATCCCCTTTGAAGTGAGGAACTCGATTGGTTTGCCGATCGGGTAACGCGGGCTATTGCCCTTCGGGGTGAACTTCCATCAACTGCCGGTTCTTGTGACGTTGCAGGCTCGTCTCTGCGATTGCTCGCTCCTCTGATGTTAACAGCCGCGGCGGGTTATCGAGAAGCGACGCGTCGATCGCGACGGCCTCATCCCAACGTCCCTGCAAGGCAAGTGCTTCGGCCAAGCCGGCAACCAAGTCGATGTTCGTTCGCCCCAGGTTCGACGAGATATCCAAAGCAGTCCGGAATGACCGCTCTGCGGTGACACCGTCCCCTAACGCCAGTGAAGATTTGGCCAGGGTGATGTGGGCGGAGAGGTTGCCGGGGAGATCGTGCAACGCGGCCTGGCTGTGTTGCCACGCCAGCTTAACATCCCCACGGTTGTAATAGATGGTGCCGAGAGCTGCGTGGGCGCTGGGGGTGTCCGGTGCCCGCTCCAGTGTGGTCGACCACAGCGTAAGCGGGTTACGCCATATCCGGGTCTGAGCGCGGGTCGTGGCGACGAGGGCTACGGCGATCGCCGGGAACAAAACCATGAGCATGATACGCAGCACGGAGCCGGTATGACTGATTCGCGTCCAGATCCGTTGGACCCCCGCGCCTAGCATCAACGCAAACGGCATACAGGCCACGTAGCTGTATCGGTCGGCCACTACCTGCGGGCCGCTCTGCGCCAAACCGAGCATGGGCGATACGAGCACGACATACGCACCCCACATTGCCAGCAACGCTGGTGCCCGTTTCCGAAAGTGCCAAAGGAGAACGGTGGCACCGATGACAAGGACACCACCAAGCACATTTCCCATATCGAGCATGGCCGCATGGGGTTGTTGCTCGTAGAGCGGCACCAAGCCGCTCGGCCAGAGCGTCTTGAGCGGATAGAACGCCAGCCCGTAGAACGCCTGCCCGATCCGAACCGACAGGGGGTGCTCGGCAAAAGACCACATGGCACCGGCTTGCGACTGCGCGCGAACCGCCATCCAGGCGGCTAACGCGGCCGGGACAACATACCAGACTTTCTCAGTGAACACGGCTCGCAGTTTGCCTGCGGTATGGTTCCGGCGAAACCGGCCAAGCGGATAGGCGTCCAAGATCAGCAAGACCAGCGGCAGCGTCATGCCGGTCGCCTTCGACAACAGCGACAGCACATAACATCCCATCGACGCGGCCAGCCATCGTCGGCGTCCGGCGCGATCGTCCGTCGTGTGTCTGCGGAGGTAGCACCATACGCAGAGCAAGAGGAAAAGCCCGCTGAGCAGGTCTCGCCGTTCGGTGGCCCACGCCACGGATTCGACACGTAGCGGATGAACCAAGAAGAATGCGCTGGCCACCACTGCGCCGAGCCAGTAGGGTCGCGTCGCGCTGACACGACCGCCGCTTACTGGTGCCGTTTCCAATGAGGTTGGCTCTCTTTCCTCCCCCCTTACCAAGGGGGGATTGAGGGGGGGGACGCTACGCGAAAACGGTGACTGCTCACGTGGAAACGGCTCTAGCAGCCGTCGCGCGAGAAAAAAGATGATGACACCGGCGCCCGCGTGAAGCCACATATTGGTCAGATGAAACCCGAAGGCGTCATCCGCCCCCCAGTTTTTTTCGTCCAGCGCCAGGCTGAGCCAACTGAGCGGCTGGTAGTGGCCGCCGTAGGAGGTGGTGAACATCCATTGTAGATGCTGTGCGTCGAAGCCCCGATAGGAGGCATTCCCGACGATGGTGGGTAGATCATCCCAGACGAAGCTATTGGATAGGGCCGGGTAAAAAGCGACCCCTACCAGCGTGAGGCTGGCAGCAACCACACCGATGAGTGGCCATTCACTGGCCGCGCTAGCACCGGTAGGTTTTGTCAGGATGGTGGTAAGGTCCTGGTTCATAAGCCTGACGCCGGCTCGTAATCATAGCAATCGCGTGGAAACTTAAGAAGTGTCAGCCATCGGCCTAAGAAAAAAGCACCGCCAGCATGGTTAGCCGACGGTGCTAGATACTTCC
>JAJRSP010000018.1 GCA_024278775.1 Planctomycetota bacterium
AGGAATCGCGGCGGATCGGAACGCGATTCGCAAAATTGGCCGTTAACTTCCATGGGATGCTTCAGTTGGCAATGATACGGCGTTACCTCAAAATACTGTTTTCAGACAGAGCCTAGCCCGACGACTGCTGCTTGCGGCGTACGCTCTCGACTTTCTGATCGATGGTTTGCGCTCGGTCCGTACGCGTCCCGAGCCTGATTGTCGTCGAAATCCGCGGGGCACCCATGTCGTGGACGGTTTCGTGGCATTTCTTCACGGCCGCAAGCACCCGATCCCACTCCCCTTCCACCGTCGTGCCATAGCTGTGAAGGTGCGGCGTAAGCCCGGCGTCGGAAAGCACCTTCTGACACGCGGTGATGTATTTCGACACAGACACACCGACTCCAATCGGCACCACACACAGATCAAGTATCACATTCACAGCGATCACCTCTTTGTCACTCTAGTCGCTTCACTCGGATCATACGTCGCCAATGGGCATCGTGTACGGCCTGATCCCTCCGCCGCCTTCACGATGCACGTGGTGAGAACACATACTCCCCAGCCGTCACACCGGGCACCAGTATAACCGAAACCACACGAAAACCCGCTTTCTCCAAACACCGCAGATACGGTAACATGCCGATGTGGACAAGCGGGACGACCGGGCCGGATGACCGGTCAAGTACCGCCCGAAAGGACGAGACGGCGATGGAAAAACTCATCTCCCTGAAGCGATGTCAGCCGGATGGGGGTACGTTCGTGGAAAGTGCCGGTCGGGAACTGGCTGTGTTCTTACTGGGTGAGCCGCTGCATGTCGTCGTGATCGACAACGCCTGCCCCCACGCCAGCGGCAATCTCTCCGGAGGGCAAGTGGACGGGAACACGGTCGATTGCCCGTGGCACCACTGGAAGTTTGACCTGAGAACGGGAGTCTGCACGAATGCCGACCTCGCCCGCGTACGCCGTTATGCGGCCGAAATCCGCGAGGGATGGGTCTGGTTTGACCCGGACACGCCGGCGCCCCACGTTGACGCCGAGAATAGGGTATGATGCAATGACGCTCGCGCAACCGGGCCTGTAGCTCAGCGGTTAGAGCCGGCGACTCATAATCGCTTGGTCGGGGGTTCGAATCCCTCCGGGCCCAGTCGCAAAAACCGCATTGGCGTCTTCGTCAATGCGGTTTTTCGTGCCACAACATGGCACTTTTCGCTCACCGCAATCTCGCCTCATCCTCCCGTGCGAGTTGGTACGAGGCCCTACGGCTAGCGATCGGCGCGAACCTCGGCGGCTATCACGTCCGGGTTCTTGGTGCGGGCATTGCACATGGTTCGGATAAGTTCGGCCCCGGAGAAACCGACCGCTCGGAATTCACCGAGGAAGGCACCGCCTCCTTGGCCCCAGCCACTCACGCGAACCAGTTCGCCTCGTCCGCCTTCACTTCGGCGGGGAGCGGTGCTTTTAAAATAAGTTCGGCAACCCACACCGTTCCGCCCGCACATCCGGAGCGAAGCGGTTTCTCCGCCGGACGCACGACCCTTGCAAGTTCCCTGAAAATGGCGTCTCGGGCCGGGTTCAGATTGAAGATACCGTTCACGAGTGCCACATCAAAGGAGGCATCATCGAACGGAAGACACTCGGCGTCGGCCTGGTGAAACTCGACATTTGCGGCACCAGCCTCAACAGCCGCCTCCCTCGCCCGCACCAGCATGACCTCGCTAAAATCGACGCCGATCACTTTCCCACGTTGACCGGTGCGTCTCCCGGCTATCAACGAGTCGAGACCGGCACCGCACCCCAAGTCGAGAACCCTGGACCCGGAGGGAATGTCAGCAATAAGAGAGACACACGAGACACCGGCAAACGCTTCGTAGGCGACGCTCGGCAGATCATCCAACAGTTCACACGGGTAGCCAACGCTCTCAGCAAAGTCGCGACCCACCGGAAACACATGCTTATCGCGAGGTCTTTCGGCCGCAGCGGAATAGGCCTCGCAAACAGCGTTCCGTAGCTCGTGTGCCGCCTGCATGATGCTCCTCCCGAGTCACCGCGTCGCAAGCTCTGAATTGAGCGTGCTCTCTGTTGACAATCTACCCCAGACAGACCCATAATAAAAATGAATTATTCTGATCGTTACCATGCGTTTTCATTTGGTGAAACATGAACCCCGTCCATCTGCGAACATTCCTAACCGTGCTGAAACACCTCAACTACACGCGGGCCGCAGAGGAGCTGTTCCTCTCTCAACCTGCGGTGTCTCGTCAGATTCGCCAGCTCGAACGGAACCTGGGCCTGCGGCTCTTCGAGCAGATCGGAAAAACGCTCTCTCTGACCGACGCCGGCAGAACGCTCGCAGATGAAGCAGGCCAACTGCTCGGAAGCCTGGAGCGAGTGGCCGAAGCAGTCAGGAGCCACCAATCCGCCGAGCGCGGCCGGCTCCGAATCGGAGCCAGCTCGACACCTGGACTTTATCTCCTACCACCGGTGCTGGGTCGGTTTCACGCCAAGTACCCGGATGTTGAACTCCAATACACCATTGAAAACTCACTGTGCATCGAACAGAAGATTCTCCGAAACGAATTGGACCTCGGGTTCCTGGGCGTCCATCCCTCCCACCGTGAACTGGTCGCAGAGAAGCTGCTCGACGATGAAATCATCTGCTTTTCCAAAGCCTCACACCGCCTGGCCAAACGCCGCCGTATCGACGCCGGAACATTGGCGGGCGAGACCTGGATCATCCGAGAAAAGGGGTCGGCCACTCGCCGACGTTTCGAATCGTGGCTGTCTAACCCGGATTATTCAAGCTTTCCCCTTTTTTACGACCTCCTTGTGGGATAAACTACGGTTGCTGAAACACTTATCCCAAGACAAGGAGGTCGTTAATGGTTGG
>JAJRSP010000019.1 GCA_024278775.1 Planctomycetota bacterium
GCCCTCGATCGTGTCGATACCCTCATCGCCCCTGAGCACATCCGCGCCCGTATCACCAAAAATCTGATCGTCGCCCTGGCCGCCTTCGATCGTGTCGTCACCCGGCCCGCCGCGAAGAATATCGTTGCCGAACTCACCAAAGATTTGGTCATCACCCGCGCCGCCAATGATTTCATCGTCGCCCGCGCCGCCGTAGTACGATCCGCCGCCGCTGCCAGCCACAATCTTGTCATTGCCGCTGCCGCCGTGAATCTCAACCGGAATGTCCAGCCCGCCAGCCACAATGATCGTGTCGTCGCCCTGACCCGCATCCTCGATCATGATGCTGTTCACACCGCTGTACGTTTGACGCAAACCGAAGGACTCAACAATCACCTCGCCCGCATTCCCACCGGGCCTGACAATAAAGTTCTCAGCCGAGTCCGACATATCCCCGAACATGCGGTTGCCCGCGCGGGCACCGATATTGAGATTGAGCGTATCGCCCATCATGTCCGCCAGCACCGGCGTCTCGTCAGGCCTATCCAGTTCAAACTCGAACAGCGTCACGTCCACAATCGTCTGGTCATAATCCCACAGAACAATTTCGCCGATGCCCAACGGAATCACGACCTTCAAGTACGCACGCAGAAAGGCTGAGACTTCGCCACTGATGTCGAAGATAAATACAGGCCCAAGGTTGAAATTCTCGATAATCTCGTTGACGCGCACCTTGCCGTCATCGTCGGGATCATTCAGGTTGAATTCAACAGTCGCCCGTATGCCGCCCTCCACACCCGCACGCGCAACGCCGAGGTTCAATTCGATGCCGGCGGCGATCTCCGCCAACAAAGTCAGCTCCGGCACATCGTTGCCCTGATCGTCAAGGTCTTTGATGAAAAAGCCCTCGAAAATCGCACCGAAGTTGTTGAAATCACTCTCGGCGAACTGACGCAGACCAAACGTGTCGTAACCAAACCCGAAGTCCAGTTCCGCTCCAGCCCGTCCCGTAATCGTCGCACCCAACGGGCCGATGATCGGGAAGTACTGGCTATACTCGAAGCCCAGGAAAAACTCGGGGAAGTCGTATTCGACCAGCGTCGGATTGCCGCCGAGCAGGAGCTGGAACGCCATGGTCGGATCGTCAATGATGGGGAAGCTGAACCCGCCGTCTGGGTTGTCGCCGAACTCGGGGCTAGCCCCGTTCTCGCCTACCTGCGTCGCTTTCTGGAAGATGCTGCCCAGGTTGCCGGGCGCGTTCATCGCGTCGGTCATTGCGTTCGGATTCGGCTGGGCGTTCATCGGCGTCAGTTGGCCGCGCATGTTCGGGTTCATGGCAGCTTCGCCCGAAACCTGGAAGCTGCCCAGTTCGAGGAAAAACTCCCCGTCAGCCGCGGTGACGAGATCGATGATCTCTGCCACATCAACGATGGCGTCAAAGAACGGCGCAACCTCACGCACCTCGCCGAAGAACCCGGCGATATCGATCAACGTCACATCGCCGCCCAAGTCGGAGATAACCGGAATCGGTGTAGTCAGAATCTCAACCACATCGGCGGTCGGTCCGAGCACGGTGTCAACCTGTTCGACCACAGGCCCCAGGAAGTCCCCGATGAACGAACCGAAGTCGAGGCGCACGTTGTTGAAGCCAATGTTCGGTGCGGAATCAAACTCAAACCCGGAGGCTGTGCTGGCCGTCGCACCCCAGTCCAGATTGAAATCGAAATCCAAAGATGGGAACGAAGCTTCGCCGCCGAAGCTCGCAACGGCCTCCAGATTGAGCGCGGCGTCCAGCGATGCCGACGCTTCCAGGCCCGAAAAACCGCTGAACAACTCGGTCAACAGAATGCGTCCGTCACCGGCTTCCCCGTCCACGTCAATGGCGAACTGCACATCAACCCCACTGGGGCCGAACTGATCGCCGTCGTCGCCGTTCAGGTCTTCGTCATTCACGTCCAACTGCAAAAACAGCAGCTCGCCGGTGGCGGTGAAACCCGGCACGCTCGCGCGAATGTCCACCGAAATATCGTCACCATCACCAAACGGGTCGAAGTCGAAGTACACCCCGTCGTCAAGACTGATGCCGAATCCGAGATCGAACCCGAACTGCGACGTAAACTCGAAATCACCCTCCGCCTCAAGCCCCAGACCGGGCAGGCCTATGTCGAGATCGAAGCCCGAATCCGACGGAACGTTGTCGTAAATCGACTGCCCGATCCGCATCTGGAATTCGATGGAATCGTCGTCCTCGACAATAACAACATCGTCAATGCTGACGCCCGCACCCGTGCCCGGCGCATCCTGCAACCAGCCGACATCACTCAAGCCGTCAAAAATCGCCTGCCGCAACACCTCGACCGGATCGACATTCGGCAGCGCGCCCGCGAAGTTGGCCGGCAACGCCGAGGCATCGGTCATCAACTCACTCGGATCGAGCACGCCGATCACCGCGTCACGCATGTCGCCAAAGAAGTTGGAGGCGGACTCCAGATTGTCACCGATGAACGGAAGGTCGATCCCGAACACCTCGCCATCCAGCGCATCTTCCAAAAGCGTCATCAAGCCGATCCAGCCATCGACCATCGCAGACAGATTCTGACGCAGCGAAAGATTGTCCAGGGCGCTCGAGAAATCGGGCGTCGAATTGAGCATCGTCGTGCCCGGAATGTCGCGTAAGTCGCTGATCCCGAAATTCAATGCTCCGATGGAATTGCCCGCGAGTGGAAAATCAAACGGCAGGTTGGCCGACACCTGACCGTTCAAGTCCACGACGGCGTTGTCGAAACCAATATCCAAAACACTGATTTGCCCGTCGTTGTTGCCGTCATTGTCGTTCAGATCGATCGTGAATTCCGCACGCTCATTCACGTTGTCGCCCCGGCCCAGAGCGATCTGCCCGCCGTTGATGAACACGCCCAATGGCCCCAACGCCGCCGTCAGGTCCAGATCGTTCGCACCCGCGCCCAACGTCAATATCGCCCCGGTCGTGTCAGCCACAAACGGCACGGGGTTCAACGGATCGGACAGGTTGATGCCCAGATCGACGTTGAACATCGCGCTGCCCTCGATCTGCAACAGCGACGTACCGCCGACATCCACCACGTTGCCCAACTGCGAAAGCGTTTCATCGCCGCCGAACAGCTCAGCCAGATCAACATTCAACGGCATGGATTCTTCAAAGGCCCTGCTCCAATCGAAGCCGATCTCCAGCACCAGATCGTCAAGCCCGTCCTCCTGCGGCTGCGACGGCAACGTGAACCCAAGGTCCACCGTTCCCGGCATCAGTCCGAGACGCTGCTCCAGACTGGTCGCGAGATTTTGAAGGCTTGACGCGGGCGCCTGCTCGAAACTCTGCACGTCAGCCGCAAAACGATCCGCGAACTCCAGCGCATCGGAAATGCTGAAGTCCAACAGCGGAATTTCAAAGTTGAAGATATCGCTGAAACCCTCGACATCCCCCAGGAAACCCACCAGACCGTTCAGGGCAGCGACGATATCGCTCACGCCCAGATTGCGGAAGTCGAGCAGGTCTTCAAGATTGCTCGATTGCACATCGATGTTGCTCGGATCGTCCGCCGACCAGGTCAGCAGAAAACGCGGCGTGTCCATCGGGTTCGAACTGGATTGAATGCCCAGAATGTCCACATTGACCGGCAGGTTGGCCATCACCTCGCCGGTGATGGTCGACGACTCAACGATGCCGTTTACGTCGGACAGCGCATCGACCAGCTCGCTGATGAAAATGTTCCCGTCGCCATCCGGGTCAGCCAACTGCACCATAATCTCAGCCGAACCAGCCGCCCCGCCGTCCACGACACCGACCTCGACAAATCCAAACATCGCGGACGCATCGATGTCAGCCGCCATGACGTCCAGTCGCCCGCCGATGAAGGCGTCGTCGCGCAGGAACATGCGATCCGCCAGCGTCTCGCCGTGCAGGACATTGCCATTAAGGACGTGCTGCCCGTTTTCATCGATGCCCTCGCCCAACAAGCCGAGCGCGTAGATCGCGAACGAACCGTTGGCCGCCCGCACCGTGAATTTGTCGTTGCCGTTCACATTTCCCGGATGAACGAGATCCAGGCGATCCTCGTCGCTGTTGACCACCACAGTGACATCAGACTGGCTCTCGATGAGATTCTTGACGGTGGCAATCGTAGCGCCCGATGCGGCAGCCGCGTCAAGATCAATGAACTGCTGCGTTCCGTCGCGCAGCGTAATAACCAACTCGGGAACGCCCGCTTTGATGAAGTCTGAAAAATCTTTTTTGTCGAAACCGCCGAGTTGAACAATCGTGTTCACCAGCGTGTTCTCGGTCAGCGTGAAATTCTGGCCTAGCTCATCCAGCACGAAACCAAACGTAAACCCGCCCTGAACCGTGGACATCAGCGACAACGCACTCTCAGTGTTCACACCAGCCAGCGCGCCGAGGTCGTAATCAAAATCCAGCGTCTGCTGAAACTCCGCCAGCGTTTCCGTGAAACCAACCGTGAACGTCAATTCCTTGGTGGCGGGGTCGTACATCGCGTCAATCACCGACGGATCGACGCCGAGGAAGTTGGCCAACAGTGACGCAAGCGACTGCGCCGAATTAAAGCCCAGCCCGCTGGCTTCCTGATCCGCGTTGAAACCGAGGCCCGTCGCGTCGGCGACCATCAGACTCGAAACACTGCTGGGGTTCGCTACGAACTCGACGCTTCCACCCGCGTTGACCGCCTCAATTTGCCCGACAAAATCAATGCCATCTTCCATAAGCAGCGAGCTAAGCCCGCTGCCCAAGCGGTCGTTGATCGCAGCCACAAGGTCATCGACTGTGTCAGCCGTCGTCGAAAGCAGGATCGAAATGTCCTGCTCGTTGTTGATGTTCAGCGTGAAGGGCACATTGACGTTACCCGTCGGAGCACTGCCGGGCGCCGTCAGGCGAACAGCCTGCAATTGATCCGTAATACCGCCCGCAAGCGCGCCCGCCAGATCAAGCGACGAAAGGTCCAGACCGTCCACAAACGGCAGCGCAAGGTCGAAAACCTCGCTTTCGCCAAACGCGCTCAACCATCCGCCCAACTGATTCAACGCACTAAGCACCGCGCCCGGACTCGCCACCTGGAAGTCGAGCGCGTTTTCCAAACCGGTAGCCGTAAACACCGGAGTGGGGTCGTCAAAGATATTCTTGATGCTGATATCGATCTGCGGATTGGCATTGACCACCAGAAGATCACCCAGACCAGCCATCAACTCCAACGGAATTGAAGCGTTCAGTGATCCGGTCGCAGCGATGCCGATGTTGACCCCGCCCAGATTGTCCGTGTCGATCGCGTTGCCGTTGTTGATGGTGATGTTCGCGTTCGCATCGAACACCGTCGAAGCGTTCGCGACACCAAATTCAAGAAACCCGAGCGTCGCCGATGCGTCGAAATCCGATGCGGTCGCGTCCACGCCGACCGTAAAATCGTTGACATCAAGCGTGACGTTGTTCGTGTCCAGATCGATTGCAATCGTGAGATCGATAGCAAGACCCGTCGTCACCTCGAAATCAGGAAGATCAAGCCCGAGTGTCAACTCACCGGCACCAACGGGCACCGTGGCGCTGGTGTCCAAACCAACGGGATCGTTTGACGTCTGGCCTGCGTCAACGCCCACCGTGAACGACAGCACGTTGGCAGCATTGTTAAAATCAACAGCCCAGCCCATCGCCTCAAAAAAGGACTCGAACTGACCAACCGAGGGTGATTGAAAAACCGTGAAAAAGTTGCCGATGGGAGTGAAAACGTCTTCCGCAAAAGCGGCGAACGGGGACAGACGCTCTGCCAACGAACCGCCGACCAGCGGCAACTGCTGCGCATAGTCGTCCAAAGCGGAAACGGTCTCGAACAACGACGTCACATCGAGCAAACCATCAGTCAGAGCTTGCTGCGCAGTCTCATCAATGACCGCACCAAAAGCAGCCGTTGATTCAAGTCCCGCATCCTGTTCGTCCAAACCGAGTGGACTGGCGCTGAGTAAAAGCCTCGGCTCCAGCCGCTCGAAAAACGGACGTTCACCATCGCGCGCAGAATTCGCCGTGCGCATAACCCGTGCCTCCTGATTCCAAAAACTTCGCACGTCCTGATCTGTGAAACCCCGAGGACGAGCATCCACCCGGCAAAACGCGGATCCCTCCGCAGCCGCAGAGGCTAACCGATATCATTCTCAAAATCGATTATTTTCCCAAAAATTCCGGCCCGTAGATATGTCGTTTTGCCCCGACCACCTTCAAGCAGGTTGACCCGCGCGACCAGTTCTTAGTGCAATTGCACAACGATAGCACACAAATCTCGTGTCGATTTCCGAGAAATTTCGGTTATGCTCACGGCGTCTACGCGGGGTACAGGTTTTGAAGCGTACGACGGGGCTGGAACACGGAACGGGCGAACAAATCGAGAAAAAACGCGCGTAACCACTTGTCAATTAAAAAGAAAGGTTGATATCGATGGCCAAGGACAAAGAGCAGGATACAGCGGCTGACGAACAGATCGAACAGCAGGCAAAAGACCAAGCCGGCGGGCGCAAAGTGCGGTTGCGCATCGACCAGCGCGATCTCAAAACCAGCTACGCAAACAGCTTCCGAACACAATTCACAGCCGAGGAGGTCATCATCGACTTCGGCATGAACCTCATCGACCAGAACACCAAGCCCGCGGAAAACGAGGTAAACTGCGTTTTTCAGGTCAACGACCGCATCGTGATGAATTACTACTCCGCCAAACGAATGGCCATCTCGCTCGGGCAGCAGATCCGACGATACGAGGAACAGTTCGGGGCGCTCGAATTGAACGTCGCGAAACGCCGCAAGCCGGAGTAAAGGACGCCATTAACCAGGAACGGATACTCGACAAGCGTGGTAGAAGCTGCTCAATCCGAACATGCCGCAAGGGTGGCACTGCTCGAACATCTTATCGAGTTTGAAGGGCAGCCGGAGGAATTCCTCATCCGCCTGCTCGCGGCTCAGTGTTCGTTCGCCGACGCCGACGGCGGGGCGGTCT
Source organism: Planctomycetota bacterium (assembly GCA_024278775.1). The sequence goes on from JAJRSP010000019.1 coordinate 6,999, forward strand.
TCCGCAGAACCCCCCAAGGCCAACCGGAAGTCATCGCCGTCCACCCGCAGCCCGAGGCAGGCAGCCCCTCGCCGGTCTGGCTTGCGGTGGCGGCTGAGGCGCTGCCCAACACGATTTCATCGCAAGAGACAAGCCTCGTTCCGCTGAGAACGGCTGAGGAACTCTACGGCCAGCGACCGGCGCACCATGTTCTGCTGATTCCCATCCGTGGTCCGTCGGGCGTGCGCGGGGCGGCGGCGTTTGTGCTGGCCACCCACAATCGAGACGATATTGAAGCCCGGCGCGAGCGACTCGAACTTTCCATCCAATTGCTCAGCCTCTACGAGATGCGCCTGACCCTGCAAGATCGCGACGACGATCTGCGTCAGTTGCAGGTCGCGCTTGAAATGGTGGCTGCGGTCAATCGGGCGGATCGCTTCGTCAGCGCAGCCATGAGCTTTTGCAACGAAACAGCCTCCCGATGGCATGCACAACGGGCGTCGATCGGCTTCCTCACCGGCCGCTATGTTGTCATGCGCGCGATGAGCCATACGGAGAAATTCGACCGCAAGATGGAACTCGTCCAGACGATCGAATCCGTCATGGAAGAGTGTCTCGATCAGGATATCGAGGTCGTGCATCCACCGCTCGAAGACGCTCCCTGCATCGCACGCGTCGCCGAACATTACACCGGACGTCATGGCCCGCTGACCGTGTGCAGCATGCCCATCCGCAAAGACGGCCAAGTGCGCGCGGTGCTGACCCTCGATCGCCCGCTCGACGAACCGTTTGACGCCCATGAGCTCAACATCCTGCGTCTGACCTGCGATCTCTGCGGCCCCCGACTGCTCGAATTGCATGACAACGATCGCTGGTTCGGCGCTCGCTTAGCAAAGGGACTCCGCAAGGGCATCGCCAAAGCTGTCGGCCCTACGCACACGTGGATCAAAGCCGCCGCCCTGGGGATTCTGGCTGGCGGATTGTTCGTTACGTTCGCCCGGGGCACATACCGCGCGGAAGCGTCTTTCGAAATCCAGCCGACGGTCCGCCAGATCGTGCCGGCACCGTTCGACGGATACCTCGAAACCGTAACAGCCAAGATCGGCGAATCGGTCGAGGGAAACCAAACCCTGCTCGCAACGCTTGATACGTCGGAACTGCGACTGCAACTCGCATCGTATCGCGCGGACGAAGCCTCCAACCTGAAACGGGCAGCCCTCGCGCGGCGTCAGGGTGAACAGGCGGAAGCGCAGGTGGCTGAAGCTGAGGCATCCAAGGTTCGCGCCCAGATCGATCTCGTGGAATACAAGATTGCTCAGGCGGACATCCGCCCAACCATCAGCGGCATCGTGGTCGCGGGCGATCTGGAGAGACAACTCGGCGCCCCGTTCGCGACCGGCGACATCCTGTTTGAAGTAGCTCCGCTCGACGCTCTGCGCGCGGAGCTGGCCATCCCCGAGGACCAAATCGCCGACGTGCAAACCGGGCAAACGGGCCTGCTCGCGACGGCCTCCTTCCCCGGTGACAAGATTCCCTTCGTCGTCGAGCGCATCAACCCGATGGCGGAGATTGTCGAAGGCCGAAACGTCTTCAGAGTGTTCGCCCGCTTGCAGGAAACCCGCACATGGCTTCGACCGGGCATGGCGGGCGTGGCCAAGATCGACATCGACCAGAGAAGCTATGCGTGGATATGGACGCGGGAACTGGTGAACTGGGTTCGCATGAAGCTGTGGATATGAGAATGGGGTGACGTAGTGTTTGTTGATTGGTGGAACAACTTCAGCCATGCTCAATATCGGACAGCGGCAGGAACTGTTGCCAAGAAACGATCTCACGCGGATACGATGATTGCCCTCTTCCTCCCCTCCTTGATAAGGAGGGGATGGGGGAGGTTCTTCTTGCGAAGCGACGCGTTGCTCTGTCCCTAACCCCCCTGTATCCCCCCTTTGCAAGGGGGGAAAAGAATTGCGAGTAGACGCGATATACAATGACCGTCGCGAGACCGACATTCAGTGAATCGTGGTACAAGGTCGCCGATCTGCATCTGCGACCGGCTACCACTGTGCAGATTCATCGCCAGCAATTTCGCGGGCAGACGTGGTATGTCGCTCAGGATGCGTCGAGCAACGCGTTCTACCGGCTTAATGCAGCCGGCTACGGATTCATCGGCCTGCTGGACGGGCGACGCACGGTGGCGGAAGCCTGGCAAATCTGTAACGAGATGCAGGGCGACGACGCTCCGACGCAAAGCGAAGTCATCCGCCTGCTGGGTCAACTTTATACGTCGAATATGCTGCACGGCGAATTGCCCGGCGATACGGAATCGCTATTCCGCCGATACACGCAACGTGTGCAGCGGGAACTGCGAGGCATGTTCTCCAACCTGCTGTTTATCCGCATTCCACTGTTCGATCCGGATCATTTTCTCAACCGCTGGGTCGGAATCTTCGGCCTGATTTTCTCCTGGCCTGGCGCGATCGTCATCGGCGTCATACTCTTCGCGGGTCTGTTCCAATTAGCTGGGCTTGAGGAGGAGCTTGTCGACCGCAGTTCCGGCGTGCTCAGTCGCGAAAACATTCCCTGGCTTTATGTCTGTTTCGTCGTCACAAAGCTGCTTCACGAATTCGGCCACGGGTTTTGCTGCAAGCGCTTCGGCGTACGGAACGGTGCAGGCGGTGAAGTACACGAGATGGGCATCATGCTGCTGGTATTCACGCCCATCCCCTATGTCGATGCGTCAAGCTCCTGGGTATTCCGCAGCAAGTGGCAGCGGGCGATGGTCGCGTCGGGCGGCATGATCGTGGAATTCGCCGTCGCGGGACTGGCCGCTGTCGTCTGGGCGAACACGTCCGAGTCCACGCTCACGCACACGTTGGCGTACAATGTCATGTTCGTCGCCGGTGTGTCCACGCTCATGTTCAACGGCAACCCGCTGCTGCGCTACGACGGCTACTACATTCTTTCCGATCTGCTCGAAATTCCCAACCTCGCCCAGCGCAGTCGCGATTATCTGTATTTTCTCATCAAGCGCTACGTGTGGGGAGCGCGAAACGTCATCAGCCCGGTCGTGCGCGGCGAGCGACTCTGGCTGTTCGTCTACGCGATCGCGTCCACAATTTACCGCACGATGATTTCGATTTTCATCCTGCTGTTCGTCGCGGACAAGCTCTTCTTCGTGGGGGCCATCCTGGCTGTGGTCGCGTTTGTCACCTGGGTCGTTATGCCCATCGGAAAACTCATCCGCTATTTGGCCAACAACGCGGAACTCAGTCGCGTACGATCCTGGGCCATCTATTCAACGACCGGCGCAGCCATTGCATTGTTCGTCGTCATCAGCCTCGTTCCCTTCCCCGATCATTTGCGTACGGACGGCATTGTGGAGCCGCAGCGACTCGCGGTCATCCATGTCGCCACCGACGGATTCGTGCGAACGGCTGCCGAGTCCGGTCAACGCGTTGATCCGAAAAACGGTTCACTCATCGAGGCAGACAGCGCCGAGCTTCGCGCCAAGTTGGCCATGCTCGAACAGGACCGCGAGCGCGTCGAAACGCGCAGGCGGTGGGCCGTTCGGGACAGCGACGTACCCTCCGCCCAGGTTTTCACCGAGCAGCGCGACGCGTTCGATGAACAGATCGCCCGAAAACGCACCGAGTTCGCGAACCTCACGATCAAAGCGCCCTTCGACGGAACGTGGATCGCACCCGACATCGAACGATCCCAGGGTGCCTACTTCCGCAGAGGCCAACCCGTCGGCACCGTCGCGGACCTTGACGGCTTCATCATTCGCGCGACGGCTGATCAGTTCAAAGCGGCCTTGCTCATGACCGAAGCCGCCCCAACGGTCGAAATTCGCGTGCGCACGCGCCCCGATATCGAAGTGCCGGGCTTAGTCACCGAAATACTGCCCGCCGGACAGGAACAGCTTCCATCGGCTGCGCTCGGTTTAGCCGCCGGGGGCAACGTTGAGATCGAAGCGAGCGACCCCAGCGGTCAAAAATCCGTTGAAGCGTTCTTCGAAATCCGTATCACGCCCGACTCGTTCGATCGACTCTTCGCAGGTCAGCGTGTCGTCGTCCGCCACACGCTCACGCCCAAGCCATTGGCCTACCAGTGGTGGCGAGAAATCGCACAACTCTTCCAACAGCGATTCAAGATTTAACCCCATGACCACCGTACCGAGTCTAACCTGGCGCATGCTTTCCCAACCCGTCCAGCGGCGTCCGTTGGCCAAAGGCTTCGACGTGGTCTGGGAGCGCGGGCTTGGCATCGCTCAACGCATCCGCCGCCGTCGATCACACTTTCTCCACCGCGCCCGTGGAATCGTCGCGACGGAATCCGAATTCACCACGCTCTCCGACGCACGCCTGCGCGAAACGTGCGACGACCTGCACGCTCTGTTCCGCCGCAGCCGAGAAATGCCCGCAGACATCGACCGCGCCTTCGCCGTCATTCGCGAGGTCGCGTTTCGCCAACTAGGCCAACGCGCATTCGCCGTGCAGGTCGCCGGAGCGTTGGCGGTCGATGCGGGATGCGTGATCGAGATGGCCACCGGAGAAGGGAAAACGCTGGTGGCCGCCATCGCAGCCGTCGCAGCCGGTTGGCGAGGCAGGGGCTGCCACGTCATCACGGTCAACGACTATCTGGCTGAACGCGACGCGGATTGGATGAAGGGCATCTACGCATTCAGCGGCCTGCGCGTCGCGTGCGTGAAACAGGACACGCCCCCGCCCGAGCGAAGACAGGCCTACCTCGCCGACGTCACCTACTGCACCAACAAAGAAGCCGCTGCCGACTTTCTCCGCGACAGCCTCATCCTCGGCCGGCGACGCAGTCTCACCGACGTGCTGGTCGGCAACATCGTCGATCGACGCAATCGCTCGCTCCAACTCGCCCATCGAGGGTTGCACTGCGCCATCGTAGATGAAGCCGATTCCGTCCTGCTCGACGAGGCGGTAACACCACTGATCATCTCCGGCGATGCACCCAATGCCGAGCAAGTCGAGTCCTTCGCACAAGCTGCGGAACTGGCCACCGAGTTAAACGCCGGTGAACACTACCGCGTCAACCACCGTTTTCGCGATATCGAACTCAACGAAACAGGTCGCACGCTGCTGGCGAAACACGCAGTGCCGCTCGGTGGCATCTGGCGATCGACACGCCGCCGCGAGGAGCTTGTCAACCAGGCTCTTCAGGCCCGTGAACTGTTTCTGTGCGATCAGCAATACGTCATTCAGGAAGGCAAGATCGTCATCGTCGACGAATCCACAGGCAGACTCATGCCCGACCGAACGTGGCGAGACGGGCTGCACCAAGCCGTCGAAGCCAAGGAGTTACTGACCATCAATCCGCCGAAATCGACCTTCGCCCGCATCAGCTTCCAACGCTTTTTCCGCATGTACGGCAAGCTCGCGGGTTTGACCGGAACCGGCGTGGAAGGCCGGGCGGAGTTTTGGCGCGTTTACAATCTGCCCGTCGTGCGCATCCCCACCAACCGCCCGATACGACGACGCAAGCTGCCCGATCGCTGCTTCACCACGGCCGACACAAAATGGACAGCCATTGTGAACGAAATTCGCGATGTGCATGCGACGGGTAAGCCGATTCTCATCGGCACGCGAAGCGTCGGCGACAGCGAACACCTCAGCGCCCGGCTGACCGTCGAAGACCTGCCGCATCGCATTCTCAATGCCGTCCGCGTTTCGGAGGAAGCACAGATCATCGCCGAAGCCGGTGCACGCGGCGCCATCACCGTCGCCACCAACATGGCTGGTCGCGGCACGGACATCAAACTCGGCCGCGGGGTAAGCGAATTGGGCGGCCTGCACGTGATCGCAACCGAGCGACATTCCGCCGGCCGCATCGACCGCCAGCTCTACGGACGTGCAGGCCGACAAGGCGATCCCGGCAGCGCCATAGCGTTCGTAAGTCTGGAGGACGAGTTAATCCAGCGTCACGCGTCGGGATTCACGCGAATCGCCAAGACCATCCCCGCCAACGAAACCGGCCAGACGTGGATTTTCGACCGCGCCCAAACCCGAGCCGAACGCCAAGCCTTCGCCCAGCGAAGAGCTGTGCTTCAGACGGATGATTGGTTGGATGAATTTCTGGGGTTTGCTGTGTAGAACGGTTTCAGTTGGAGCAGTTCTGATCCAAGTGCAGCGAGCCGCGAACTTCAGTTCGCGCGGATTTCCCAAAGTCGAAACCGCAATCCGCCTCGTCCGGGTTGAGAATGCGCCGCCACGCAACCACCTACCCCGACCGATCGCCGGAGTTCATACTGATCGTCACGAGCTGAAGAAACACCGCCAAACTAAACCGCGTCAATGCATGCCCCGACTGACCGGAGAACATCGCATACACACCCCAGGCAGCCACCACCAGCGCCAGCATCTGCACCAGCGTGCCGACCAGCCGCCGTATCGAAAAGTCGTCGTGCATCGCCTCGCGCTGTTGACGATCCAGCAGATCGCGGATTTCCGCCAGTAGCTTGGTTTGCTCCGCGTCGCCCTCACGACCTGCACCTTCCCCCCCCCAAAGGCTCGTCACGCAACACAACGTCGTCGTCCGATTCGCGTTCAACGATCATAGCTGCCTCGATTATGGAACGCGTGCTGAAATCAGGCGAAGTCGCCGCCGACTCCACACCATCCGCCCGCCCGTTCCGAATCAGGATCGTCCTGCAACCCGCCGATCGACCCGCCTCGATATCACGGGCGGAATCACCGATCATCCACGAGCGCGAAAGGTCCAGATTCAAGTCCTTCGCCGCCTGCAACAACATGCCCGGCAACGGTTTTCTCAAATCGCTCGCACACCGGTAAGCCTCCACTTTCGCTTCCGGGCCTTCCAGAAACGGACAGCAATAGATACCGTCCAGCTCAGCCCCGCCGCGCGACAGCAACGTACGCATGCGATCGTTCACTTCGTTCAAACGGGCTTCGTCGAAATACCCGCGGGCCACGCCCGACTGATTCGACACAACCACCACCCTGAACCCAGCCCGCCCGATCCGCCGCACCGCCTCAGCCGCACGCGAGACCAGTTGCACCTTATCCGGGTGATCGATGTAGCCCGAATCCACGACCAGCGTGTCGTCACGATCCAAAAACACCACCGGCGAACCCGCAACCATACCAAAATCCGTCACACGACCAGATTCGCCCCACGCCACAGAGCGTGCCCAGGAAGCCTTATCAGAGCCGCGACCGTAAGGGAGCGGTCCGCCCTTCTCGGGAAACCGCTCGCTTCGTACTCCCGTATTGGTCGCGTTCAGGGTCGCGGATCCGTTCGGAAAACCATCTTCTTGAACATGCGCTTATGAACACATCACGCCCACCAACTCAGCTCCGCCAACACCCGCGCACCGCCTCAGCCGCCCGCAGATTGGCAGCCAGATGATCCGCATTGAGCGTACCCACGACCAGACTCGAAATCGATTCATTCGACAACACAAACCGAACAGCCTGCTCCGCGTCGAGCTTCCCGGAGGCCAACCCTTTCTTGACCACCACCATCACGCCCCGCTCGCCCGCCTCCGCAATAACCGGCTGAAGCGAACAATCGTCCGCGTGGTACTCGATCATGATCGCATCCGACCACGAAAGCGCCAACCGAAATCCCTCGGCTGAATACCCCGAAAAACCGATCCGCCGCACAAGCCCGCGTTCACGAAGCCCAGCCAACGTCTCAGCCACATCGGTTTCGGCAAGAATGCGCGCGTCATCACGATGGGCATGCACAAAAACAATATCGAGCACGTCCCGCTTCAGACTGCGCAAGCTCGACTCAACACTCCCGCGAACCGCCGCCGCCGAAAAATCATGCGCCGACACGCCGTCTGCGAACGTCTCGCCGACCTTGGTGCTCACCACATACTCATCCCGACGATGCCCGATGAATCGCCCGATCCGATCCTCGCTCAACCCGTACGCTGGCGCCGTATCCACGTAGGTCACGCCCAGATCGAGCACGCTGTTGAGCAAACGATCAGCCGTAGCGTCGTCCGGCACGTCGTAGCGTTGCCCGAACTTCCCGCCCGCGTCGCGACCGATCTTGAACGCGCCGAATCCGATCGGGCAGAGTGTCAATCCAGTGTCACCCATTGCGTTTCGCAATCCCACGGAGGCAATGAAACCTCCGGTCGAAGCCAGCCGTCGAACGCTTCAAGACCATCACATTCTTCCGACCCACACGCGCCGAGTCGCTCCGACACAAGCATAGCCAGGTGCGGCAACAGGGCAAGTTTCGTCGGCCAGGCTGTTATAACGTTGCCGTCCCGCAAAACCACAGGCCCCGACGGTCGCCCGCCGTCGTCCGTGAAACCTTCCCCGCGATCGATGCGATAGGTAGACCACGCACACCCGTGAAAATTCACACCCGGCAACGCAAGCACCAACTCGCGGCGAACGTGCTCCACCAACTCCGCCGCCGACATCGAAACACCATCCTCAGCCACCTGCCCACCAACCTGCCAAACCATCTCACCGCGCGCATCACGCGCACTCGTCACCGTCACACGCGTGTGCGCCCCGTCGATACAATGTCCGAACAAATTCGGCAAATCCCCACGCACCATCGCCATATGCAAAGGCCGACGCTGCATCACCCCCGTCGACAAACCTGCCAACTCGCGCAAACCAGCATTCCCCGCCCCCGCAGTCAAAACCACCTGACCAACATCAATCCTGAGCGTCTCACCCGTTCGCGGATGACGCAACACAACGGCTGACACGTCTCGCGCATCCGAACGCACAAACTCGACTTCCGCACACGAAAGCAATCGCCGCTCATGCCGCTCCGCCAACGTTCGCACAAACCCCACCGTATCGATCACCTGTTCATCCAGCCTGAACACATCGCCCGGACACGCCTGCAACACAACCGGACGATCACAAACCTCAACCTTCTCCGCATTGGAGCGAAGCCCGACCCGCGCACCGAGCATCCCCAGTGTCGATTTCAACGACGTCGTCCGCCACATAAAGCAACACGCGCTCCGCGTCGGCGTCCCACGAAGATCGGGCTGCGACCGCCCCGCAATGCATTCCCGCCACACCTCCGGCATCTCCCGAATCGCCGTGGCCGACGCCCGCTGAGAACCCGTAATCGCGTACTTCATCCCCCCGTGAATAATACCCTGCGACCCCACCGTCTGCCCGCCGCCCAGCGTGTCCTTCTCCACCAGCACCACGCGCAGACCCCGCCCGCAAAGAACATCCAGAAGCCACAACCCAGCTCCACCACCGCCGAAAATGACCACATCCACCTTCATCGCCCGCACACGCTCGCCAAAACCTCGTCCATCACACAGGCTCCACCGTCCAAATAGTCAATCTCGATCGCCAGCACGCGCAGATCATCCGCAACGGATCGCGCCAACCCCACCAGTTTCACCGCATCCTTCTCCGTCGTCACCGCGAAGTCAGCCCCAACCCGCCGCACGGATTCACGAACCTCCGCCAAATCCGCCGGCGTGTATCGATGATGATCCCCCCACCATCGCCGCCCCACCACCGTCAAACCCGCCCGCACAACCGTCCCCTCGAACGCTTTCGGATTCCCAACCCCCGCAAACACAAACACCCTGCCGACCGCCGCATCACACCGATTCCCATCGACATCGTACAATCCAGCCGGCGCGTGCCGGCACGTGACACTCCGCCCAAACCGCCCAACGCGCTCCATCAACGCGCTCAGCACATCCGCATCGACCGCATCCGCGCGCGACACGACCACCAAGCCCGCCCGCGCCAGTGATGCAACCGGCTCGCGCAGTCGCCCGCGCGGCAGCAACCGTTCCCCACCGAACGGGTCCGTCGCATCGATCACCACAATATCCAAATCCCGCCCGATCCGCCGATGCTGAAACCCATCATCCAACACAATAACATCCGCACCACGACCAATCGCCGCCCGCGCACCCGCCACCCGATCCGGGTTGGCCACACAAATCGCCCCGGGCACCTTCCGCCCCACCAGCGCAAGCTCATCCGCAACCCCGCCAGCCGCCGCCTTGTAACCGCGCGACACAACACCGACCTTCCGCCCCATCCGCTCCAGCCGCTGCACCAGATCGATCACCAGCGGTGTCTTGCCCGTACCGCCAGCCGTAATGTTACCAACGGAAATCACCGGAACCTCAACCCGCTCAATCACCCGCGAGCCGTCGTCAAACGCTGCGTTTCGCCGCCCAACCGCCAGCGCATACACAGGCTCAACCGCTGCGAGCGCCCACCGAAGAGGCCGCCACCACGCACCAGCCGACCCGTCGATCGCTTTGGAATGAATCGAGGAAAGCGGCATCAACTTCCGCACACGTACGTCACCGCCGTGCAACTCACGCAGATGTTCTCCTCTTCCGTATACGCCTGATGATAGTGCAACACCCGAGGTTTCGCATCGCACAACACGCTCGCCGTCACAAACATACAACCCGCACTGCACACGCGCGTCGCGTTGTCCGCATCCGACAGGCACTTCACAAACGCCTCAGGACGCCCCGCCGCCAAATGACCGAGCGCCGCCCGATCGCCCTTTTCAACCTTCGACAAAAACGCCTCATCCAAACTGAAGTCATCCCCGAACTGCCCGCCGACGTGGCTCATATCCGCACCAGCCACCACCAACGTATCCGAACCATCATCCGCAATGGCCTCACCGAGCGCAGCAGTAAAATCATTCAGATGCATACCGCTCCCGTCACGCGGCGCTCCGCCGCACGGACCCGTCGGATCGTGACACAACACCGGCACAATCTCGAACGCGTCAGCCCCGAAAACATGCTGCAAACAAATCACCTGCAATTCGATCGAGTGCTCGCGCTTGTGATCGAACTGATGCTCCCGCAAATCGTAATCGCACCGGCGCTCCAGACGCTCCAGAAAATCGACATCCACGCCCGTCACACCGAGCGGCGTCTCGAACGCCTTCTCCGTCGCCACCACCGACGTCGATCTGCCGAAGTGGTTCGTCCCCAATATAACCACACGCTTCGGTACAGGTCGCCCGCGCAGCGCTCCATAAGCCAACCCATAACACGGATACCCGCGCGGGAAATCCAAATGCGGCGCGATCAACCCAACGACACGCCCGCCCGCTGCCTCCTCCGACTCCCCGTCTCCCGGCGGAATCATCTCATCAAGGTAAGCAGCCACAGCCGCACCATCACCCAAAACCTGCCCATAACACCCAGGCCGAACCTCCGCACGAAGATACGCATCAAGCATCCCCGCCATACGCGACTTGAACCGCGACCCCTCCAGCATCAAGCCCGAATCGAGCTTCTCTACCATCTTTTCCAGATCGCCCCGCGAAACGGATTGCCCGAACCGCCCGGCAAACTTCTCCGCCACTTCATCAAGCGTGTTCGTACCGTCGAAGTGCATCAGGATAAACAGTGCAGGCCCGGAAAGCGTCATCTCCTGATCCGCCACCATCGACGGATCGCGAATGGTAAACATCTCCCGCGCACCGTCCCGCGCCGGAAACGCCTCCACAGGCCTAAGCTTCGGTCGAATTAAATCAAAGTCACTCAAAATCGCCCCTCATCCAATTCCCTGTGTGGCACCGGTTTTCAACCGGTGCAGATCCCCCACAGCCGGGTGCCCCACGGCTTCAGCCGTGAAAAAGTCGAATCCCCGAGACCATCCCCCGTCCCAAGCTTGACCCAGCACTACCCAAACCGCACACGGTCCGTCGCCTCGACCGCCATCCGATCACACTCCTCATTCTCCGCGTGCCCCGCATGCCCTTTAACATGCTCGAACTCCACCTCATGCTTCGCACAAAGCTCCACAAGCGCCTGCCAAAACTCCACATTCTTCAACGGCTTGAACCGCCGGCCCTCCTTGCGCTGCCAGCCGTTGCGAATCCACCCCTCGACCCACTCCGTCATCCCTTTGATCACGTATTGGCTGTCCGTCACCACCCGCACCCGCGTAGGCCGAGTCAACGCCTTCAATCCTTCGATGACCGCCGTCAATTCCATCTTGTTGTTGGTCGTCAAAGGAACCCCGTCCGCCGCCTTCTTCTCCGACCCCGACTCCACGTGCTTGAGGATATACGCCCATCCCCCAGGCCCCGGATTCCCACTGCACGCCCCATCCGTAAACAACACAACTTCCACATCCATACAAAACTCAATCCCAAGTCAATCCGCACCAACCAAGCCCGTCCAAACATCACGACGCACCGTCTCCCCGAAATACTAACCCAATCACCGCCGTTCCCCCAGCCGCATACAATGCCGGTTGACGAAAAGCGCGCATCCCAAAACGGCAGGCAATTCGTGGTGCAGGGTGGCACGGTCTACCGGCGCAGTCGGTAGGCCGTGGGAGTCGCACAACGCCCCAGCCTGGCCACGCCAGACGTAAGCCGGACAGCTTCAACTAATTCAATCGTGTTTTGGAATCACCCGGACGATGAACGCCGGATGCGAAGTGACACCGTTCACACCGTGCAGGGCGTGAACACTTCGGGGTTGGAATCGATCCAGTCTGCCGTAACTTCCGCCACTTCCGGATCGAAATGCGTGCCTGCACACCGCTTCAGCTCAGCCCGAATATAGTCCAGACCAAAGCCGGCCTTGTAACTGCGCGCCGAGTGCATCGCATCCAAAGCGTCGCCAACGCAGACAATTCGCGCACCAAGCGGAATAGCATCACCAGCCAAACCCGCAGGGTACCCCCCGCCATCGAAACGCTCGTGATGATGCAGAATCATCGGGATTTCCGCCTGCAAGAAGCTGGCGTGCTGAAGAATGTTGACAGCCGTCGCCGGATGATGCTTGATGATCTCAAATTCGCTCGGCGTCAGAGCGCCCGGCTTCTGCAGGATCGCGTCGGGCACACCAATCTTGCCGATGTCGTGCAGCAAGCCAGCCGTCTTCACAGCCCGAACCTGAGCCGCAGGCAACTCCATGCGTCGCGCAATTTCTTCACAATATCGACTCACCACCTGAGCATGTGCCCGCGTCATAGGCTCCTTAGCCTCGACCGCCGCGATAAGCGCATGCGTCGATTCAAGATAACCCCTGCGCAATTGCTGCTTCGACAACTGAAGCCAATTCGACACCTCATGAACCGACGCTTCAGCCAACTGTTGACGCGACGGAACCTGAGCATGCAAAAAAGACCAGGCCAGCGTCTGGTTCCCCCCGTCACGCTTAGCCTGCCGCAAAGCAGCCAATGCTTGTTCGACAAGATCCTTGGGCGAATCACACCAGTCAGCCGGCTTCGAAGCGACGCCGATGCTGACGCGAATGCGCTCGGTCTCAAAATGCGGCAGCGGGCCGTCCGCGAGGTCCGCACGGAGACGATTGGCCAAGGCGACCGCTTCCGCCTCAGTCGCCCCGGCGATCCCCAACAAGAATTGATCGGGCTTGTTCACACCGATACAGTCCGAAAAACTAAGTCGCCCGCGCAAAAAACCCGCCAACGCACGCAGGACATCGTCCCCCGCCCGGCGAGACACACGCTCAACAACACTGCGAAATCCATCGATATCAACCACCAGAACGCTGACCGGTCGCCCGAGCTCGCCGACCTCCCGACCCAAACGCCCAACAGCCGTCACAAACTCCGACCGACCCGCCAAGCCGGTCACCGAATCAATACGATCAATCAACGGAATAGCCGCCTCAACACCGCGCGAAACATCTGAGCAGCCCCGTTCCACCGCCCTCTGCGCAAAAGCGTTCGCCACCGTTGCAGCCAGCTCTTCGTAGGCATGTGCAGAGGTAAGAACGTCGAAGGCTCCACGCTTGAACGCCAGACGAACCCAATCCGCACTCGGCTTATCGGACACAAAAACGACCTTAGGCCGATCTTCAATTCCAGCCACCCAGTCCGTCACCGCAAGCCCGTCAAACTCGTCGCCAACACGGTACACAACCACCACATCGAAACGCTTGCGCCGCAGCAGCGCATGCCCCATCGCGGGCGAATCACCTGCAATGCAGGCATGATCCCGTGCTAGGAATCGCGTCGCACGGGACCGAGACGCCTCGTCTCCCCCGATGATCAGAACGCGCCTCAGTCCGATTTTCGTAGTCGTCACATTCACGTATTCCACCAGTCCCCGAACCGGTATCGACGCGCCTGAAAACCGGGTTGATGAATAGTGAGGAGGGGACGTTGCACCGCGTTATCGGGACGCAAAGCCAACGGCGATCGTATCAATCATAACAATCGCACCCGAAAACACCGATTGATCCGCCCCCCCAACGAGCCGCGGACCTCAGTCCGCACGGACGTCAAGTCGCCCACGCGCACCAAACGTGTTCACCCTATGATTACAGATTGCACAAAAGCGCAAAACACCAAAGCAAGAGTGGAAGGCCCGTTCGGACTCCACACCTCGCGCACGAGGCCCGGACCCGAAAAAATTGGCCCGCCCTCTTTCTCCAAAGGGGCGGGCCAACCGTATTGGATTTTACACTCTTGCCTTACACCGCCACAGGTCGGCGGCGGCGGAACAAAACCGTGGCCGCTGTGAGAACCAACAGCGCCATCACCAGCAAGCCCCAGGTCGAAGCAGCGGGAATCGCCGGCCCAGCCGCACATTCGTCCGGAACACCATCGCCATTGCCGTCAGGCGATTGACCTTGGCTGATATCGCAACCGTCGGGTGTCTCATTTCCGTTGCAATCCTGACAGGACGCGTCGCCACCCGGACACTGCTCAATGTCGCACCGATCCCGCACAGTGTTGCCGTCGCAATCACAGGAAGTGGTCGGAGCCAATTCATTGAAACCACCATGAAAGGACGTGCATGGGTCGAGACTCGTGCCGAAGGGCGGATCGACGTCATGCACCCAAGGCGCAGGGTTAGCGGACTGATCGAGCACAATCGGATCGAATCCCGCCTCCGTGCCCGTGTCCAAAATACGCACCTCACCGGGGTAACCGACTTTCGTGAATGTGAATCGCGGCTGCACGTTCAGGATTGACGTGTACGTGCCGCCGTTGCAATGGTCCTTCGTTGCCGTGAGCATGCCAGGCCCCGCCGGATTCACGGACAAGTCGACGACGACGTCCCATTGTTCCGGGTCCTGCCCGCCATTGACCGTCACGGTGATCGGGCTGACGCTCTTGAGGCTCAATTCTACGATCTCAATGGAAACCACCACCGGGTTCGGATTCGGTAGCTCGCAACGATCAAACGGATCTTGCGTACGCAGAATCAGCGTGTCCGCAGCGCCGAAATCACCAAACGGAGTCGGACCAAGCGGTACACCCTCCAGGCATATGCTACCCGTGAACGCATCGGACCCCGGATCCACGAAAAAGTTAGCGGGAATAGCCGGCGAACCGGTCACGCCGAAGTTGTGACAACCCTGCCCGGCCTCCGTGTCCCATGCGTCAATAAACTGACCAGGCGTACAGCCAGGCCCCTCCGGCGACGGCCCAGGTGCGAGATCGCAATCGACCGGCGGCCCTATCACGTGGACGAAAACCTGACCGCTGCCCTCAATAATGAGGGCGACACTTTGCATCGGGCACCGCATACAATCGACACCCATCCAAGTTCCACTGATGACGTCGCAAGCCGCCAAACTGGCATCGCCGCATTGGCCATCCTGAGGACCGCAGCAACCGAAGTTTTCGCATTCGTCGGGCACTCCGTTCCCATCGCAGTCAGCGCTGTCCATGCTCGTGATATCAACACTATCGGGCACACCGTTGCCGTTGCAATCGCACGAATTAGGCTCGCAGGACGTGCCGTCGCCGAGGTAGGTGCCTGTCGCACCCGGAAAGAGACTCACGTTAAAACAGGTGGACTGGGTGGCGAGAGAACACCCGGTAACCCCCGAGAAACCCGCCAGATCTTGGAAACAGCACGCACCCGTGGGCACCGTCGGAACGCAAGTTCCAGGAGGACAGACTCCGGCGAAACAACACTCCACCAACGATACGTCGAGCAGATCTACAACACCGTCGCAATTAATATCCAGATCAGCATCTGGGCAAGGACAAGCACTAGCACCAGCAATGCACTCCAGGATGACTCTCGCGTCGCTGCCACTGCAGAAACCGTCCTTAGCGCAGCTTCCAAAGGAGGCGACGTCCGTAATACACGGGCACGCACCGTCAGCGCGCACTTCGGACACAGACAGCATGAACACACAGACGGACATGCCAAGACAGATTCTGGTGGTAAGGTTGGGAATGCGCACAGCGCCCTCCTTGTTAGTACAGGCGTCAAAATGTTGATCCGGAACGCTCCAGTGTCCCGACCCTAGAGCCAACATGGTAGCCGCATGCGATCCCCGAGTTCAAGCACGTACTGAATATTCGCGTGATGAAATGACCCGTGGCCGGCCGTAACCCCTGTATTGACAACAGAATCCGTGTACTTACCTGGGGCGCCGCTGACATCCGAAACCGGGGTGTTCACCCCATGATTCGTTTTCCAAAAAAAAAACGAATCAGCAACGACGTTCTATTCATAGACAAACAAGAGACCCCAGAACAGGGAAACCCGAAATGAGCAATCAATCAACCGCTTCCAACTCGACCAGCAAAGCATCCATCTCGACAAGCTCACCAGCCGCAACAAACAGCAAAGCACCCCATTATCTCACCCGAACCCGTTTAGCCGTGTCGCGTGCGACACGCCCAACCCAACGCCAACCAACGCGCCGCTCCCCACCTCAAACCCAGAGGTGTTCACCCTATGATTCGTTTTTCAAGAAAAAACGAATCAGCAACGACGTTCTATTCATGGACAAACACGAGACCCCGGAACAGGGAAACCCGAAATGAGCGATCAATCAACCGCTTCCAACTCGACCAGCAAAGCATCCATCTCGACAAGCGCACCGGGCGCGACCACCACCCGCTTCACCCGACCAGCCTGCGGCGCCGAAATGGTCATCTCCATCTTCATGGACTCCATAATCACCAACGGCGCGTGCGCCTCAAAAGCCTCCCCCGCCACCGCATTGATCTTGAGCACGGTACCAGGCATCGGTGCCACAAGTTTGTCAGAGGCAGCCGCCAGCGCAGACGCACCGGCCCGACGGGCAGACCGCTCAACAATCTCAAACGAATGGAGCGCACCGTTCAACCAAAGTGTCAGAACATTGTCACAGCGATCAGCCAGGAACGGCACTACGCGACCCCCGACGCGCAGAAAACCCGCACCGTCCCCGTCAGCCTCACCTTCGAACTCGATCGACCGATCACCGATGTGCGCAATGTACCCGCCAGCCTCGGACGCACGCTCCAGCGAAACACGAAGAACGCCCGGCACCGTCCGACGGTCCGCCGATTCCGCTTTCCCGTCCGCGGGCGCCCGCGTTCCTGAAACAATAGGCCGAAGATCGAAACGCTTCACGACGTCATCCTCCACGCGCCCGCCGTCTGCCACGGGCCTGCACCTTCAGCATCCACGCGCACGCCTTGACCAACCGCACTTCCACGCACTGCGCCAAGCGCCATCACCGCCGCAAGCACTGCCTCACCCGGCGGCGACCCATCCGAAGTCGCCGAAATCGAATGCTCTTCCAAAAAATGCGTATGCAGCGCTCCCCGCCGGAACGCCTCATGCCCCATCAGGTTGGCCAGGAATTCCACATTCGTCGTCACACCGAGAATCGGATAGCGACGCAACGCACGGCTCATCCTGTCCAGCGCAGCCGCACGGTCACCGGCCCACACGATCAATTTACTAATCATGGGATCGTAATGCACAGTAATCTCAGAACCAGCCGTCACCCCGCTGTCCACCCGCACGCCAACCCCGCTCGGCTCGCGGTAATGTTTCAGCACGCCGGTCGAGGGCAAAAACCCCTTCGCCGCATCCTCGGCATAAATCCGGCATTCAACGGCGTGCCCGACCTGCCGAATCGAATCCTGAGTAAACGGCAACGCTTCACCAGCCGCCACCATGATCTGCACCCGCACCAGATCAAGCCCGGTGACCAACTCGGTAACAGGATGCTCGACCTGCAACCGCGTATTAACTTCCAAAAAGTAAAACGCCCCGGATTCATCGACCATGAACTCCACCGTGCCCGCGTTCACATAGCCGATGGACCGCACCGCCTCCACCGCAGCCGCACCCATCTTCTCACGCAGCGCCGGCGTCAGCGCGGGCGAAGGCGACTCCTCAACAATCTTCTGATGACGACGCTGGATGGAACACTCCCGCTCGAACAGATGCACCACATTGCCATGCGTATCGCCAAAAACCTGAAACTCAACATGCCTGGGACGAGTCACATACTTCTCAAGAAAAACACGCGCATCACCAAAAGCCGAACCCGCTTCACGCTGGGCAGCCGCAAACGCACCGGCGAACTCCCCAGCAGACCCAACCACGCGCATCCCCTTACCACCACCGCCCGCCGCCGCCTTGACCAGCACGGGGTAACCGATCCGCTCAGCCTCAGCCGCCCAGACCTTCAAGTCCGGTTCGCCCGAATCGGGTTTGCCCGAATCGGGTTCGCCCGCAACGTTTTCACCGGACCAGCCCGGCACAACCGGCACACCAGCCGCGATCATGCCGCGCTTAGCCACAATCTTGTCGCCCATCGCGCGAATCGCCTCCGGCGTCGGCCCGATGAACACGATCCCCGCATCGGCGCACGCCTGAGCAAAATCGGCGTTCTCCGAAAGAAAGCCATACCCCGGATGGATCGCGTCCACCGCGTGAGACTTGGCGACACCGATGATCTTCTGAATATCGAGATAAGTCTCCGCCGCCGTCACACCGTGCAGCGGGTAGGCTTCATCCGCCGTACGCACATGCACAGCCTGTCGATCCGGATCGGAAAAAACCGCCACAGCGCGCATACCCATTTCCTGCACGGTCTGCGTGACACGAACGGCGATCTCACCACGGTTGGCAATAAGGACGCGTTTGAACATGGGCGGTAAGATAGACGAACGTTCGCCGTCCGTCACCCTGCGGGATCGAGTCTCGTTTTACGTAAGGCCTGGCAGTATGGAATCACACGAAAACGAAACCACCGCCGCCCCCGTCGCCAACGCTCCGCCGGACTGGGACCAGCACACCGAACCCCTCGAGTGCCCGCTCTGCACCTACGACCTGCGTTACCTGACGCAATCGCGCTGCCCCGAGTGCGGCTACCGTTTTGAATGGGAGGAGTTGCTCGACCCAGCGAGGCGGCTGCATCCCTATCTCTTCGAGCACCATCCCGAAGCCTCAACAAAGTGCTTCTTCAAAACGCTCCTCGGCGGCCTCAGACCGCTGCGCTTCTGGCAATCGCTCCACCCAGTACAACCATCCCGCCCCCGGAGGCTCGTACTATACTGGGCGCTGTGTTCGCTAAGCCTGCTCATGCCCGCCATCGGCACGGCATTCGTGACTGCACAGACTATTGCGTCGCAGATGCGTGCCGCCAGACAAAACTGGGAAACGATAGTTCGCAGGCGAACCAATGCTCGCCTCGCTCTGGAAATGGAGCAGAAATATGGGTCTGTTGAGGCGTGGCTGGACACGGAATACCCAACCACCATTCCTGGGGTGCTTGTTCTGTTCAGCAAAGAGACCCCTGCGGAACTCATGTTGGCAATCGTTGTCACACCATTCGTGCCCGCGGCCATCCCCTGGCTAACGGCCGCCGCGTTGATGGTGTTCGTCCAATCGATGCACCGGACCAAGATTCAACGCGCACATGTTCTGCGCTGCGCAATCTATTCGTTCGACATGGTCTTTTGGATTAGCTGCCTGGGGGTTTGCGCGATCGGACTTGTTTGGATGGATATGGGAAGCTTCCAATTGCTTTCGGCAAGAGGGATCCAAAAGATTCTGAAAATTCAGGCCGTCATGGCAATCGTTTTGTTGTTAATCGGCTGGTTTCGGTTGTGGATGGCCTACCGCTTGTACCTGCGGTTTCCGCACGCGTTCGCCGTAGCG
The DNA here is from genome assembly GCA_024278775.1 of Planctomycetota bacterium. The sequence continues at coordinate 26,862 of JAJRSP010000019.1, forward strand.
TTTTCATCGTTCGTGATCGTCGGACTGTTCATCGCGGCGATAGCGGGTTTCATCTTGTATCCGCCGTAACGCCCTCCAACTGTCCACGCGACGCCGGGGCAGATAGAATGATGCAAAGCGCAATCGAATGGACGAAACGATGAAAACAAAAAACTTGGTCCGATTGCTGAAACGCCGTTTCACCGTCAAAGTCCCGCTCGAAAAGGTCTGGGCGCACCTTGGGCGTGTCGAACAATGGCCAAGCTGGGCGCGACACATTCGCGAAATCGAACTTCACCCTCCGGGGCCGCTGGGCGACGAATCGGAAGGCACGATCAAGCTGACCAACGGAATCAAATCCACTTTTCGCATGGCCGAACTGAACGCCGGGAACAATTGGAAATGGGTGGGGCCTTTCCTGTGGATCACTGTCCATTACGATCACCAGTTCAAACGCGTCGGCCCGCAGGAAACAGAAATAACGTTTGTGCTGGATGGCGAAGGTGTCGGTGTTGGCATCTTCGGCCGAATCTTCGCGGCCATCTACGCGCGAAATCTGGATCGCGCGATCCCGAACCTGATCGAGGAACTTGAGCAGAGGTAACACATGAAACCCAAAGCCGTGAAATACGTTGCGACGGTCGAAAACGTTCGCGAGCTGGCGCTCATGGGGGCAGCCGATCTCGCCTGGTGGCGGGAATACCTCGCCGGCGACGATCTTGAACCGATCGAAGAAGACGGCTGTGCGCAGGTGATGCTGGTCGGGATCGACGCGAAGTGGATGGGCATTCCGCTGCGCGAGATTTCCATAATCGTAGCCGCCCGTTGCAAACACAACCTTGTGGAGTTGGGCTACCTGCTGGCGAGCGCGTTCAACGCGTCGAGGTTCATGACGTTTTTCGAACGCCATTGGTTCCACACGCCCTACACGCTCCGTGTCGACCAGAAGGTGACACTGGGCGATTCGTCGTCGATCTGCCTGGGACGCCAGCCGACGCCGGACCTCTTCGCCGAACTCGGACCGCGCGAGGCGTCAGAGCGGCAGGCCTCGCCGAAGGAAATGGGTTTCACCGGCCCGCTCATCATTCCAGCGGCCAACGATCGAACTCGTCGAGCGTGGTTCATGATCACCATCCACGGTCTCACCTCGACGTTCGATTTCGATTCCGATCGCGACCGCTTCGAGCTTGGACCCAAGACAACCGCCCCGATCTTCGACGCCCTTCGCGATTCGCAGTTCCGCCCGAAGCAGTGGTTTGTGCGCGAGCACGCCACGCACGCGCGCGGGAAGACCTGCAAGATTCGTCGATGAGCGGCGACGTTTTCTATTCAGGCGATCCAGTTGGGTTTGCGTTTTTCGAGGAAGGCTTTCAGGCCCTCCTGCCCTTCGGGGGAGACGCGGCGTTCGGCGATGCACTTTGTGGTGATGTTGTGCGATTCGTTCCAACTCGCGTCGGCGACTTCGAAAAAAACCTTCTTGCAGGCGGCGACAGCCTGGGGACCGTTCTTTTTGAGGGCGGCTACCACCTCGCCGATCCATGCGTCCATCGCTTCGACGGTCGCGACGCATTCACTGAGGAGTCCAATGCGTTTGGCCTCTTGCGCACTGAACCGTTCGGCGGTCAAGCCATAGCGTCGGGCGTGGGTGAGTCCGATTTTTTCGAGCAGAAAAGGCGAGATGACAGCCGGGACGATGCCGAGTTTCACTTCGCTCAAACAGAAGAAGGCCGACTCCACCGCGACGGCTATGTCGGCGGCGGCGATCAGGCCTACCCCGCCGCCGAAGGTGGCACCCTGCACGCGCATGATGACGGGTTTCGGGCACTCGCGGATAGTGCGCAGCATGTTGGAGAGGACGAACGCGTCTTTGACGTTTTCGTCGAGGGAGTAGTCAACCATGCGTTTCATCCAGTTAATGTCGGCGCCGGCGGAGAAGGACTTGCCCTCGGAACGCAGGACGATAGCGCGGACCGCGTCATCTTTACCGGCGACCGCGAAGGCGTCGGAAATCTCAGCCATCACCACTTCGTTGAAGGCGTTATGCAGATCGGGGCGATCGATGGTGACTGTGGTGACGGCCTCTTTGGTTTCGGTTCGGACGAATTCGGACACGGTTGTGACTCCCGGTGTAAGACGATTTTGGTGACATGGTAGCGGCGGGTGGCGGCGTGTCGACCTGGGGATTCGGTGAACATAGAATCGCGAACCGGTATTGGTCGATGATACAGGGGAGACGGATAGATACAGGTGCCTGGTGTATCGTCACTCGAAAAAGTGCGGGTTTCGTCCGCTCTTTCAGAGCCGCGACCGTGAGGGAGCGGTTGGCGAGAACCCGCAAAATCAGGTGTGACAATGCACTAGCGATGGGGGCGTGCTTGATATCGTGACAGTGGCGGCGACTCAAACGAATGTGCGGGATTGGCGGGCGATGGTGGCCGGCGGGGTCGGTCTTTGCGCGTTGGCGGGTGTGATCGGGTTTGCGGTTACGCGGTATTCAACGTACGGAGCGATGGGGATTGGGGGCGCCCTTGGGGGCGCGCTGATTCTTTGGAATCCGTTCATCGGGCTGCTGGTGATTGTGGGATCGCTGCCGTTTGAGACGGCCGGCATGCTGGGCGACCCTGACGCTGCCGGTGCGATTTCGATCACAAAACTCGGCGGGCTTGCGACGTTGGCATCGGTCATGCTGGACATTCTTCTGCGCCGACGGCCTATCGAATGGTCGCGGATGTTTCGGCGGATCCCTCTTTGTCTGTGCGCGCTGGCGATGGTTATGATCGCTTCGACGGCGATGCATCCGACGGAGGAGAGCGTCAAGGAAAGTGTGCGATTCGTCACAATCGTCGTGTTTTTCTTCATCACGCTGCACGTGGTAAATTCGCCTCGGCGTATTCATGCGGTGGTGATGTGCTGGGTGACGGTGGGGTTATTGGTCTCCGCGTACAGTCTTTTCGAGCGGCGGTTCGGGGCTACGGTGAGTTCGGTGGACTGGTCTCCGACGGCATCGACGGTGGTGGATGTGGGCGAGTCTGAAATCGGCGTGATGGTGCGCGCGTCGGGGTCGTTTACGCATCCGATCTGGCTTGCACTTTATCTGACAACGACGTTTCCGCTTTCGCTGTACGCGATCTGGACATCGCGTTCGGCTGCTTTGCGACTGTTCTTTATGTGTGCCGCTTTTTTTCAGGTGGCAGCCGTGCTGGCCACCTATGCGCGCATGGGCTATCTGGCGATCGTGATGGCGGCTGGGCTTTTCCTTTTGCGGCGGCGCGGTGGGCCTGCGGTGGTGGTGTGGGCTGCGGTGCTGGGGTTCGCGACGGTTCCGTTTTGGCCTGACACGATGACGAATCGGGTGGCGTCGATTTTTGATTACACGAGGAGTTCGTCGAGCGTGACACGCATCGGGCAGCAACTGGCGGCTTGGTGGATGTTTCGCGACAACCCGATCGCGGGCGTGGGGCCTGGGAATTTTGAGAATACGACGAACCTCTACGTCGATCGCGTGCCGGACCGATGGCGGATCGAGCCGGACATCGGGGCACACAACATGTACGCGGAGGTTCTGGCGGAATTGGGGCCTGCGGGGTTGATACTGATGGTGGCGATCGTTTTCTTCGCGTGGCTGGCGGCGGAATCGGCGCGGAAGCGTTCGACGGAGCCTCCGCGGGCGCTGTTGTTTGAAGCCTTGTCGATCAGTGCGCTCGTGTTCGCGTTCAGTGCAGTGTTGATCCATGCACAGTATCAGAAGGAATGGTGGCTGCTGCTGGCGTTGATCGCGGCGGCGGATGCGTGGCGGGGAGGCGATGATCGTTTGAGGGTGGAGCGGGTTTGAATCGCGTGTGGTGATTTTGGGCGTTGGAAGATCCGCGCGGACTGAAGTCCGCGGCTCGTGGGGTGAGTTGTGGAATTATGCGTGCCAGTTGGTTTGAAAGACTTCTACGGCGGGGCCTGTTTTGAAGACGTGGTTGTCGCCGGCCCATTCCAGTTCGAGTTCTCCACCTTCAACCTCGGCGATGATGCGGCGGTCCGTACGGCCCGTCTTGACTCCGGCGACGCAGACGGCTGACACGCCGGTTCCGCATGCAAGCGTTCGCCCCGTGCCGCGCTCCCAGGTGAGGACGTTTACGCGTGATCGATTCTCAATCGTGACGAAATGCGCGTTGACACGCTCCGGGAAGAGCGGGTGATTCTCGATGGCGGGGCCGTCCTCGAAGTGCGAAATCTGATCGAAGGAATCCAGGAAAAAAACGGCGTGGGGATTGCCCATCGAGATGCAGGTCATCTTGAGGTCGCGGCCTCGGATTTTGATGGTCGCGTTCTGGACGCAGTCGCCGGAAAGATTGACGGGAATTTCAGTCGGTGCGAATCGGGGCAGGCCCATGTCGATGCGTACGCGCGAGACTTTTCCGTTTTCGAGCGTGCATTCGGCGATCTTTAGGCCGTCGTCCGTTTCGATGGGGATGCTGGTCTGATCGGCCAGCCCGTGGTCGAACGCATACTTGGCGACGCAGCGGAGGCCGTTGCCGCACATTTGGGCGCGGGAGCCGTCGTTGTTGTACATTTCCATACGGACGGGCGCAATTTCGGAGGGGCAGATCATAATCAACCCGTCGCCGCCGACGCCGGTGTGGCGGTCCGCGATGCGCCGGGCGGTGGCTGGCGGATCGGCGATGTGCTCGTCGAAGCAGTTGACGAAGACGTAGTCGTTGCCCGTGCCGTGCATTTTTGTGACTTTCATGGCAGGGGTATTCTATCACGGTTGCGGGAAAATCGTAGCGATCCCGGGTGATGGGGGTTTTGATGTCCGCGCGAGCTGAAGTCCTCAGCTCGTTTTTGGGGAGGTCAGGGTCTCTCAATTGATGGAATGGTAACAGGGAGAGGGAGCGTTCAGGGGGCGGCTCTTCCTGCGAAGCAAAGCATTACTCCGGTCTATACACTCCCTTTGCAAGGGGGGAAAAGACTGTTCCTTGTCGCAATGAAGGAACGGAAGATACACTCGCATTGCGCATGGCTGGACTGTTGCCCTCCCAGAGATGCCTGCTCACTCTTTGTTCCCGGTGAAGTTTTGTTGGAAATGTGCGAAGTCGGCGAAGTCGACGTCGCCGTCTGTGTCCATGTCTGCCCACAGGCAGCCGGGGTCTGCGACTGCGCCGGGGCCGTTGCCGCGCTCGGCGATGCACTCGGCGA
>JAJRSP010000020.1 GCA_024278775.1 Planctomycetota bacterium
TGTTCCTGGCTGGCCGCGCGTTCGGACAGCGTCGCTTTTGCCCACTTGGCAATGAATTCGGCTGGCGTTATCCCGCTTGTCTGAAAGATGGCCATGGGCGCAGAGTAACCAACCCCACCGTTATGGTCCATTCGCTGCGCATGATTGTGCAGGCTGGTGCCCAGACCAAGCGGCTATAAAGGCTGTGTATTGCGCGGAGCGGAGGAGAAGGAAACCGAAAAGTCGCTGCTACTCAGGTGCCCCCTACCGCGGTACCGGCAGGATATCGAGCAGGGTGTGGCTGGACCCTGCGATGGATTGACCCACAAGACTAAGGGCCGCCGCCGCAGCCACCCAGCCCAAAAGTACCAACCCGCTACTGACGATGCCGGTGATCGCGAATCCACTTCCCCCAAGAACCACACCACGCCGGCGTGCGCGGCGAATGCGCACCAGTCCGGCGATTCCCGTCCCCAGACCGATAACCTGGGTCACGATCGGAATGATGCCGGTCAATCCGCAGACCAACGAAACCACCGCGAGCGGCTCACGCTTGGCGACCAGGAGCCCACCTTGCGGCCCCATCGTCGAAGCCGGTGCCGCCACCGGCCTCGCCAGCGGCACCTCGCAGCGGGAGACCTCGACTCGCACCGGCTCCGGCTGCGGTTGGTTCGCCGAGACCATATCGAGAGCCTCCGGATGTGTCGTTTCAGCGCAAAGTTTATCGGGCATCCTGATCCCCCCAACGGCTGGGCATGTGGTACGCGGCACTGGCGTCCCCGTCGCCATCGCTTCCTCTGATCGGGTTTCCAGACCATGCCGGCGGATGTTCAGGCATCCCATAGCAACACCAAACCAGCACCTACGCCAAAGTGTACGATTCGTCCCCGCCCGGCTGGTCGTGCCGGGGTATCTTGCTCGGTCCGATTTGTGGGTGAAGAATTGACAGCCCGCACAATCCAACCACAATCGCTACCAAGTGTGAATGGGCAACAACCTGATAAACTGCGTGGTGCGAGCCTCGCGGTAGGAGATTTGATGTGCGATTTTGCGTCGTCGTGTTGAATGGAAAAACGGAGCCGGTTCTGGCTATCGAGAAAGACGGCGGTCTACTACCACTCGATGCCCCGGCGAGTGTTCGATGCGCCCTTGAACAGCTTGGTGCGGGCGGGCTGATGAAGTTGGCCAAAGACGCCACCGGCACCGTCGTCGCATTGGATCAGGTGACTCGTTGGCTTCCGCCGGTACCCAACCCTCGTTCGTTCCGCGATTTTTACGCGTTCGAGCAACACGTCAAAACGTGTCGCCAGAAACGCGGGCAGGCGATGCTCCCCGAGTGGTATGAGTTCCCGGTGTTCTATTTCTCGAACCCCGGCTCACTTACCGGACACGGTCAGGCCGTGAAGAAACCGGCATCTACGAAGGAACTGGACCTGGAGTTGGAGGTCGGGTGCATTATCGCCAAGGACGTACAGGATGTGAGTGGCGACGCGGCCGAGGATGCCATCTTCGGCTACCTGGTGCTGAATGATTTATCCGCGAGAGACTTGCAGCGTCAGGAGATGAAGTGCATGCTCGGTCCGGCCAAGGGGAAGGACTTCGCAACGGCGATCGGCCCGTGGGTCGTCACCAAGGATGAGATCGAAGACAAGCGTGTCGGCCCGGGCAAGTATGACCTCACGATGGTCGCCCGCAAGAACGGTAAGGAAATCTCGCGCGGCAGCTTCAAGGATCTGACGCACGATTTCACGAAGATGTTGGAACGAGCATCCCGCGATGTGACGCTCTACGCCGGTGACCTCATCGGCAGTGGCACCGTCGGTACGGGCTGCATCTTGGAGCTTGGCCCGGACAACACCGGCGGCTGGCTCGAACCCGGCGACACGATCGAACTGGAGATCGACCGGCTCGGCATTCTCACGACCCCCATCATCTAACGTGGGGTGGTGTCCTGGCGGGCGGCGGTATGACCATGACGAGCCACAACCCCTTGGAACTCACCGCCGAGCACCGCATGCTCCTGCGGATGCGGGACACGCTCTATGAGGGGGCGTGGGGGGATTTCAGTCGCGACCTCCGAGCCCGGGTGGACGGCAAACCCCACGTTTTTGAGACCGTGCCAACATCTGCGGCCATGCGAGACACCATCGCACACCACTTGTCGCTAATCGCCGAGATGGATGAATGGGAGCAGAAGTGCGGTGAAACGCTCTCAGCAGACTCCGCCGATGCCGAGTAACCTCTCGTCTTGACCTTTGGCAATCGTTCGCCTCAAATAAGCGAAGGCTTTCGGTATCTCCGCAGACTGGAAATCGGTATCGCGGAGGCTGGCCGTCCTCACCCGACCTCGCCTCGGCTAGTGGGTGCGATGTTCCTGTACGCTGAATCTGGAGTTGAGCGATAATGACAACGGGTCGTAACCATACCTGGGTGCTCTTGTTGGGGCTTCTCGCCATGCCGGCGGCCGCTACGGCCGGTCCACTAGTGAATCAGGCCGATATGGAGCAGGCGGGATTCCGAATGTACTGGGCGGCCCAGTTGCCCTTGGGCGACGGCGACTCCATCGTCGCGGGGTACGTCCGCGATGAAGTCATCTACGTCTATAGCGATCGAGGCACGATGTTCTCCGTCACCAAGGAGAGCGGCTTGATCCGCTGGGCTCATGTAGTCACCAAGCCCAACTACACGCTCTTTCCTCCGACACACGTCATTACTGTGGATGGTACCGGACCGGTCGTGGTCCCCACCCCCACGGAAATCTTTGTGTTCGATCGGTTCACGGGGCGACCTCTTCGCAGCTTCCGACCACACGTTACGATCACGGGCCCGGTTGTCGCTGTGGATGATCTCATGCTCGCCGGTGGTACGGATAACCGCTTTCGCGCCACGCGCGTTAACTTTCGCCAGAACCTGGAGCCGCATCGGCTGTGGGAAGCCGCGACGAACGGACCGATCACCACTCAACCCCAGCTCTTCGATGGGGACCAAGTGCTCTTCGCATCGCGCGGCGGAACATTGTACGGCTGCCGTGCAGATGACAAGAAGCTTCGGTTTTCGACTCGGATCGGAGGCTCGCTCCTGGGCGATCCGGCCATCGACGCGACCGGGGCTTACGTCGCCAGCACGGACCGGTCACTATACAAGGTGGATACGACATCCGGTGGTATTATCTGGCGGGTTCGTTTCCAGTCGCCGCTCATCACGGGTCCGAAAGTGATCAACGGGGCCGTCCTTCAAACATGTGAACGGGACGGCATGACGTCCGTGGAGCCGGCCACCGGAAAGATTCGGTGGCGTCAGGCTGACGCACGCACGTTTGCCGCCCACACCCCGGCCGGTGATGTGTTACTGTCGAACGACCATGATCTTCTGGTCGTCGATCATGAGTCTGGGACCCTGCTCGCCACATTGCCAACGACAGACGTGTTTGCCACAGCCACCAACACCACGAGTGATGCCGTCTTTCTCTTGGGCACGCACGGCGAAATGAATGCACTACGACTCGGCGATGTACCGTACCTCAAAAAGCAGCAGATCATCGCTGCGAGGAGAAGGCTGAATCAACGCCCGGTCGACATCGAAACGAACACCACGGGAAAAAATCCGTTTCGCACCAACGCCAACGACCAACCCGGACCCGACGACCCACTCCGCAGTAAGCGCGACCGGGGTTAACACATTCAAGCGGTGGTCCTGACCTGGCCTTGGATGTGGATCATGTGCGGCGCAGGATCAACGAAAGCTCCTGCGCTCCGAAACACCGCGACACCATCGCATAGACCGCAGCCCCCGTAACCACAAGCGCAAACGTTTCCCAAGTGGCACCGGCCCTGGCCAACCCCACCCACTCCACCAACACGAGCGACCCGGCCATAAGAGCGGTGGCCACTAACGAACGGACCACGCTTCGAAGAACGACGCCCCAGATCATGGTGGGCAACTTACACGATAGTACGCGGAGAAGGACCAGCACCTGAATCACCGCACAAACAGCCGTCGCCAACGCAAGCCCACGTTCCTCCAGCACGAACACCAGGGAAAGGTTCATCGCGAGATTGATAAACACCATCGTCAGAGCCACCCTCGCTGGGGTTTTGCTATCGTGTAACGCGTAGAAAGTACGCACCACGATGTGCTGCATGAAATACGCCACCAAACCGAGAGAATAAAACAGCAACACGCCGGCCACCCGATCCGTCTGCGCCGGACCAAACGCCCCCCTCTCATAGAGTGCCGCGACCAGGGGATGGGCCACAAACATCAAACCCACCGAGGCCGGTAATGCCACAAACACGCTCAGTCGGAGACCATCCGAAAACACCTCCGCCAGACCCAAAGCGTCTTCCTCGGCTGCTTTCTGGCTCAATAGCTGAAAAATCGCCGTCGCCAACGCGATTCCAAAAACGCCAAGCGGAAGTTGATACAAATACTGAGCGTACCCCATCACCGCCGGACCGACCCGCTCACCACCCTCCTCCACAAAGAAATACGCGATAAGAAAATCGGCGAGCGTGTTGAGTTGAACCGCAGATAGCCCGAGCACCATCGGTGCCATCAGACCGCCCACCGACTTAATCCGCGAGCTCCACACCGGTGCCGAAATGATGGGAAGAAAGCGAATCCGTCCGAGCATCACCAACGAGGCAGTCAGTTGGCATACGCCGCCCACCAGAACACTCACACACGCCACGTAGATGAGATCCACCCCCCGTAGCCCCAAAAACACCGCCCCTGTGAGTATCCCTCCGATCAAGGAGAGATTGAGAAGGCTGGGTGCGGCGGCGGGAAGGGCGAAGTGCCCGCGTACGTTCAGAACGGCTCCCACGGCAGCCACAAGGCAAATCAGGGCCATGTACGGCATCAGAATCGCCGCCAGCGATAGGGAGAGGTCGCCGGAATACCGCCGCCAGACAACGATGGCCACCTCGGCTGCGACCACCCCACACACCAGCGCGATGGCCAGAACCACCAGGAGTGATCCCACGAACTTTCGGGACTGCTCCTCGCCGTCCGTTCGGATACTCCGCGTGAGGACGGGGATAAACGCGGCCGACAGCGCCCCCTCTCCAAACAACCGACGAGCTAAATTAGGCAGCATGAACGCGATCCGAAACGCGGACAGCGGTTGGGATGTTGCGAAATAAAACCCAAACACCTGCTCGCGAACAAGTCCCAACACTCTAGAGAACAGGGTCAGACCGCTGATGAGCCCGGCGGACCGTAAGAATCGACGGGATGAAGGCATTCCACGCACCATAAAGCGGGAATAAGGCATCGGCAAGACCATCGACACTGTGACATTCTGCTCACAACTGTGCCTGATGGAAGCGCGATTCGAGGCTGACAAGCCGGCGAATCACGCGTATCCCCCGGTACGAGCGGTCAACCCAAGGACATCATTTTTTTTTTGTTGTTTTTCCCGGTTGACAAACCGGCGTCAGAGAATAATCAATGCTCTGGACGTGCGTGGGCACGGAGTAGAAATAGATAAGGAGTTTGCTTTCCATGGCTCATATTGTTGCTGACCCCTGCGTCAA
>JAJRSP010000021.1 GCA_024278775.1 Planctomycetota bacterium
AGGTAACTGCAACGCCCTTCCGTGACAAGGCGCGGCCCGCCCCGGACCGGCACGGTCACATCCACGGCACCGGCCGCGCGAAGCCCGTGGTCAATGGTTTCGGAAATGCTTTTCGCGAACGCCGGGTTGGCAAACGCCGCGACCTTCGCATCCGGATGCCCCACGGGCAGCGCCTTCCATTGGCCCAATCGCTTCGCCAGCGCCTCGGCGATTTCCCGACCGTGCCTCGGTGTGTAGACGGCCGACGCATTGATACAGGACCGGCCGCAGTTGGCGGAGATCGACCCCTCGATCACATCGAGATACATCTCCCAATCATCAGCCGTGTCGTCGCCGAGCAGCACCTTGCTATACCCCGGGCCGTGAATCTCCACACGCGGATCATCCTGCCAGGGCTTCGTCGTCGCGGCCGCCCCGAACAACATCGACCGGTCCACGCATCGCAGCAGCTCGCCGGCACCCGCATGATCCGTCGGGTAGAACCCGAACGCCTCTCTCGGGATACCGGCCGCACACAGCGACTCAATAGTACGAAGCGGCGACCAGGGCTCCTCACGACCCGGCTTGAGCACAACCGGGGCCTTCAACGCGATCGCCGGAATCCACAGCCCGTGTACGCCGGGGGAATTGCTCGGCAGCACGGCGCCGAAGATGCGTCCCTCACGGAAATAACTCAGCGTCTGATCGCCGCGCGAGCCGTAGCCGCGATCGAGAATGGATAGATCAAACCCGCGCGTCAGCCCGGAGACGATCACGTCCATCTCAGCCATGACGCGCTGAATCTTTTGAGCATTTACCCGGCAGTAGGTGCTCGGCATGCCGGTGGTCGCCGAGAGACACTCGATATACCGATCAAACGACATCTCCTCAGACCCCATCGGCAGGGTAGCCGTCGCGAAAATGTTCGCGGCCTTTTGGCACAGGTCCAATAGCTGAGACACCGTAAACGATTCGAGCACGTCATCTTGCATGCGATGAATATCTCGCGCGAGCATGCCGGCATTGGCCTGACTGACACTGGCGACGGCGTCACCCGTGGCGTGATGGACAATATCAAACGTGTCCATGCTGACATACGGCTTGCCGTGTCGAAGAATCGGAATGTGTCGCATCGTGGTCTATCCGTGTGGGCTTATGTGCGTTTTAGTGCCATCGACGAAAACGTAGGCTGTTTTCTTCCCCCCTTACGAAGGGGGGATCGAGGGGGGTTCTTCGAGCGAAAAAGAACCTCCCCCAGCCCCTCCTTGTTAAGGAGGGGAGCAACACTCACCGGGTGGCCCACCTCTTCAAAGGTGGGGGAGTCGAATGGTCCCCGAATCGTGTCCCCCACAGCTAAAGCTAGGGGCCACCCACCCGCCGATTCCGTCATGCACCCGCAGGCTAAAGCCTGCGGAGGTGGTCGCGGAACGTATCGAATACCGTACTAATACACGCCTTCCACGATCGGGTTTGCAAATCCGGAGAATGGCCGGACATCGCCGACGCCGTCCCATGGGTACTTCTCGCATGGTGCGTGCCGGACGCCCTCATCGCGTTCCAAAAATCGCGGCACGAAAAACTATTTCGTCAGCGTGGTGAGCCGCACGCGACCCGTATCACCGTAATCCACCACACGGGTCGGCTCATCCGGGTCTACCACCTCGATCATCGCGCGCGGCGAGGGCGGGTGATAGATCACGCTGTAATTGTCTTTCGGATCGAAAGGTTTGTGACACGCCAGCCCCATCAACGTATTACCGTAGGTGGGCACGAACGCCACCGCACCCTCCAACAGCTCCTCCCGGGCGTAACGATGAAACTGCGCCGTGAGCTGCGTACCACCACAGAACACGCCCTTGATGCCGACCTGCCGAAGCGAAATCCGATCGCTCAGCGCGTCGAGCAGCTTCGGCGTGGTGAACAAACACGCGATACCTTCGTGGGCCTTTAGCAGCGTGAGCCCTTGATTGACCACATGGTCGCGATAGGCAGCCATCTCGCTCATCCGCCCCGCCTTGATGAGCTTAACCACCCAGCGCGGGTCCATGTCCACGTGAAAACAAATACCGCCGCGATGCTGACACAGATGTTCCACCGCGAGCCGGAGCCGCCGCGGGCCGGACGGACCGAGCATGAGCCAGTCCGCCCCCTTGGGAAACGCCTCGTCCGACAGCGTTTCGCTAAACATCTCATAGTCGATTCGGAAATCGTTAATGCTGATGCGGCTCTTGGGCACGCCCGTGCTTCCGCCTGTCTCGAACACGCTGATCGGCTTGTCGGCCAGCGCCTTGGGCACCCATCGCCGCACCGGACCGCCGCGCAGCCACTCATCCTGAAACGGCTCGAACTTATCCAGATCGGCGTAGCACCGCACTTCCTTTCGCGGATCCCAATTCAGCCGCTTCGCGTGTTCCAACCAGAACGGGCAACCCGTTTTCGGATCGAAATGCCACTGCACGATCTCGCGCGTCTGCGCGTCGAGCCGCTTGGCCGCTTCCGCGACGCGCGTTTCGAGAGATGCGTTTGGGGTTGCGGTGGTCAATCTGTGCCTCGCTTAGTGAGCCGCCTGGATCGCGAACAACGCGCGACGATTCGTCACATAAAGCACGCCGTTCGACGCCACCGGTGTCGTGTAGACCGAATTGGTCATATCGTTGACCGAGAGGATTTCTTTCTTCGGTCCGTGTTTCAGCACGATCACCTCACCGTCCTCCGTACCGATCATCACCTTGCCATCCACGACATAGGGTGACGCCCAGATCGCGGAGAAGGTATCATGCTTCCAATGCAGTTTCCCGGTGGCGGCGTCAAAACAATAGAGGTAACCACTCAGGTCGGAATCATACAGCAACCCATCGGCGATGGCCGCAGACGATAACGTCCGGTGAAAATCGTCTCCACCCACGTGCCAGACCCGGCCCGTCTCGGTGATGTCCCCGCGCTTCGTCGCGTCGATCGCATAGAGATGACCGCCCCCCTCACCGTGTTCCGGGTCCTGTCCGACGGCCAGAAACACTTTGTTATCGTAGATCACCGGGGTGGAGATGATCGCATTACGTGTGCCACGACCGCCAAGCTCCCACACGGCATCCTTGGGATTGAGATCAAAACGCCAGAGCAGCTTGCCGGTCTTCGCAGCGTAGGCATAGCACCAGCCATCGCCACCCGCAAAAATCACCTGGGCGGCCCCGTCGATCACCCCATAGGCCGGAGAGGACCAACTACCGTGCAGCACCTTATCGCCTGGCTCGCCCGCTTCCCACACAATCTCGCCCGTCTTTTTATTCACCGCAAGAAAATCCGGCGCGTCCGGCATCGGTATGTTCAGATGCTGCTCGTCCACGCCGTTGGACGTGGCCACAAAAACCAGATCACCACCAATCACAGGAGAACACGTCGCCAGGTTGTGAGGGAATGCCTCCAAATCTTCGAACATATCCAACACCCACACGACGTCACCATCTTGCTTGTCGTGGTATTTTTCGTCCTTGAAGGGTCCGTCATTCTCCCCATCAAGAAACCCCTCGACATCAGCACAAACCAGCTCGCAGCGATTGCTGACGTAATACAACCGATCACCATCGACCGCCGGAGACGAGCAGATCCCCTGCAAGGGCCAATCGTTCACGCGTCCCGAAGGGAGCTTGTCATGCGTCATCTGCCAGAGAAACTTCCCCGACTTCTGATCGATACAGACGACAACGCCCTTATCCCCTTTGATGTTCGGACGAAGCTCGCCGGCGTTGTTCGTACCGAGAAAAATCTTGCCGCCGACTACCGCCGGATTGCTATAAGTCTGTGAACCGAGCGGCGCCATCCACTTAATATTCTTTTTTGTCCGGGCCTCCCACACACTCGGAATCCCTCGTTCCCCGGACACCATGTTGCGATCGGGCGATCCGCCCCACATCGGCCAATCGCCGCGCTTCACCTTTATCTTGGGTTCGCCCATCGCCGGGGACGCGATCAACGCAAGCAGCAGCGCAGTGACACCGATACAACGCACACGCCCCGCGATACGCGAACCACACCGAAAACCTTCGACACCGGCGCTGTTGCCCTCACCTGGATAGTTAGTCATTTCTTGTCACTCTATAGTTGTCAAAGAAAACCGAACTGCCGTGCCGCTTGGCCGACGTCCCCTTGCTGTACGCATAAAGCCCCGGACTGCCCTCGTCGTTCGGACAGGGATCTTCCACTTGTAGATTCCACGCGCCCGGCTCCGCCTCGTCGCGTGGCCACACCTTCACCGCAACCACCGCGCCCTCACCGTTGGGCGTCACACGCATCTTCGCGCGGTACCAGACGTTCGGTTGCCAATCGAAGTCCACCTCTTGTTGGATACGCGGCATCGGCGACCATGACACGATCCGGATTCGCTTTTCCTTGCCAAGCACGATCATCGTGTACCGGCTGTTAATCAGCCCCATATCCGAAAGGGTTGCGTGACGGCCCTTCTTCGGCTCGGCCATCATATCCACACCCACCGTATAGCCACCCTTAATGGGCGATCCGGAAAACGCCCGCATCCGCGCGAACTTGGCCGACGGACTGGTGGCCTTCTTATGCAACACGATCGTGCCGTCCTTTTCAATCAGCTCCGTCCTGGCGTCCACGCCAATCCAACCGGGTGGCTGCCTGCCCACCATCATCCCGTCAAAGTTTTCGTCGATCGGTAACCCCGGACTGATCCGAACCCGCGCGGTTGCGGTCAGCTTGCCGACTTTGGCCTCTATCAGACCGGACGAATAGGCTTGTGCCGATGAGGCATGAAATCGTCCGTCACCGGTAATCTCCCCCGATATCTTCTTCACCGACCACTGGGCCGGTGCGACGCCCACGCTTTGCCCCGCCTCATCAAACAGCTTAACCCGAAACGCCAACGTCCCGCCCGGCTTCACCGAAGCCTCACCCGGAATTACCAGCATCCGCGCGGCCGGTGCGGTCGAACGTGCCGCTTGCCTGTCGAGTTGGG
>JAJRSP010000022.1 GCA_024278775.1 Planctomycetota bacterium
ATAGCCCGCCCCAAAGTCGATAACCTGGCAGCGACAGCGTTACGCAACCACTTTTTCAATGCGCTCCAGCGCCCCATCGAGGTCTTCCTTACTAATGACCAGCGGCGGGGCGAGGCGCATCGTTTGGGCATGCGTGTCTTTGCAGAGGATGCCGGCGGCCATCAGCTCGTTGCAATACTTTTTGGCCGGACCGGCTTCGGGCTTGAACTCGATCCCGATCCACAACCCACGCCCGCGGATATCCTTGATCTTGTCGGTCTTAATCGCACGAAGTCGACCGATCAAATAGTCGCCCAGCTCCGCCGCCTTCTGCTGATACTCACCCGTTTTGAGAATCTCGACGACCTTCCGCGCAACGGCACACGCCAGCGGGTTGCCGCCAAATGTGCTGCCGTGATCGCCCGGGGTGAATACGCTCAGAATCTCTCGACTCGACACGACGGCCGAGATCGGCATGATGCCGCCGCCCAGGGCTTTACCGAGAATCAACACGTCCGGCATGACGCCGTCGTGCTCCACGCAAAACGTCTTCCCCGTACGCCCGAGACCCGACTGAATCTCGTCCGCGATGAATAAGACATTTTTCTCAGTGCAGAGTTCGCGAACCTGCTGAAGATAGCCCTCCGGCGGCACGATGATACCGGCCTCGCCTTGGATCGGCTCCACGAGAAAGGCCACAGTGTGGTCGTCGATCGCGCCGCGAAGCGCGTCGATGTTTCCGTATTCAACAATCTCGAAACCCGGTGTGAACGGACCAAAGCCGTCGCGACATTGCGGGTCCGTGGAAAAACTGATGACGGTAGTGGTTCGGCCGTGGAAGTTGTCGCTGCAGCAGATGATCTTGGCTTTGCCGGCCGGTACGCCCTTCTTCGTGTAGCCCCATTTGCGTGCGGTCTTGATGGCCGTCTCCACGCCCTCGGCCCCGGTGTTCATCGGCAGGATCGCTTCCATCCCGCACAGATCGGCTAGCTCGCGTGACAGCGGGCCGAGTTGATCGTTATGAAAAGCACGTGAGGTCAGCGTGACGCGGTCAAGCTGTTGCTTGGCGACGGCGATCAGCGCCGGGTTGCCGTGACCGAAGTTGACGGCCGAATACGCCGCGAGCATGTCGAGATAACGCTTGCCATCGGCATCTTCCACCCAGGCACCTTCCGCTTTCGCCACCACGACCGGCAGCGGGCTGTAGTTGTGAGCCGCGTACTTTTCTACCAATTCAATGTGTTGAGCGCCGCTGAGCTGCGTCGTCGCCGTGTCGATCGCCATAAACGTTCCTTTCGTAAGTCCACCAGGCCCGCCGTAAGATGAGTACGGGGGCGTTGCTTTTTCTTACTACCCTTCCCCAGGTGAGTGGTTCGCTGCTCGGACCGGCCACTCGCGGGTGGAGTATAGGGACGGGCAAAAGAGAATCAACCCGCAGATTGCCCTTTCGTTCGGGCGGGGGTAGTGCCGGCGTGGGGTACGCTGCGACTCGCCCCTTGGTGCGTGGCCGCTTATCGCACGGAGCCTGGGATCACCACATTGGCCGAGTCGTCAGTCTTGGCCGCGCCGCCTGACGAGCCGGGTGAAGAACCCGCCCCACAAAGCATGCCGATGTCGAGTTCACTCTGGCCACGCTGCGTGGCGGCTTCCGTGCCATCGCGAGACCAACCGCCCACGCGGATCGTATAACACGACCCTTGGACCACGTGTTCGAGTATCAACCCAGAGAGCGTACCAAACCCGCCGCAGAAATCGTCGTTACAGATCAGGAGGGTATCGTTGTCCTGCGGACAGGAGCAGATGCCGTCGGCTTCGTTCGAACCGTAGACGGCCAGCATCGCGTCATAAAGCCCGGATTGGCACATCTGAATGGTCATCGTGCCGTCGCAAGGCGCAACGTACTGATACCATACGTCCACCTGAAAGCTATCCAGCCCGGAATCCGTGCAATCGCCGCCGGCCGCCGGTCCATCCGTCGAGGCGAGACGTGTATCGGTGGCCACCTGACATCGAAAGGCGTCCGCCGCATCGGGCACCGGCAGGCAGGCCACCTCATCGGCACAGTCCTGCAGAAACACGTCGCACACCTGCCCGGCTCCGAACACGCCCTCGCCATCGGCACACCGACCGAGCCCCTGTTCAACGCCTTGCCCGTGGCAGATGAGCTCCGCATTCGTGCAGTCATCGTTAGGCGGTACCGGGCACCCGTCGAAAATTGACTCGACCTCATCGCACGTCAGACCGGGCAGAAAGACGCCGAAGAACGGACAATCAAAGTCGTCGGCCACCTCTTCACAAAACGGACCCGCACTGTCCGGGCGACAACACGCGCCGGGTTGTCCGATGATCGGGTCATCATGTATGCATACGACGGCCTGCGTGGCGCGGTAGGCACCCAGCCCGAATCGCGACACGGCCGTCCAATAGAGCAGCGCCGTGTATCGACAGGCCACAAACTCCTCATCGAGAAGCGTGAGGTTGTCGTTGCAGGACCGGCTCATGGCTTCAAAAAACCGCTGATCGCACGCCTGACGCGAGGCACCACAGGTACTGTAGCACCGATTGTGGCCCTCACAGGCTTCTGTGAAACAGGCTGACTCCACCGGACAATCCGGCACGAGCGGCGCGACCTCGACCGGTCCACAAGCGATGTTGGCGTCTGTCGTCAGCAATACCGCCCGAAAGTCCGCCTCGAAGGCGTCATTTCCTGACTGCCCACAGCCCGAGACAGATAGAACTCCGGCCGTCACCATGCAAACCACAACAGTCTTCCTTGTTCCCTGCATCGCTCGCCACCCAAAAAACGGATCGCATCTTCCCGCGTGCGAAACGCCACCACCGACACGTGCGGGAAAGCCGATCCCTCGGGTCTATCGGCAGGAAAGGAGCTTCGTCTGGCTAGCGTTGCGTGCAATACCCACGGCCATGTTGACCGCCGCGACATCTCAGCAGGTTTGGAGTGACCACGCCCGGGCCGGACGGGCAGAGGAAAACGGAATGAACAAAAGCACGGAAAAACGCATCTTACCGGTATCGCCGACGCCGACTATTTCGCATGGCACCAAGTCCCGAGAACATCCATAGCAGGTTTATCATCCCCAGGGCACCGCAAAAACCGCCGGATCGGGTGCTTGTGCCGGTATCAACCTGAACGTCTTGACCAGCGGAGCTATCTGTCGGCGGTTCACCTGGCGGGCCTTGCGTTCCCTGTGGTCCCACCTCACCTTGCGGTCCGGCCACACCCGTCAGACCGGTCTCTCCCCGTGCGCCGGTGCAATCCAAGACGTTGACCAAGCCATCCCCGTTGATATCCTCCACCGGGTCAGCCATGCCGTTTTCGTTGAGGTCCCAGCAGGCCAATCCATCCGCACCGGCCTCGCCGGCGGGACCCGGCGATCCTGGTGCGCCCGTGGCTCCCGGAGTCCCTTGCTGGGCCACAGCAGGAACCACGATCACCAAGGCATCACAGCTATTGGCGTTCCCCGCGAAATCCGTAGCGGTAAAGGTCACCTGATTCACACCCAAGGGAAGATCGAACGGCTCATCAAGCGAAGTCGTCACGGTGATCGCGTCGGGAGCACTACACCCGTCAGACACGACCACGTCGCTCAGCCATACCTGTAAGTCCGCATTGTCCGGCACATCCGCAGCGGGAATAGCGAGAACTGTCGTACTGTTGATGAACAGTTCGTTGGGGCAGGTGATCGTCGGGGGCACCTGGTCTTCCGCCTGCACGATACGAATCGCGGCGGCATTCAGTAATTCTCCGCTCGCGTCAGTCGCGGATCGATCCACCACCACCGGGAAATCTCGGTCGCAGGTTAGATCTGCAAACGGAAACTCGAACGTCATGTTGTCCACCGTAGTCGGGCTTCCACCGGGCAACACCAGCGACCCGTCAGCACCCAGCGCATAGACCGAAAACCGGTTCACCGTCTCAGGATTCATTACTTCATCAAACGTGACAAGCAAGACAGCATCTGCATCGACGAAAAACTCTGATACGATTCCCGTCACCATAGCGGCATCGCCGTCCGTCGCGGTCAGCGCCACGTCAAAGCCTGCCATCAAGATATCCCTGTCACTTGTGTCAACCGTACCGTCGCCGTTCAAGTCGGCATCAGAAACCTGCGATTGGAGTGCAGCCACAAACGCGTTGAGGTCCGCAAGATCCACCACGCCATCGCGTGTCACATCCCCCTGTAACACGGTAAATTGAAACACCGCCGCGGCACCAGACGCGCCGTCTCCATCCCCATCAAGCGAAAGACCGGTTGTGTCGGCAATCGACACGTCCGCCACGACCGTCATGACGTCACCGTTGACCACGTCAAAGTTGATCGTCGCGGTGTTCGTCGCGGATCCTGTGGGCGTCACCACGACACCGGCCAACACCCCCTGCGTTCGCGTGCGTACGGTGACCGCACCGGGTGGAATCACGACATCGACATCAAATGTAAGCGTCACCTCAAGAGTGGTTCGACCATCCACGATCCACTCGGCCGGATCAGGCGTTACCGAAGTGACCCGCGGCGCGGCCTCGACCGTAGAGGAGAAGAGAGCCGCTATCAAAGCGACAACCGCAAAGCTCCCGTAAGACCTCGACGCTTTTCCATCGCTGATTCGATACACGATAATTCTTCCCTCCCCTTTACATCGTACCGTTACTGCACGATGCCAGCGGTTCCACCCGCCTACCGAAAGATATGAATCCTCGGTTTTTCCCGCGTACACCCCGCCCGACAACCACAAGGCTCCACAACTCCCAACGAACACCTGACACAAGCACCCGGTCAACGCAACAGCCTGCAAAGCCCCCCTGCGGTCCTCCGGGCTACCCAGTATAGCCGCAACAAAGCCGTGTGTCGCGTTAGAAATGACTAAGATAATGGCTTAGGTGGGGCCGGGACGACCGAAAACGAAACGTCCGGCAAGATAGAAACGACAGGCAGGATAATCGCACCCGGACGGCTAATAGAGTTATCGGTCCGTGATCAGGTGCATGGTGACGATGACAGACCGTCTGAATTGGTATCAAAAAGCAGCCTGGGCAGGATCGCGGTCCAATCCAAAGTGCTTCATCTTTTTATAAAGCGTCGTGCGATTGATCCCAAGCTGAGCAGCCGTGAGCTGACGGTTCCAGCCATGGGCCCGCAAGGCCGCCTCGATCAGACGTTTTTCCGGTATCTCCAACGCCTCTTTCAGGGAAAGGCCTTCGATCGACTCCACCATCTCGACCTCGCCGGCGGCATCGAGCAGCTTCGCTGGAAGGTCGGCAAGTGTTACCTGCCTACCTTTGCACAGCACAACGGCCCGTTCCATGACGTTTTCCAGTTCCCGCACATTGCCCGGCCAGGGATACCGCTGAAGCGTTTCGAGCACGTCGTTGTCGAGACCGTACACTTGCCGTGACAACTCGCGTGCATGTTTTTCCAAGAAAAATGTGGCGAGTAACGGGACGTCACCTATACGCTCGGCCAGCGTCGGCATATCTACCGTGACCACGTTGACTCGGTAGAACAAATCCTCACGAAAACGACCGGCTTTCACCTCGGCGGCCAAGTCCTTGTTGGTGGCGAGAATCAATCGTGCGTCTACGGTCTCGGTCTTGTTGCTTCCGACGGCCTCGAACTGGTGCGACTGTAACACGCGTAACAACTTCACCTGCAACGCCGATGAGGCCGTGTCAATCTCGTCAAGGAAAATGGTGCCGCCGTCTGCAGCCGTGAACTTACCCGGTTTATTCGCCACGGCTCCGGTGAACGCACCGCGTGCATGCCCGAACAGTTCGCTCTCGAGGAGTGATTCGGGAATCGCACCACAGCTCACCTCGACAAAGGGCCGATCGCGTCGCTCACTTCGTTGATGAACGACATGAGCGATCATGCTCTTCCCCGTTCCGGAGGCCCCCTGGATCAACACGCTCACCTTGGAGTCGGCGACGGCTTCCACGAGATCAAAGACTTTGAGCATGCGGTAGTCGTGCCCCACGACGCCCTCAAGTCCATAACGCAGGTCGAGCTGCTCCTTAAGCGTACGATTTTCGCGCAGTATCGCCTGCTGCGCGAGCGCCCGCTCGACACAGATTTTCAGTTCCTCGTCTACGATCGGTTTGGTGAGATAATCATAGGCTCCCATCTTGATCGCTTCCACGGCGCTCTCGATCGTGCCATACCCTGTCATCATGATGATGACCGTTTCGGGAAAGCGCTTTCGCGTCACATGGAGCAGTTCAAAACCGTTTCCTTCGGGCATGTTCACATCGGAGATCATCAGATCCACAGGGGCATCCGCCATGATCTGCAGGGCCTCTCGCAACGACACCGCCAACGCCACGTCGAAACCCTCCAGCCGAAGAAACTCTCCGAGGGAGTCGAGAATGATGCGGTCGTCGTCCACCACAAGCACACGAGCGATGGGTGAGTTTGCCTTCATCAAAAACCAGACCTCCTATTCCTCCTTCACCGAGTCGATTCCATCCGAACGCGGAGAACGGCACCGATCCAACGGCAACCGCACGGTGAACAACGCACCGTTCGAAGACGTGGCGGCTTGAATGCACCCGCCCATGTCCTCGATAAAATCGCGGCAGATCGCCAGCCCGAGGCCAGTCCCCTTACCGGCCTCCTTCGTCGTGAAAAAGGCCTCGAAGACCTCTTGCGGTGAATGGGACAGACCCGGACCGGTATCGGCCACACGAATGACCACCTCCCCGGAAACAACCCCACTCGTAATGGTCAATTGCCCTCCGTCCGGCATGGCATCGAGTGCGTTTTTAATCAGATTGCTGATGACTTGAAACAACCGGCCACCACGGATCGAAGGCATATCGAGGGTTTGAAAATCAACGGCCACCACGACGCGGTGATCTGCGGCTTGTTTCGCATGAGCTTGGATCGCCCGTTCGATGACATCATGGATCGCCACATCGTCGAACTCACCGTCGGTACTCCGCGAAAACTCAAGCAGATCACCGATAATCTGTGCCATGCGTTTCAACCCGGTTCGCGACTCGGCTAGGTACGACGTTACCTTAGGCTCGGTCGAGTCGTCCAGAGTGCGCAAGGCCAAATTGATATAGCGCAGGATGCCGTCGAGCGGATTGTTCAGCTCATGGGCGACGCGCGCGGCCAGCTTGCCCAGCGAAGCCAGACGGTGCGTAATCTCGACCTGCTCCGTACCGGCCGCCGCGGTGTCATACACATCAAACCAAACCACGGCGCGACCGGCCGAATGATCTGCGCCGCCCAATCGCGAGATACTACCCTGTCGAAGCACGGGGCGTGTCTCTTCGCCCATACACAGCGCGCAGACAAACTGACGAGACGCGCCGGAAGCCAGCACCTGCGAGACTTCACGCGACCACCCGTCAAAACGTCCGAGAAACTCAGCGCCACCCAATGCGGCGTCGAGAAACTCCACTTCACCCATCATCGTACGTGCCGAGGCGTTTCGATATTCGATTCGCAACTGATGATCGACCACCACCACCGCCGCGGAAACACTCTCCAAGACCTCTATCGCCAAGGACCCATGCCCCCGGCTCACGTCGTGATCGAGACCGGATTGAGATTTCGCTTGTGCGTTCACGTCTTGATCTCTCGGCTCGGGGTGTTTCACGCACCCGCGGGTTGCGTGGAGTCAACGTACACGCCGCGGGGTGTTGTCGTATCGCAACGATCCCCGCTAGCCCGTGGTTCATCGGTCACGTGGCGACCACGATGCAGGGGATGTTGACAACACGAAACGCAAGGGATCATTCGATCGTAGATGGGAAGATTATCGGGCATCCACGGTGCCATCGGACGTGACGAACCGCCTTTTGATCCGGGTCCGGCTCCTGGGCGCCTTCCCAATCCGCGGCACCGAAACTGCACGGTGACTTAGATTTCGCGTGTTGCCCGGCACTCTCAACGCCGCGTGAGCTTCAAGCTGCGGCTCAAACGAGACGCCACGCGACTCACCACTTCCGAGCGGAGTTTGACCTACCCTCGGTCTTACCCGACCTCACGTTTTTGGAACAGGGCAACGGCGAGTCCGAGGATTCCGGTCGTGAGCAGAGCGCCGTAGAGCGTGACGTAGGCCACATAGGAAGCGGTAACGCTCGTTTCGGCTTGACCGGCCACCAACCCGTCCACCACCCAGAACGGACCTACGTTGGGAATCGCCCCGTACGCGATGGCTGCGAGGGTGGACGTTTCGGCGTGCTGTCCGAGCGCGTAGTCGGTGATCACGCCCAACCCGAGCACAGCGGTACAGACCACCAGGGTCATCACCTGACCCAGCCGGGTCGAAGCCGCAACCGCGACAGCCACCGTCATCATCACCGCAATCGAAACGAGATAGGCCGCGATAATCACCTGCCCGCCGACATAGTTACTGGCGAAGGGGATCAGTTCCCAATGCTCATCAAAAAAGCCCACGAGCAACACGGCCGCCGTCAGAGTCGGAACGAGAATCTTGATGACCATCGCACCGAAGTGCTTGCTATAGAAGTAGTTACAGTATCCGCCCACGATGATGGAGAGGACCACACTTCCGGTACCGAGTACGAGAACCGGAGCATCCCATGGGTCTGATGTGTTTTGTAAAACGCCATGCCGAACAGACAACACGAACACCAGGGTCGAGAGGTAGCAGGCCACGGCCATCGCCGCCGACAGCCCGGCAAACTTACCCAAAATGAAGAGCGGCCTACTAATCGGCTTGGAAACCACGGTCAGAACGGTCTTGTTTTCGATCTCTCGGCTGATGACCCCGGATGCGCTAAAGGCAGATAAGAACAATCCGCTGAGCAGGAGCGTAGAGAGACCCAGATCGATGAGGAGTTTGTTGTCGTTTTGCAGGGTGAAGGCCGCCAACGATACGTTGAGGATCATCAAAGCCGTAGTCGCGACGAGAATCACGCCGTAGATCGGCTGTCTAATCGTCTCGACGAAACTGTTAAGGGCTAGCGTGTAGAACCGCTGAAACATACGGGTTGACCATCGTTTGAGTCGCTCAGCGGGCCAAGCCATCCACGGGTCGGGCCATGAGCGTAGTCGGATCCGGCACCACCTATTGGCAAGGCCAGCTCGGTTATTGTAAGCTGCCGACCCTGCCCGACAAGCGGCACGAACCCTTCGGTCTCGGCTACACATAGGAATACGAGCGTGAGCGGCGAAAGTTCGCTAAGCGCCTCACGCACGACGGAAACACAGTATGACGGAAATGCGGATGGAAGACCTGCGGATGACAGACCTACGGATGGCGGACCTGCGGAAATGACGGCTCCGGACGACAAACGAGCCCAACACGTGGCGGCCGCCGGTTTTTGGCTGCAGGCCGTTGGGTGTGGCGCTCTGACGACCCTGGCCTACCGGTGGGATTCGTCGGCCGTAGGCGCGGTGGCCCGGTTCATGGTGGCGGGTCTGCCGGTGTGGGGCGTGCTGTACCTGGTCTTCAAACAGGCGCGGCGCGTCCGCGCGGAGCAGTTGGAAACCGTTGAGCTGCAGCGTGCTCGTCTCTCGGGCGATAGCTCCGCCATATTCGATCTGGACGATGAAGGGTTGCTCATCGAACAGAACCGCCTGCTTTGGATCGTCAAGTGGTTTTTGCCCACTACGGCGGTTCTCGTCTCCGCCTATTTGATCTTGGGGCACTTCATCGGGTGGGACTGGACGCTGGCGGACACCTTCAAGCCGGCCGTCGACGGTGGGATCAAACGGTCGTTGGAGCCGACGTTGGTCATGTGGCCCGTGATCGGGATCGGCGTACTCTGCTACGTCTTTGCACGAATCACAACAGACCTCTCACGCCTGAAAGATTGGCGCTTGCTTCATGGCGGTGCCACGCTCATGGCCGCCAACGCGTTGGCCTGTTTGGCCTTGGCGATCGGTCTGATGGCCGCTTCGAATATCGAGTGGGTCGAGCCCGGACTTTGCTATCTGTTGCGAGTGGCGTTCGTCGTGCTCGGTGTAGAGCTGATCGTCAACTTCGTGCTTGATTTTTACCGTCCGCGTGAAGCGGGCGTGGTGTCTCGCCCTCCCTTTGACTCCCGATTGCTCGGTCTCATCACGGAACCGGGTGGGATCGCCAAATCGCTGGCAGAGGCAGCCAACTACCAATTTGGTTTTGAGGTCAGTGCGACCTGGTTTTATCAGCTCATGCAGCGTTGGATGTTCCCGCTGATGGTGGCCACGGCGATAGCCATTCTGTCACTTACGAGTGTGATTATTGTCGACGCAGACGAGCAGGTCGTGATCGAACGGCTTGGCATGCTACGATCTAAGCACCCTCTCAACGCGGGGTTACATTTCAAACTGCCGTACCCGTTTGAGGTCGTTCAGCGCGCCAACTCCAAGAGCATCGCAGAACTCGTGCTTGGCGAAAAGACGGAAGATGACGCGGACCACACCCATGAGGCGGAGTTGTGGACCGAGAAACATGAGTTTCTCCCTGAGATGATGCTCCTGGTCGCGGCCTCGAAATCCGGACGCGAGATCGAGGATGCCGGGTCTACAAGCAGCACCAGCAAGAGTGTCCCGGTGAGTCTGCTGATGGTTTCCGTTCCGATCGAGTACCGCATCAAGGATATCAATCAGTATCTTTTCAAATACCGTGAGCCGGAACGAATCCTGGAAGCCATCGCCTATCAATATTTGTCCGATTACGCATCGAGCGTGAATGTGGACGAGTTGATCGGACCGGGACGAGCAGCGTTCAACGCGCGTCTCCGCCAACTGATCCAATCACGACTGGACCAAATGGAAGTCGGCATCGAGCTGGCGTTTGTGGGCGTCCGTGCCGCGCACCCGCCGGCCAAGGACAACGTCGCGGCTTCCTTCCAGGCGGCGGTCGCGGCGGAAACGCTAAAACACGCCTTAATCAACGAGGCCGAAGCGAAGGCCCGCGAAATTTTGACCAAGGCAGCCGGATCGGAAACTCTCGCGCTGGAAATGGACACGCTGCTGCGTGAACGTGACGGGCTCGAATCTGCCGCCACACCGGACCCCGCACGGCTCGCCTCCGTTAAGAAAAAAATCAATCAGTTGCTATTGGGCGACGACGAAGCCGGCATCACGCGACTGAGCGGTTCCGCGGCCATCCTAATCGCAACGGCCCGTGCCGACGGGGCCAAAAAGATGGCGCAGGCCGCGGCGAAAGTGAGATCATTCGGGACGGAGGTGGTGGCGTATGAGGCGGCACCGAAACTGTACCTCCAGCGACGCGCGCTCGACGTGTATCGCGAGATCGACAACATCCGAAAGTATGTCATTCTGGGTGACCCGACGAACGTCCTGGTGGAATACGAAACGCAGGAAGAGGGCGGATTGGACCGCGTCCTCTCGGAAGACAAAAAGAAATAACGAACGCGACCCACGATGGCTGCCTCGGGCAGCGCGACGGAGACGAAGAGACGATGAAGAATCTCGGTACGATATTCGCAGCCCTCTTTCTCGTAGCGGTACTGCTGATGTACATGTGTACGTTTCAGGTACGGTTCACGGAAGTGGCGTTGCTCAAGACGTGGGGCGAACCGGCCAAGGCCGCCATTGTGGATCCAGGGCTGAAGTGGAAATGGCCTCCGCCGATACAGACCGCCGTGATCTACGACCAGCGCATACGCATTCTGGAAGACCGCACGATGGAAACGCGCACCATCGACGGAAAGAATGTGCTCGTCACGACGTTCACGCTCTGGAAGATCGTCGACCCGGTAAAATTTCACATCAACTTTCCTCAGAGCGTCGAGGATGGTGAGAAGACGCTTCGCACAATGATCATCGCTGACAAACAGGCCGTCATTGGAAAACGCAAGCTGTCTGAGTTTGTGTCGGTCCGCAAAGCAGATCGACATATTCGGGAAATCGAAAAGGAGATCCGTCTGGCGGTGATGGATGACGCCCGGAATGAGTTTGGTATCGAGATCGTCGACTTCGGCATCAAGAAACTCGGACTTCCTGAATCAGTGACCTCCGCGATTTTTCAGAGCATGAAGTCAAACGAGGAAAAGAAGGCGGCCGGCTATCGGGCATCCGGCGAGGCTCGAGCGGCCGACATCGAAGCCGAAGCCCGCGCTGCCGAGTCTCGCATTCTGGCGGCCGCTCGCCAGAAAGCCGACGAAATCCGCTCCGAAGCGGAACGCGTGGTCAGCGGGTACTACGAGGAGTTTGCCCAGCATCCTCAGCTTCGGATCTACCTCGACAAACTCCGCGCCCTCACGGAATCTCTTCGTGAGCGCACGACGCTCATCATTGATACGACGGAAGCCCCGTTTGACATATTAGACCCGGAAGCCAGAAAGGCCGTCGCCGAACCCGGCGGGACCCCCTAAGGAAACCAAAGCCCCGGCACCACCGGGAAGCGGACGAGACTGACGCCGAAACGACCCTAGCCAATGGAAACGACCACGTGAGCCCACACTCCCATCATCACGACGAGCACGACCACCGCAATATCGAGATGGTTGAGGAGCCGATGGACGCGGCCAACCGGTCGCTCGCAGACGCCCTTCGCGCCAGCTTTAGAATCCTCAAAGGCATCATGATGGTGCTCGTGGTGCTCTATTTTTTCTCGAACGTGCGTCGGGTGGATAGCCACGAAGAGGCCTTGGTCATGCGGCTGGGGCGTCTTCAGTCGGAGGTCCGCCAACCGGGACTCGTCTGGGCGATGCCCTTCCCCATTGACGAAATCGTGCCGTTGCCTACGAAACAAAGCAACACCTTCACGGTCACGAGCCATTCCTTTCATCGACGTGCGAACGATGTCGACAAGCCGCTCGCCTTCATCACTTGGCCTTCCGGCAAGGGGCTGCATCCCGCGCTTGACGGGGCCCTGATGACGGCTGATGGCGGTTTGGTACACACCAAGTGGAAGATCACCTATAAAATCGAACACGTGGATCAGTATGTGTCCAACGTGCTCAGCCAAAAAACGGAGGCCGCCGAGGAACTGATCAAAACATTCGTCGAGACCTGCGGTATTCACGTCGGGAGCGAAGTGACGGCCGACGAATTGATACGCACAAGGGTTGAGTTCGTACAAAACGAAATCACGTATCGGGTCAATCAGCGTCTCACCGCTATCCATAGCGGTATCGTGGTCACCCGCATCGAGATGAACGAGCCGACACCACCGATCGCCGTTCGCAAATCCTTCGACGATACTCAGCGAGCCGAAAACTTCAAACAAAAACGCCTCCGAGATGCGGAGCAGACACGCAGTAAAATTATCAACGGTGCCTGTGGCGAGGCCGGAGTGCGTGTGCTCGCCATCCTCGACGCCATTGACCAGGGCGGCACCGACGAGCACCCAATGGACTACTGGAGGCAAGAGTTGGATCGAACCCTGCGAGAAGACGCGGAGGGCGCAGCGGGGCGTATGATCAAAGACGCCGGCGCGTATATCGCGCAGGTGGTCGGTCAAATGCAAAGTGACGTGGAACTGTATCGAACCTTGCTTCCGGAATACGAGCGTAACCCACAGCTACTCGTCAACCGTCTCTGGGAAGAGGCCAAGCAGACCATCTTCACCAACCCCGGCGTCACGAAAGTATACCGACCGGGCAGGTCACCGTTTCGCATCCATATCGGGCTCGACCCGGAACATACACGAAAAGAGGAAGCACGCCGGCTACAGAAAAAGGAGTTTGATCCGGCATCGCTGCTTCCACCCAAGTATGTCCCCGTCGGACCTGAGGCGGATTGAGCGGATTGAGGCGGATCGTACGAAGCAACACCAACACCAGGGCGAGGGTGCCTTTATGGAAAACCGTTCCATCCCCGTAGTACAAACGGCCGGACTCTGTAAGACTTTTAAGGATTTCTGGCGACGACCGCGCGTGCAGGCGGTAAAGAACCTCGACATCGAGATCGAACCGGGAGGGATTTTCGGACTGCTCGGACCCAACGGCTCCGGAAAAACCACGACCATCAAGATGCTGCTCGGTCTGCTCTACCCGAGCAAGGGACGAATATCCATCTTCGGCAAGGCCCCGTCGGATGTAGCGGTGAAGAGCCGGATCGGCTTTCTTCCCGAGGAGTCGTACCTCTATCGCTTTCTCGTCGCGGATGAAACGCTGGACTACTACGGACGTCTGTTTCGACTTCCCAAGCGGGTGAGACGGGAACGCGGCGCACGCCTGCTCGACATGGTGGGGCTCAGCCACGAAGCCAAACGACCCATCGGCGAATACAGCAAAGGCATGGCCCGACGCATCGGGCTCGCCCAAGCACTCATCAACGACCCGGAGTTTCTGATTCTCGATGAACCGACAGCCGGACTCGATCCGATCGGCTCCAGACAGATCAAAGATGTCATCCGCGACTTGGGGCGTAAGGGGAAAACCATCCTCCTGTCGAGCCACGTACTCAGCGATGTGGAGGATGTGTGCGACCGCGTCACGATCCTGTATGGCGGGCAGCAGCGTGCTATGGGGGAAGTCAATGAACTCCTGCGCGAACGCGACGTCACACAGATCACCACCCCCCCGCTCTCGGAGGATACGATTGCCAAGATCCGCTCGTTAATTCAGCAACTCGAAAAAAAGGAAATCCTCACCATCTCCAACCCGCGTGTGAAACTGGATGACTTCTTCCTCAGGATCGTCGAGGAGGCACAAGCCGCGAACGTCTACACGCATGGTGCCGCGCTGGCCGGTGCTATTCCTGACTTCCTCCAGAAAGCCACGCAAGGGACCGGACCGAGTGCCCTGGTCGAAACACTCATCGAAGCTTCAACGAAACCGATCGAACCGGTGGCCCCCATCGAGCTACAGGTGCCCGAGACACCACGGGAACCAGCCACAGACGTGGTGGAGGAACTTCTCAAAACGAACGAACCCGAGCCGGCAGCCACGGGGACGCCGGAGCCCACCCCCCCCCGGGCAGCACCGCCGGAGCCGCGGATCGCACCCACTGCGGACCGATCCGTGATTGAAGGACTGCTGGGTGAAGAGACATCACCCGACCAGGATGACGACGGAGACTCGTCGGAAAAGGAATCGTCGAGCGAAAGATAGCCACCGTCTACGAGGACCACCCGTGAATCAAACCTGGGCCGTAGCCCGACAGATGATCGCCGAAGGCCTCCGGATGAAGATTGCGCTGGTGTTTCTGGCGCTTCTCGGTCTGGTCGTGCTGGGTCTACCGTTTGCGATTATCGGAGACAGCTCACTCACGGGCGCGGTACAGAGCTTTATGTCGTTCGGGTTCACCGCCACGGCAATTTTGCTTTCGGTGCTCACCATCTTTCTTTCGCGATCACTTTCGGATGAGCTGGTGAACCACCAGATTTTTCTTGTGATGACCAAGCCGGTCGCACGGTGGCAATACGTGTTGGGCAAGTGGCTCGGCATCACGATCATCAATTTCATTTTCCTATCGTCGTCCGGACTCATCATCTACGGCATGGTCTATTATATCATTGCGACGCACCCTCCGATCGACACCCGGTTCGACGAAGCCGAATTGACAAACGAAGTTCTCGTCGCCCGCCACGCAACCAAGTATCTTCTGCCCGATTTCCGCAGCAGCGCCAAAATCGAGTTCGACCGCAACCTTGAAGATGGCATGTACGATGATCGCCCCAACTTCGACCGGGAAAAGGAGATCGATCAGCTGGCCAGAAAACACGAAGCCCGCTGGCGCATCGTGCCACCGGATAACACCCGGATGTTCGAGTTCAAGAACCTTCTCGTCGATCGCTCGAAGGGCCATTTTATTCAACTTCGGTACCGGACCAACGTGACGCGATACGCGCCGGATGAAATCTTTCGGGCCACGTGGCGGTTTGGTGATCCGTATCGCGGGGCCACGGTTCGAGACATTCCCGTTCGACACCGCGTCGACCGATGGCACACGATCCGCGTCCCCTCGGACGTCGTCGCACCGGACAACACACTCACCGTGACGTTCATCAACCAAAACCCCTATGAGGGAGAGCCTCAATTCGGCAACTTCTTCGAATTTCGCAAATCACAAGACGTCTCCGTGTTGTTCGTCGTGGGATCATTTGAAGGAAACATGGTACGGCTGCTGGCTTTGATGTTTTGCAAGCTCATGTTTCTCGGTGCCGTGGGTATTCTGATGACCACGGTGTTTTCGTTTCCCGTAGCGTGCCTGGGCTCATTCACGATATACATTCTGGCAGCCGGTTTGGGTTTTATTATGGAAGGACTCGACCAACTTTCCGACGATTTCGCCGGCCTGTTTGATTCCGTGGGTGAGTTTCTAGCCCAGTCGGCCATCTACCTGCTCACCCTGGCGAAATACATCCTGCCCGACTTCTCGCGGTTCGACGCGGTGGAGACCTTCGTCAACGGGCACAACGTCGGGCTGGTTTGGGTCTTGCAGGCTGTCACCGAAGTGGCCCTGTTCAAAACCGGTGTGGTATTGGGACTCGCAATCTTACTGTTCCACCGTCGAGAGGTGGCGGAGATTTCCGTATAGGACCGCTCGAAGGCTCCGGAGCATACCCTTACGAACCGAAAACGATGTCAGAAAAGATTGCTTATCAACTTCCGGAACACCTGGCCGCTCGTCGCTCCGCGCAGCGCTACGAATGGTCGGTGCAAGCCATTGGTGTAGGCGTGGCCGTCATCACGTTCACGATCGCAGCTTTTCTAACCGGTCCGATCAACACCATCCGGCGTGATCGACAACTCGTCATCAATCCTGAAACTATCGCCGGATTGCCACCGGGTATCGCGCTACTCAGCAAAACGGGAACGTTTCGCGCACTGGCGATCGACTGGGCCTCCATACGTTTGGAACGTCTCAAAGAGGAAGGCAAAACGTACGAAGCGCTGCAGCTCCATGAAACCGTTTGTGCGCTAGCGCCGCGTTATCCCAAGCTTTGGGCCTACGCCGCGTGGAATATGGCGTATAACATCTCCGTATCCCAGTTCACCCCGGAAGCACGTTGGAAGTGGGTACGCAATGGTATTGAGATTCTTCGCGACAAGGGCATCGTGTACAACCCCCGTTCGGTCACGTTGTATAAAGAACTCGCCTGGACCTATTGGAATAAGATCGGCGATTTTCTCGATGACGAACACTGGAACTACAAACGCGCCCTCGCCGTAGACATGGAGCGTATCCTTGGTCCGCCCCCGGTGGCGCTTAACGATGAAGACTATTTTGCATGGTTCAAGAAGATCGTCGACGCGCCGCGTGATCTCGATGAGTTTCTGGCCAGCGACATGGAAGTCAAGGCGTTGGTCGATCTGTTAGACGGGGTTGGTCTCCATCCGGACTTGTCGCTCTTGGAGTTTGTGGCCATGCACCTCAGACCGGAGCTCATGGTCACACAACTCTACGCGGAACCACTCCCTGAAGACTCGCCGAGCCAACGCCGTCTCTCCCTAGTCAAAAACCCGAAGTACAAGCCGGCCCTGGAGCGGCTCTTGGCCGCCATCCGGTCGGACATCCTTCGCCGGGAAAAAAAGTTTGACCTCGACTATATGTACTCACTGATGGTAGATCACTACGGTCCGCTCGACTGGCGCAATGCGTTTGCGCACTCGCTCTATTGGTCCAGCTATGGGGACGAGAAATGTAAGGGTATCGCCGGGAGCGACCCGGCCGATGCCATGAACACGGCACGATTTGTATTTTTGTCACTCAACAAGCTCGTGGCGCGTGGGCACATGTCACTGTACCCGGATTTCAAAGACCCGATGGCATCCTATCTCGATCTTTCCCCGGACACGCGGTACATCCCATATCTGTACGCCACCTATCTACGGCTCGGAAAAGAACAGTTTGGAGATGACCCACGTTTTGTGGAGGGAACGCCGGGACCAAACTTCATGGTGGGCTTCGTGTCCAGCATGCACAACTGGATCCAGTACCTCTATTTCGAAGGGGGAGAGAAAAATCTTGCGCTGGCCGAGCAATACTACGCCTGGCTTCGAGAAAACAACCGCAGCCCCAACGGGGAGATCCAAGGCCAATATCTGACATCCGTCGAAGAACTTGTCATGCACGAAATACGGGCGCAACTCGAAACCTATCGGGCGGCCGGCACCATCGTACGAACGTTTGTCCGACGCGCGCTGAAACAGTACTCCCTGAGACAACCACGCCAAGCCCTCACGTCCATGGTCCGGGCGAGACAATGTTATGATATCTGGATGGAAGGGATCAACGACGACCTCAACGACCGTGCGGTTCTCGAACGTCCTCGGATCATACTTCGCGACGAGATCGAACACTTCATCAAGGATCCACGATACAGCCCGCTTTTTAAGGCTCGACTATGGAAGAACCTCCCACTTGAACAGCGACAGATGGTCTACGATGTCATCAAACCTACGTGCATCGCGATTTGTGACGCCCAGACGCCCAAGTGGGATGTGAACATTGCGTTTGACGAACCGCCCGGTATGGAAGAAGCCAGAAAGAAGCTGCCCGACTATCGCGCACCGGCGCACCGCGACGACGTCGAAGAAGGCAAGCGTTTCGAAAACTGATCCGGAACGGAATGACTACGGCACGTGTCACCGACGCCGCATAGCCGCACGTATGAGGTGCGTTAAACGCTCGCAGACGAACTCCCGAAAAACCTGCCTGGTCAAGCCATGCAGCCGGAGCATCGGCCCCGTCGCCAACTCTCCGTGCAAGTCCGGGCAGTATCTCGTTTCGTGAAACGCGATGCCCTCGGTGGTAACGGTCCCATGTAGTTGAAAGCGGAATTCGCCGAGGCCAAACTCAAACTTCACCTCGCGCCCGCCTTCGAGAAAGTTCGACACATCCATCTGAAGTGACACGCCCAACTCAGAATACTTCTCGACAAGCTCCACAAATTCCGGAACGAGCTCGTTGAGCATGAGGTCCCGCAAATGGTGTAATGGATCGACCGCCACATTGGCGACGTTGGCACCCCGCTTTTCCATGACGCGAATAAGCGAATCCAACTCGCTCTCCGCGGACCGACGCGGTGGCGGTGGCGGCGGGAGCGTACGCTGAACCAACTGCTGATAGGTCTTGGGTGAATGCCCCTTTGACACAAACAAGCCCTTCTCAAGAGTGCCTTCGGCCGCGCATGGCAGAGCCTCCGCGCAGACGGTCACCAGGCGCATTCCGCGCGCCACGCCAGTTATTCGGCTCTACTCGGAAGAGTCTGAAGCACCCAGACGGTGAACCCGAGGGGAAGAAGTTATATCCTGCGTTATCGGGCCGAAAGCCAGCCCTTCCCATAACTTCATCGTCACGAGAAACGTCACGGATGGCCCACAAGCACCTTGACAACACCCCCCTTGGCTACTTTTGACCCTTCCAGACGAAATAGAACATGCCAAGCACCACGAGAACGAGCAGCGTCTTGAGCGCATCGGCAAAGCTCACCAGCACAATGTTCACGGCCAGTGCAAGCTGCAACCCGATCAAAATCACCGCCAGCGGAATCCCCAGTGGGCAGCGAAACACGTCGGCGGGGAACTCCTTTTCGCGAAGGCGAAAGATAATCAGACTCCCGTAGGTCAAACCGAACAGGATCGAGCTTGCCAAAAAGTAAATCCCCAATACTTGCCGAAAATCTCGTGTCAACACGAGCACGACGGACACACCGGCCACCACCACCAACGCAGGGACCGGTGCCTGCCCGCGCGTCATGTAGGCCATGAACCGGAACGTCAGGCCGTCTCGGGCCAACGCAAACGTCACGCGTATCGTCGCCAACACCGTCGAACTCAGAGACCCCAAGCACACCAGTACGGCCACCACCAGCATCGCGGCACGACCGCGATCACCCACCAGCCGCCCCATCGCCTCGCCAAGCACGGAGTCGTAGGCATGCATCTCACCCGCCGGGATCGCCCGAAGCAACGCCACGTTGACCAGCACGTAGATGGCCGTCAGCGATAGGGCCGACACTAGTAGCGCGGTCGGCATCGACTTGCGAACATCCTTCACCTCCTCCGCCAATTTCGCGGCGTCGGTCGTGCCCATGTAGGGCCACAGCGCGGCCATGAACCCGCCGAGCATCATCGAAACCGTGAGCCCCCCACTGCCGACCGCAGCGCCTACCGCGTCTTGGCCCGCAAGCGGTTCACGACCCCATCCGAAGCACACCACCACCACGGCAAGCAACGCCCCCACCTTGCCCACCGTCAGCAGGTTTTGAATCAGCGCGCTCGCCCGCAAGCCCAACGCGTTCAGCCCGGTCACCAATACAATCGCCCCGGCCGCAACAACACCGGAACTCCCCGACGCAAGGCCGAACAACTCGACGGAAAAGTCCCCCAGCGCCAGCGCGATCGTGGCCGCTCCCCCGCCAACCACAAACACCGTGTAGCCCCACCCAAAGAAAAACGCGACGAATTCGCCGTACGCTTCTCGCAAATACACGTATTCACCGCCGGCGCGCGGATAGCGCGTGGCCAGTTCGGCCGTCACGAAGCTCATCATCAGATTGACCACGCCACCCAGCACCCACGCCAGCACGATGAACGTGACGGAGGGCATGGCACCGGCCACTTCGCCTGGCACGCGAAACACACCCGAACCGATCGCCACACCCATCCCCACGAAGATCGCGGTCGGCGTGCCGAGCAACCGCCGTAGCGGCCTCACGTTGTGATGTGCGTTGGTCAAATGTCGGATCACTCCGCGTCGTACCTGACGCGGGTATCGTAGTGTGTCTCGCGGGAGTCGTCACGTAGGAGCGATTCAAAAGACACCAGGCCATCCGGCACAGGGGACTTCTATTCCAAAGCATAATCCTCTACAGATGGTCTTGATCCACCAAGCGACAGTACGCGTTAGGAGCAAAACGGCGGTGCCGGTGGACTCTCGATTTCGGGCTCCGGCTCAGGCTCTGGTTCCGGCTCGGGTTCCGGTTCTGTCGGCACGTTGAGCAGCACTTCGATCGCACTGGGGAACGCAGCCTCTACAGGCACGCGAACTTCGACGGCCATGCCCGGTTCAATGGCGCTAAAATCGGTCGGCAACCCGGTGAGCACATCGAAGTAAGTCGTCGCCGAGTTCATATAAACCGAAACGCCAAGAAGCGCAAAGCCGGCCGGACCGACACCTTGGACCCGACCGGCCAAACGAACCAGCGGATTCGGATCCTCCACGCTGATCTCACGTGCATCAAAGCCACCCTGCCAGTTGAACGCGCCGTCGATCACAACCCAATCACCCAGATGCAGCCCAGCCAAGTCGGTCACATTGGAATACACCGTCGCCGCCGACGTTGTGAACTGTATGTTTCCGACATTGATGACGTTACCCTCGATACCCATCACGGGACCACGAATGTCAGCGAGGCTACCAACCGGCATCGACCAAGCAACACGTGATGACATCGAACGCACAACGTGCGCTCGAGTAGCGGCACTCACACTAAAACCATCTGGAGCCGCATCATCAGCCACGGTAGCCTGGAAGGCGAGTACCTCTCCCGAAGAAAACGCGCCCGGCATGACCATGACTCGGGCCTGCCCCGTGTCGTCAAGCACACCTACGGATAACTCACTGGAAAGACCACTCTGGTATCCACACACCTCAATAACATACGCCGCGCCAGGCGTTCCCTGCACGACGAACAGGCTGGGGTCGAGCGCGCCGATAAGCTCCGTCTCAGGAAATAGGCTCGGAGTGTTTGCATTTACGACAAGAGACGCCGTCGCTTGGTTTTCACCTCCACGTATTCCGAAACAACCCACTCCCGACGTGAGATAGCGCTCGAACGACGCAAAGTCAGAAAGATCCACCGACCCATCAGCATCCACGTCATACGCAGCGCACGCCGGAGACACCAAGCCGACTCCCGGATCTGTACCGCATGCAAGCCATTCATTCCACTCACTGGCGGCCAACTGAATAAGATTACGACATTGCCGCGTGCTCAGTTGACGTGTCTTGGCTCCAGCACCGAGGTTGGAACCTCTTTGTGCAAATACAAGGCTCGAACTCGCCAGAAGCACAAAAACGCCCACTCGTATCATAGTGGTTAGACGCATCGAGTCGAACTCCTATAGTTTCTACCCCTTGGTTGCTTCCGCACCACCTGGCCGGTCAAGCGGTCATCAGTGTAGCCGATCGCCCTACATCACGAAGATAGATCAGACCAAACTTATGCTGATATTAGAAGACTTTGATAGAGATTGAAGGAAAGAGAGGCACAAGGAGAGCTCCACCCTTCTGTCGAGGGCGATCGACGCCGAACCGCACACGCAGGACGACGAACTATCCCGGCGGCAGTAGCTCGTAAAGCGTATCGCGCGCGGCCGCGAGATCATCCGCCGGCCTCGCAGCGTCTCTGCGACGGAGAATATAAGGAGCGGCGATATCGGCCACATCAAGCGTCGCCAAGACACCGATCAAATCGACATCACCCTGCCCCAGCGGCGTTTCGTGACCGGCGTGTTCGTCGAGACCGGCCGTACCATCACGCACGTGCAACATGCAGGCATGTTCGATCCATTGCTCGACCGATGCCAACGGGTTGACACCTTGCATCACCATAGCCGCCGGATCAAGACAGACGCGAATCGCCGGACAACTCAGCGCATCCAGTACGCCTGCCAGACGAGACCCACTATCCAACGCCGGTCGAATCGCATAGGCCACACCGCGTGCGTCGGCGTGTTCGCCGATGCGCCGGAGCGCCTCCAACGCCGTGGCGTTGGGTTCGCCGCCATCCGGGTTCGTCAATAGGCCCACACCGGCAGTGACGCGGGGAACGCCCATATCACGAGCGAGATCGAGCACGGCACAGGTTCGCGCCACACGCTCGTCCACCGTAGCGGGGTGGCTAAGTGGCTGGTGCCGCATGTCAGCCACCAGCGCCGCAAGCCGCAAACCCATCCCACCGGCCAACCGGACGAAATGACGACGCCCACTGGCACCAAGATTCGACGGAGACAGCTCGCCCTCGACGGTAGCGACCTCAATCGCGCGGAACTTCAACTCCGCAGCGAGGCGCATGGCCGCCTTGGTCTCAGTGCGAAAATCATCAAGGTCCACGCCGACCACTGGTCCGGACATCGCTCAGGTCCCCTATCGCCACAGAGCACTCCCGGCTCCTCACCGAGACGCGTTACGGACGTACTGTAACGAAGGGCGAGCGTTTGCCAATGTCGGCGACGCTTAGACTTCCATGTTCAGCTTGTGGATTTCGGAAATCTGATACAGACAGCTCATCACGGTAGGCACCAACAGCAAAAATGGACCCACGAGAGGGCTATAGCTGGTCATGGCTCGAAACGTGCTGTACGTGCCGGGCATGGTCATCACCAGCGCAACGAGTCCGGAGAACAGTGCGGCCGCCCCCAAAAAAGAAGTCAGCAACACCACCACATGACGCCGGTGTAGAAACGCGTAGGCGGTGCCCCCGCACATGGCGGCAGCGGCCATCGCGTACATCGTCCCGTCACTCACACCGAGAGATTGAAGGTAGGCACCTACGGCACCGGCCGCGACGATACCGCCAAGGACCGCGACCAGGTAACCCGCAATCCGAAAGCTGGCGAGCCCAAACATCGCAGCACCCGCGACACCGAACAACCAATCGCTTCCGCCGACCACCCCCGACGCGAACAGCGTCATACTCGCACCGGCCCCGATGATGGCGAACGAACAAACCACGCACAGCCGCCACAATCGCCATCCGAAGAGCATCATGCCGACGCCGGCGATGAGCAGAGGTATCGCCGCCGTACCGCCTGAATCCCGGAGAAGAAACTGCCAGCTATCTAGTGACGGCATCATTTCCCTGCACCTCCCCAACAACGGCCTTCAAGCGGCCGACGACCCTCTTCGGCTGGGTAAACCTGTTGAAACACACCTCGCCCGGGCGGCGCGTTTGCGCCACCGCCACGAACTGATCGGATTCAAGGTACGATATCGCCTATTTCGGACCGGTGGGTTCCGCTTTACCGGTAGGAGCCGGCTTGGTCAGGGCGGTCTGGACGATGAGGGAACTGACGCAGAATCCGCCGATTATCGCCCCAAACACGGCGGGCCTAGCGGCAAAAGCCTGAGAAACCTGTACGTCCCAATAATGCGAAACCAGTGTGGAGATGCCGGCAGTCACCAAACCGGTTCCCAGCAGCGCGGTGGACAGAATGAGCGCCCAACGCATCGCGACCACTCCGAGGCAAAGCCCGGTGAGTATGGCCACGATCCCAATCGTGCGGGCCCCCTGTTCGAGCGTGCCATCGCGAGCCGTGGCAAACGCCCAGAACTGCTGTACCCACTGCTTAGGCGTTCGGTCTCGATAGGCTTGTTGCTCCTCCGATGAGGGGACGCTGAACACAAAGTCACCTTCACCCGCCGTCACCCGCGTGGATTGCTCGAACTCGGACACGTGAGGGACAACGCGTTGATAGCCATACGCCCCCAGCGCCAACGAAGCCAGCACCACAGCCGTAAGCATGCCCACCCAAAAACGCATCGTCTGATAGCCGATCACGCCAAACAGCAACCCACCGCCGCCGATACACACGGCCAAGGGAAACCCACTCTGCCGGGCGAAATAGGTACCGGCAATGGCACCGGTTCCGGCAAAGGCAAACGTCGAGGCCACCCGCGCCATCTTGGCACCCAACACACTCAGACCGACACCACCGATGAGCAGCATCACCGCAAGGGGCACCGCCTCGTTCAAGACGTCGGCTGGCGCGTGCTGCGCCGCCAAAGCCTGCGCATGATCCATCAGCGTCGATAAGTCAGACATGACACTACCCGTTTCCATGATCGATACATCGTCCCACTATGCCACAATTCTACCCCGTATTCGGATGGACGGGTGTAATATTCTGCCACGCGTTGCGATCGGAAACCCGCTATTTCTGACCAATACCGGGGATATCCGCTGCGGGTGGACTGGGAGACGAATGCACGAGCCGTCGGTTCAACCCGGAATCGTGATTCGATCCGAGAAGGTGGTAATGTCGATCACGCGGTGATCCGCATCGACACGGCCCGTCTCTCGGTAATTGGCACGCAACAGAGCCAATTTCTGCTCGGGCAGATTCTCCTCGACCTCCTGCCCCAGCGCCGACCCCCAGGCAATTCGACCCTCGGCTCGGTCCGTCGCCAACACGATGTGGGATTGGTACGGATCACGACGTCCCGCAAAGTTGGCGACATCCACGGCCGTAATCTGATAGACAAACGGCTCTCTCGCAATGCATGCGAGCACCGCCAGACCAGCCTCGATATCCTCACCAGGCCAAGGACGACCCGCCGCTGGTACCGCTGCTTCGACGCCCTGCACCAGTTTCCACGTCGGATCATAATGGTACGAGCCCGGCAAACGAACCCCTCGCCCATCCACCAGGAAACACGCCTCCCCTTGTTGAACCAGCGCCACGGGATAGCGATAGTTCGCGCTCACTTGAACCTTGGCGTCACTCGTCTTGCGGACAAAGTTCACGCGCTCGACCCATCCGACCGTAGCCAGACGATCGGCCATCGCGCGGCACAGTTGATCGTCCGTCCATAGCATGGTTTTCAAATCGTCGATCGAGGCATACAGATCATCCACCGCGAAAGACGCAAGGTGTCCCGGAAGATCAATGAAGGTCACTTCGGCGGCCGGATGCTGTTCGAGCGCCATGGTACGAACGTGCTGATCGAGCCGGTTCAGCCCGTAAGCCGCCGTCACAAAACAAGCACCGGCCCCCACCAGCAACACGCCCCCCACCACCGCACGACGACGGTAGTCCTCATCAATGGCCGACCACCATCGAAAAGGGGCCAGACCACGCCTGTTGCGCTTTCGTTTCCGTGCCATAGGGTCACACCCTCAAA
Source organism: Planctomycetota bacterium (assembly GCA_024278775.1). The sequence goes on from JAJRSP010000022.1 coordinate 25,725, forward strand.
CCAGCCGCTTCATCACGCTACGATTGCGGAGCCAGCGATAATTCCACAATCCTCTGACACAGATCGTCAAACGAGAGCCCGATTCTTGATGCCGCTTTGGGAAGAAGCGAATGATTGGTAAAGCCGGGGATGGTATTGACCTCCAGGGCGTACGGCGCTCCGGTAGCTTCATCGACCATCCAATCCACCCGGGAAAACGCACGACAACCGAGCACACGATGGGCCTCGACACTGAGACGTTGCACCCTTTCCAAAAGTGACGATGGCAATTCCAGATCAAAAAGATACTGCGTATCACCGGACACGTATTTGGCGTGATAGTCGTAAAACTCTCCCGCGGGTCTGATTTCGCAAACCGGCAACGCCACATCCCCAAGTACACCCACGGTAAGCTCCGGCCCGCGAATGTAACGCTCAACCAATGCCGAGCCATACTTCTCCACCACGTGCGCCGCCGCTTGGTACAATTGCTCACTGCTACGCGCGATCGACGTATCCACACTGCTTCCGGAAGCGATCGGTTTGACCATCGCCGGTGCAGCCACACGAACCGTAAGACCCACCAGCGTGTCCGGTGTGACCACTTCATACGCCGGCGTTGGCACATTCACAGATTCAAACAACCGTTTCGACGCCGACTTGTCCATCGCCATCCGAGACGCCTTCGCATCCGATCCGCTGTAGGGCAACCCCCGCGTCTCCAAATGCCGCTGCAGCGTGCCGTCCTCCCCAAACTCACCATGCAGGGCGATAAACACAAAATCGACGGGCCGGTCCAGCGCGGAGAGATCACCGGGGGTGATGTCGCTCAAGGTCACCTGATGCCCGAGCCGTGCGAGTGCCGTAAGCACGGCCTCGCCACTCTCCAGGCTGACCTCTCGCTCAGTGCCCACGCCACCCGCCAACACCGTCATCCGTAGCGGCACGACTTTCATCACATGAGCCCTCGACCACTGGGATGATTCTTGAAGGGATGTCACAACGTGACTGACTCCTTGCCCACCGGACGCCAGACGTCCAGTTCGAGCTCCAGCTCAATGTCGAACTCACGCCGAACGCGATCGCGGACCATATCAATCAAACGGATCACGTCGCTCGCCTTGGCGGAGGCCTCAGCCACAATAAAATTGGCGTGACGGTCAGAGACGCTGGCACCGCCGCATCGCAAACCCTTGAGACCGGCCCGGTCAATCAAGGCACCGGCCGCCTCCCCCGGAGGATTCTTGAAGACGCAACCGGCGCTCTTGTCGCCGATCGGCTGGGAGCGGCGTTTCATGGCATCGAATTTGTTAAAACGGGCCATCGTGCGACCCGGATCGGTGCGATGAAGTTGCACCGACACCGAGAGGATGATCCGATCGCCGATGCCGCAAGATCGATAGCCCAGGGTTAACCGATCCCGATCCCATAGCTCGACGTGCCCGGAAAAATCAACCACAGAAGCCGCGATCACCACATCACCGAATTCACCACCGCCGCCGCCGGCGTTCATCGCCAGCGCGCCGCCGACCGTCGCGGGAATACCGGCCATCGGCTCCAATCCGGAAAGCCCCTCCACGCTCATGCGCCGCGCTAACGGGATCAAGTCCACACCGGCACCGACCACCAAAGAAGTGCCATCAAGTGTCACCATACAGAAAGCTTCGTTATCCAGCCGAATCACCACGCCGTCAAACCCTTCGTCGCTGATGAGCACGTTGGCCCCACGCCCGAGCACCTTGATGGGGACCGCCTGGGGCGATGTCGCCCGGAGAAATGCCATCAGATCCGCTTCGTCGGCGGGACGAAACACATAACGCGCACAGCCACCAAGCCGGAACCAAGTTTCTCGGCCAAGGGGCACGTCACGTTGCACGCGATCAGAATATTCGGTCAACCAGTTCATCGGCCACCTTCCAGACGTCACCCGCCCCCATCGTCACCACGAGATCGCCGTCGATCAGCTCCCCAACCAACTCGCCGGCAACATCGTCCACATTCGCCACGAAACGCGCCCGATGCCCCAACGCACGAATACGCTCGACCAACTCCTTCGCGCGATCACAACACGCCTCGGCGTCACCTTCCCGGGCACCATACACCGCCGGCACCACAATCTCATCCACATGCTCAAACGACGCCGCGAAGTCGTCCATAAAATCATCAGTGCGTCCGCATTGGTGCGGCTGAAACACCACCCAGGTCCGTTGCGGCTCATATCGAAACCGCGCCGCCTCAATCGTCGCGCGAATTTCCGTCGGATGATGCGCGTAGTCGTCCACGATGGTAATGCCGCGACTGTGACCTCGATAGTCCATCCGCCGATCCACACCGGCATACTCGAACAGTCCCCGCGCGATCGCATCGGCCGCAGCTCCGGCGTGGTGAGCCATGGCGATCGCCGCCAGCGCATTGGACACGTTGTATCGACCCGGAATTGACAACCGCACAGCCAGGTA